>NZ_JAVAYA010000048.1:0-2500 GCF_041954855.1 Agrobacterium sp. LR_9
TTTGGTTGCGGGGGCAGGATTTGAACCTGCGGCCTTCAGGTTATGAGCCTGACGAGCTACCGGGCTGCTCCACCCCGCGTTGACTTGTTTTATTATAGCATAAAGGCCGCATTTGCGGCCTTTTGATTTGGGCATTTTTGCCCTTTTGTGATTGAGAAGATTTTGAGTTGCGTTTTGCAGACCTGGCAGCGACCTACTCTCCCGCGTCTTGAGACGAAGTACCATTGGCGCTGGGGCGTTTCACGGCCGTGTTCGGAATGGGAACGGGTGCAGCCGCCCCGCGATAACCACCAGGTCGGCAAAACGCAACATATGTTCATGCGGTAGCATGAACATATGTTGCTATTTTTGGATTGGCATGCCTTATCCCGTTCGCTTGTCGCTCACGGGGGACGCCAATCGGCCATACGGTCACCTCTGATATGAGGGACCAGTTGGCCAAAGCAACCTTGTTCATGTTTTCACATGACTGTTGTTTTCGAGAAGCTGGGAAGCTTGCGCTTCGTTTTAATTTACACGTCTTTCTGTGACCGATCCGTTTGCCTGCCCTGCTCGAGGTCGAGCGAGGCAGCCATACAGGACGCTAGTCCGTCGCGCCTTATGGCGCGCGCCGTCCGCAGGGCCTTTGGCCCGTGAGGACAGAAGATGATGTCATCGAACTTTGTTCGATGAACATATTCAATGGGAACGAAGAAGTCGATCGAGCTATTAGTAACGGTAAGCTTCACACATTGCTGTGCTTCCACACCCGTCCTATCAACGTGGTCGTCTTCCACGGCTCTGATAGGGAACACTCGTTTTCAGGTTGGTTTCCCGCTTAGATGCCTTCAGCGGTTATCCATTCCGTATATAGCTACTCTGCTATGCCCTTGGCAGGACAACAGATCCACCAGAGATACGTCCATCCCGGTCCTCTCGTACTAGGGACAGATCCTGTCAATATTCCTACACCCACGGCAGATAGGGACCGAACTGTCTCACGACGTTCTGAACCCAACTCACGTACCGCTTTAAATGGCGAACAGCCATACCCTTGGGACCTGCTCCAGCCCCAGGATGCGATGAGTCGACATCGAGGTGCCAAACAACCCCGTCGATATGGACTCTTGGGGGTCATCAGCCTGTTATCCCCGGCGTACCTTTTATCCGTTGAGCGATGGCCCTTCCACACGGGACCACCGGATCACTATGACCGACTTTCGTCTCTGCTCGACTTGTCAGTCTCGCAGTCAGGCTAGCTTATGCCATTGCACTCGACGACCGATTTCCGACCGGTCTGAGCTAACCATCGCGCGCCTCCGTTACTCTTTCGGAGGCGACCGCCCCAGTCAAACTACCCACCATACACTGTCCCGGATCCGGATAACGGACCGCGGTTAGACATCCACGAAGATAAGGGTGGTATTTCAAGGATGGCTCCACAGAAACTGGCGTCCCTGCTTCAAAGCCTACCACCTATCCTACACATGCCTTGGCGAATGCCAGTGTAAAGCTATAGTAAAGGTGCACGGGGTCTTTCCGTCTGACCGCAGGAACCCCGCATCTTCACGGGGAATTCAATTTCACTGAGTCTATGTTGGAGACAGCGGGGAAGTCGTTACGCCATTCGTGCAGGTCGGAACTTACCCGACAAGGAATTTCGCTACCTTAGGACCGTTATAGTTACGGCCGCCGTTTACTGGGGCTTCAGTTCAGAGCTTGCACCCCTCCCTTTAACCTTCCAGCACCGGGCAGGCGTCAGACCCTATACGTCGTATTGCTACTTCGCAGAGCCCTGTGTTTTTGATAAACAGTCGCTACCCCCTGGTCTGTGCCACCCCATCATACTTGCGTATAAAAGGGTCACGCTTCTTCCGAAGTTACGCGTGCAATTTGCCGAGTTCCTTCAACATAGTTCTCTCAAGCGCCTTGGTATACTCTACCTGACCACCTGTGTCGGTTTCGGGTACGGTCTATACGGTGGAGCTATTTCCTGGAACCTCTTCGCCGCCCAACCAATCCAATAAGGTTGAACAACACACGAGATCCGTCACTACCACCAGGCCCACGAATATTAACGTGGTTCCCATCGACTACGCGTGTCCGCCTCGTCTTAGGGGCCGGCTAACCCTGCTCAGATTAACTTTAAGCAGGAACCCTTGGTCTTTCGGCGAGGGAGTCTCTCACTCCCTTTATCGTTACTCATGTCAACATTCGCACTTCCGATATCTCCAGCAGCCCTCACGGGTCCGCCTTCACAGACTTACGGAACGCTCCGCTACCACTTGCACAAAGTGCAAATCCTCAGCTTCGGTGCATGGCTTTAGCCCCGTTACATTTTCGGCGCAAAGACCCTTATTTAGACCAGTGAGCTGTTACGCTTTCTTTAAATGATGGCTGCTTCTAAGCCAACATCCTGGTTGTTTTGGGATCCTCACATCCTTTCCCACTTAGCCATGACTTGGGGACCTTAGCTGGAGGTCAGGGTTGTTGCCCTTTTCACGACGGACGTTAGCACCCG
>NZ_JAVAYA010000049.1:0-4296 GCF_041954855.1 Agrobacterium sp. LR_9
ATTGCCGGAATTCCAGAGATAACCCTTTTCCAGATAGGAGATCGCCGTCTTCATATCCGGCTTTTCCACGAAGGCATCGACGGTGCTGAGGTCTTTTTCGCCGTCGATCGCCTCGCCCGGCTTGATATAACCGTAGGAGGTGCGCGGTTCGGTCGGCACTAGGCCGAAGACGACGATATTGCCCTGATCGGCGGCTTTTGCGCCGAGTTTCACGGCGTCTGAGAACTTGTCGGCATCGAGCACCACATGATCGGCGGCAAGCGCCAGTACCAGGCATCCGGGCTCGCGGCGCTCGGCCAGCACGGCGGCGGCGGCCATGGCGGCGGCGCTGTCGCGGCGGGCGGGCTCCAGCACCACGGTTGCCGGTAGATCGATCTCTTCGGCCTGACGGCGGGCGAAGAACCGGAAATCCTCATTGGTGATCACCAGCGGCTCGGCGTAAAGGCCCTTGTCTCCCACCCGCTGCAGCGTCTGCTGATAGGTCGAAAGATTGCCGACCAGCGGCTGGAACTGCTTGGGCAACTGATCGCGCGATACCGGCCAAAGCCGCGAACCAGCACCGCCGGCAAGAAGAACCGGCGTGATCTTTCGAGAGTGTTCCTTCACAACAAAACCTTTCCAATGCGGCCTGATATGTCAGGGTTATGCTACGTCCGCATCGAACTGGATACTGTGCAGGCGTTTATAAAGGCCATCTGTTGCAAGTAGTTCACGCCGACTTCCTTCCTCTACGACCTGTCCATTATCCATAACGACGATCTTGTCGGCTCGGTTTATCGTTGAAAGCCGATGAGCGATGACAATAGATGTTTTGTTCAGTGTCAGGCGCTCAAGCGCGTCTCGCACAAGAGCTTCGGATTCCGAATCCAACGCACTGGTCGCCTCGTCAAGGATCAAAATATCTGCGTCCCTCAGCATGGCTCGCGCGATCGCAACACGCTGTCTCTGCCCCCCGGAAAGGCCTGAACCATTTTCACCAAGCTTGCTGTCGTAACCGTCAGGCATCTTCATGATAAATTCATGGGCATTGGCAGCCTTGGCAGCAGCAATGATCTCTTCTTCTGTCGCGCCGTCCCGACCAACGGAGATATTGTGCTTAACAGTACCCGAGAACAGAAAGGTTTCCTGACCCACATAAGATACGTGCTCGCGCAGGCTAGCAAAGGAAACATCGCGCAAATCCATGCCGTTGATTTCAACGGAACCATTCTGAGGATCGTAAAGGCGCATCATAAGATTGATGATTGTCGATTTGCCGCTTCCTGACGGACCGACCAATGCGGTCATCTTGCCGCCCTCGAAGAGTACGCTGACGTTCTTCAGAACCGGCTGCCCAGAAACATATTCGAAGCTGACGTTTCTTAGTTGCACGTCGCCACTGGCCTTGAGTAGAGGCAGGGCATCTTTCTTTTCGGCAAGCGTCAACGGCGCGTCCAGAACCTCGAACATCATGCGGACACCGATCATGCCTCCTTCGATCTGTATTCTCATACGCGCCAGACGTTTTGCTGGTTCGTAAGCAAGAAGCAAAGCGGTTATAAAGGACATCAGATCGCCCGGAGAGCCGCCTTTCTCCAGAACGGTGTAGCCGGAAACGGCAATGACGACAGCAATCGCAAGGCCGGACAGCGTTTCCATGATCGGACTGGTCGCCGCTTCAAGCTTCGCAATACCATTTGCTCGATGCTCAACGTCAGACACTGCCTTGTTCATACGTTGGCGCATAAGCTTCTCAAGCGAGAACGCTTTAATCACACGGACGCCGATGCTGGTTTCCTGCACGACGTTGACGATTTCGCCAAGCGAAGCGAGCTCAGCCTCCATGATCTTACGCACCCGGCGCAAGACAAGACGGACACTGAAGATGGCAAGAGGGCCTATAATCATCGAAATCGCGCTCAGAAGAAAATTCTGGGCGAACATCACAACGATCAAACCGATGAGCGACAACAGGTCGCGGATAAAGGACGTCACGATTGTATCGATAACGCTCCTGGCAGCCTGTGCATTGTAGGTTACCCGAACCAGCAATTCCGATGATGGCAGGTTTTGAAAGAACGATACACCTTGCTTCAGCAGGCGATCATATATTTTACGTTGCTGCTCCGCGACGATGCTGTTGCCGGCTTTGCTCAGATAGTAACTCTGAACGAACGTGGCGAGGCCCTTTACAATGAATATCGCGGCAACCGCAAAAGCAATCTCAAGGACGACGTCAAAGCCGCGCTTCAAGTAAACGCTGTTAACGATATCGCGCATGATCCAAGCGCTGAGAGAGGTCGTTGCAGCAACGACAACCATTGCCGCGATTGCCATCGAGTACCAACCGACATGCTTCCTAAAGTTCTCTTTGAACAGTCGTACCAGCAGCTTCTTGTCGTTTTGCGACAAAAATGATCCGATCACAGCGATATTCCTAATTTGTGCAGAAACTACATTTGGTGAGTGTTTATCACGTTAGACGAACAAACCCAAACGGATGGAGTGATGTTCGGTGTGTAGCGCTCATATATGATGGCTCAAGTTTCATGCTCGCAAAACTCAAAGCTTAACACTGGTCCAAATGCCGAGGCACGGCTAATCCAAAATTGGCTTAGTGCACTTAAATGGGTGATCACTAAGTGTCAATCTCCCTCTGGCGAGGATGTCATCACGCCCCGTTTCAGGCAGGGGGAAGAACGGGAGAGATTGCTGCTTTAGAGTAACCGGCAAGAAAATCCCATCTGGCGCGGCTAATGCTGATCTATCCCCATTCCGCACTCAAGATAGCTTCCCAACGGCATGGAGGGCACATCATCCATGTCAGCTGGCAGCCTTATGTCGCCACCCGTCTCTCTTTGTGGTCAAACTTTTGCACCGAATGAAGTATATCTGACGCGACATTTCGCCAGGTCCGCATTTGTGGTTTGAATTCGGCGATTTTCGTTTTCAAGGCAGCGTAGCTATCCGGCTCGAGCAACAACCCGCGAACCAAATCAGCCAATTCATCCGGTTTCTCTGGATTGAAATACAGTGCGAGTGTACCCCCTGCCTCCCTCAAGGCCGGCACATCCGCAGCAAAAGCCGGGGTCCCGCACCAAAGAGCTTCGCTAATCGGCAAGCCCCACCCTTCCATTCTGCTCGGCAAAACGAGGCCATAGGCATTTTCGTAGAGCAGACGTAATTCCGCTTGGTTCGGGTTAAGAACAAAGTGGAACTTGTCGGCTATAGGGCGAAACTTTTCCTGTTTTAAGAATTTTTCAACTCTTTTACGTCTTGCGCCTGCCAACACCAGTGCGGGCGGAACGACACCGGAAGCCTGTAATAGAAGCATGGCTTCAACAACACATTCCAAGTTCTTACGGCCGTTATAAATACCGACGCCCAGAAGGTAACGACCTGAAGGGGGTTTCTTATCTATTGGCTCAACCGTCGGCCGAAGTTCATTACAAAGCGGGATAGCGACAACGTCCTGCACTGGCGGCAATGTCCCTATCTCTGAAAAATGCTTTACTTCCCGCGCCGTAAATTCCGAATTTGTCAAAATCAGTGACGCAGCCCCGATAGCGACCTTGTTATCGTGAATAAAATTCCGCGGAAACGAAAACTGATTCCGATGTGTGAAATTATGCAATGGGATCATGTCATGGAGCATCGGAATGAAAGTGGCTTTTTCGCCCCGTTCATTCAACGCCATGATATAGTCAGACATGATTTTTGGCCTGCCCAGCGAAATCAGAATCTGCCCGTCGAGATTAACCTCCCGAACTGCACTCGCCGGAATAGTTGCCCAACGTTTGCGATTGCGATGCTCGACTATCGTGCGCACCATCCCGTAGAAAAAAGACTTCAAAAAGTTAGTATCAAAAAGATTCTGCCTCAGACGCAATGGGGTCGCGCTTGAAGGAATATTGGGATCCAGAACACCGGTTGGCGATGCGTCACCCGTACGGGGAAAAACCTCAAAAAACCGACGATGCAGCGGCGAATAGATTACATACCTTACAGATTTATCCGCCAAAGTCAGTTCATAAGCGACTTCCATTACGGTTCGCGCAATTCCGTAATATTTAAACTTGACTCCCGAATTCAGGAAAAGTTCCGACAGATCAAAAAAGACTTGGGGCATTTACCGTCCTGCCTGACGGACACTTCCGTCATGAAACATATTAGATTGCAAAAACTTACGAGCTCATATGCCACGCTGTTGCCGATCGCCCACCATGCATTTTGGCATATAGATTTTGGACAGCACATTTGTCAACGTCGAGAACCTCCTAGTGATGCAAAACTACACATTTCTGTCCAAGATATAAT
>NZ_JAVAYA010000005.1:0-271082 GCF_041954855.1 Agrobacterium sp. LR_9
ACAAGCCCGAGGATGACGTCGAATATGGGGCTAAACGTCAAATCGGCGGGATTCTCCCAAGCGGAATAAAGCCGCTGACCGTGGCGCGGCCACGATCCACAACGAGATCGACGGATGCCCGGTCGCCGCCGCCGGCGAGCGCGCCGAGCAGTTTGCGGGCCGTATCGATGGTGGACTGCAGCTGCGGGAAGACCTGCTTGGCATTGTCCGACCATGCGCCGAGCTTTTCGATTTCCAGCTTGAACTGGCCGGAGAGATAGCCCTCATTGTCGAAGGAGAAGGGGCCGCTGATGCGCATGGTGCGGCCCTCGCCAATATCGGCCACCAGCCGGCGAAGCTCGCCGCTCGCGCCATACAGGCCCGAACTGTCGCTGCCATCCACCATGCCCGCCTTGCCGGCAAGGGTGACATCGGCGATGGCGTCGAGGCGCGGCAAAAGCTGCGGCCAGTCCTTGATGACGGTTGCGGAGTCGGTGAGCGTGATGGCCCCGTCGAGATCCGCGCCGTTCTGGCGCAGATGCATTTCCGTTTTGACTGCATCGAAATCGATGGTCTGGCCGGTGACGGAAGAAATCGCCTGTGCCTTCAGCCCGTCGATGACGAGCGAGCTGCGGTCGATGCCCTTCAGCTTGGTGACGATGCTGGACTGCATGTTCTGCCAGGCGGCCGAAATTGTCAGGCCATGGGCGGAACGGATTTCCGCGGGCGAATCGAGTTCCCAGACGATGTGCCCGGGATTATAAACCTGCGCTGCCGAGCGAAGTTCGCCGAAGGAAGCGGAAACGCCGTTCTCCTTGTCATCCACCGTCACTTTGGAGCAGAAGAGGCCGATGCGGAAGGGATAACCCTTGAAGGCGATATCGCCGCATTCGCCGCTGACGCTGCGCGCCTGCGAGGGGGCAATGACGTTCAGAACCGTCTGCTTCAGCCTGTCGGCGGCGTAAAACCACCCGGCGGTATAAAGTCCGATGACCACGAGGATGGCGATGGCGAGCCAGAGGATTTTTTTGGCGGTGCCGGATTGGCTTGACGCTGCCATATTGATCTCCGATGAACAGACTTCAGACAATTTCGATTTGGCTTGGGATATGGACGATTTTTGGGTCTTTGGCTACGGTTCGTTGATGTGGAACCCCGGCTTCGCCTTTGAAGAGCGGCAGCAGGCGCGGCTGCACGGGTATCGGCGCTCGCTTTGTATCAGTTCCAACTTTTATAGAGGCACCGAAGAAAAGCCCGGTCTCGTTCTCGGCCTGGAGCGCGGCGGCTCCTGCCTTGGCGTCGCTTTCCGCGTGCGCGGGCAGGACCGCGACCCCGTCATGATCTATCTGCGCGAGCGCGAACTGGTGACGAATGTCTATAAGGAGCGGCTGGTTTCCATCGCGCTTTCCGATGGCAGGCGCAGCAGCGCCGTAACCTATGTGGCCGATCCCGCGCATGAGCAATATATCGGCGGTCTCGGCGTTGCCGAATCGGCGACCATCGTTGCAGCCGCATCGGGCCGGTCCGGGCCGAATACGGATTATGTCTTCAACACCGTGCAGCATCTGCAGGAGATGGGCATTCGCGATTCCCTGCTGGAGAGCATCGCCAAAAATGTCGGCGCGCTCGCCGCTCAGCCGGCGGCGGTTTCCTTGCCCTGAAGTTCGGCGATCCGCTTCACGGCGGTCGGCGGCAGCGGCAAATGCGGGTTGTTGCGCACGGTTTCCAGCAGCAACTCGTCGCTCGCTTTTTCCGTTACATCGATCAGGCGCTTGAAAAACACGTCGGGGTCCAGCCCCGGCTCGATGGCCGGCAGGATACGCACCTTGAAATGGCCGGGATAGCGCATGGTGGACCGGCGCGGCCAGAACAGGCCGGGATGCATGGCGACGGGAATGACCGGAACCTGCAGATCGCGGTAAAGCCTTGCGATGCCGTAACGATATTCGGGTTCGGCGCCCGGTGGGCGGCGTGTGCCTTCGGGATAGATGATGAGTTCGCGACCGGCGGCCATTTCCTCTTTTGCCCGCTCCATCACCTTCAGCATCACCTTCCCGCGTGCGGCGCGGTTAACCGGGATCATGCGTTGTTTCATGGCGTACCAGCCGAACAGCGGAATCCACAAAAGCTCGCGCTTCAGAATATAGACCGGATCGGGAAGATTGGGCAGCAGCGCATAGGTGTCCCAGAAGGACTGGTGTTTGGGTGCGAAGATGCAGCCGGTTTCGGGAATGTTTTCCAGCCCTTCGACTTCGAAGGTGGTGCCGACGATGGTCTTCATCAGCCAGTGGTTGGATCGCGCCCAGTTCTTGGGAATTTCATAGGCGATCTTGCGCGGCAGAATGAAATAGATCGGCGTCAGCACGATCATGCGAACAATCAGGTTGAGATAAAACAGCGTATTGAAAAGAAAAGAGCGCAGCTTGAGCATCAACAGCCTTCCCGGAGCGCAGCCGTTCCGAAGCCCTGGACAGGTCTCGATGCCGGATGCCGATGCCAGACGCCTACACGAAAACAAGGGGCCGCAGCAAGCGCGTTCTCGCCGGTCAGGACGAAGCGGTTGTCGTCTTTATCCGGGAATGATCGGCGGCGGCCTTGCGCAGACCGTCACCCTTGCCGAAGCCGGTGAGGTCGCGTCCCGCTGCCGCCACGAACTTCAGATATTCGTAAAGCATGGTTCTCACCACATCCGGCTCCACGAACCAGTTGGTGCGGGCAAGATCGGCGCTGATGACGGGATAGGCGATGAATTGCGTCTGCGGGCTGGCACTGCGCAATTCATGCAGGCTGCGATGCATATGATAATTATTGGTGACGACGACGATGGAGGAATAATTGTGGTCGCGTATCCAGCTTGCCGCCTCACTGGCGTTGCCGATCGTGTCTATCGCCTTGTAGCCCATATCCACGCAGCAGGAAAACATGTCTGATGACCCTTGCGTCATCTTGCGGATCTGCGAGCGGGTGGTGGCCGGGTTGACGCCGGAAATCAGAAGCCGCTTGCCCACGCCGTCTCTCAGCAGGCCGACCGCCTGTTCGATACGCTGATAACCGCCGGTAAGCACGATGATGGCATCGCCTCTTGCCCCCTCCGGCGGACGCATGGAGGCGACGGAATCGGCAAACCACAGGAAACCGCCGGAAAATGCGCCGAGCACAATGACGCAAAGCAGGATGAGGCCGCGAATAAAACGGCGCAGAGGACCGCGCCGCGACAACAGGCCCTTTCTGGCCGGTCGCGCTGTCGCCTGATCCTGGTCCATCCGACTCACAAACATTCCTCCTGAATACTCGCCGATTAAGGCAAGGAACAGGCATTTTTGTCCACCGTCTGCAGGTTACATCCGGCTTGTGACGCTTTCAGTTCTACCGCAGGATTCCGGGGGTGTTCTCACGATGCAAGGCCGTCGCTTTTCGATGGATCCGAGCGGACGCGGTCGATATCGTCGATGGTGCGGATGACGGTCACGCGCGCCGTGATTGTGGTCAAAAGCGCGATGATGATCATCGTCATGGCAATGCCGAAATAGCCGCCGAGACCGACCGAAAACGAGCCGAAAAGCGCGCTCGCCTGATCGCTCTGCGGCGTGGCGACCGTGCTCGATTGCCAGAAACCGGCGACAAGGAAAACCGCCGCGGCCAGTGCGCTGCCCGCCGCCGCCCCCTTGAGACTGATCTTCAGGAAATGTTTCTGGAATTCGCGCGCTACAAAACTGCTTTCCGCGCCAACGAAGTGCAGCACCTCGACGATATGCCGGTTGCCGGAAAGCGCGCCGCGCGTCGCAAACACCACGGTCAGCACCATGGCGGTGAAGACGAGGATAAGAACGCCGACCCCGATCATAACGGTGGTTCTGGCCATGGAGACCAGCCTGTCGACCCACGTGCGGTGGTCGTCCAGAAACGCCTGCGGAATCTCCGCCTTCAGCATATCGCGCATCGCCTGGAAATCGGGCGGATTGTTTTCGTCGATGGTGATGACGACGAGACGCGGCACCGGCAATTCGGAAAGATCGAGACCGCTGCCGAGCCACGGCTCCAAAAGGCGCGATGTCGCCGCATCATCGAGGACGGTGCCATCCCGCGTGCCGACGAAGGTGAGCGCCAGGTTGCGCGCCTTATTCAGCGCCGCATTCATATCCAGCCCGTCCTCGGGCTTGATCTGGATGGTGATCTCACGGGAAATCTGGCTCTGCCAGGTGGCGGCTGTGGCGCGCACCATGGAGACGGCGCCCAGCGTCAGGCAGGCGAGAAAGGCCATGATGGCGATGACCACCATCAGCGCATTGCCCTGAATATTGGAGGGCGGCAGGATGGGCGCCATCGGGCGGATGCGCATGGGCGGGCGCTTCGGCTGCGCCGCTTCCGGCTTCAATTGTTTGCGGTTGATCTCATTCATAGATGTCGAGCCGCCCTTCGGTCAGGATCATCCGGCGCGCATCGATCTGGTCCATCAGGCCGAAATCATGGGTGGCGATGACGACGGCCGTGCCCAGCCGGTTGAGTTCCAGGAAAAGGTTGAGAAGGCGCTTGGCCATCGGCGGATCGACGTTGCCGGTCGGCTCGTCGGCCAGCAGGATTTCGGGCTGGTCCATCAAGGCGCGGGCAATGGCGGCGCGCTGCTTTTCCCCGCCGGAAAGAATGGCCGGCAACACATTGATGCGCTCGCCGAGCCCGACCCATTTCAGCAGCTCGATCACATCGTTGCGATAGGCGCTCTCTTCCTTGCCGCGCACACGCAGCGGCAGGGCGACGTTCTCATAGGTCGTCAGATGATCGAGCAGCCGGAAATCCTGAAATACGATGCCGACGCGGCGGCGCAGCATCGGCAACTCGCTGCGCGGAATGCGCGACACATCGCGGTTGAACATGCGGATATTGCCGCGTGTCGGCTGCAGCGACATTAAAAGCAGGCGGAGCAGCGTCGTCTTGCCGGCGCCCGACGGGCCGGTCAGAAACTGGAACGAACCCTTGGGGATATCGAAGGTCATGTCCCTCAGGATCTCGGGTCCCATGCCGTAACGCAACCCGACATTTTCGAAATGGATCAACGGACTTCCAGTCTCTTCGTTTCGTGGTGTTTCGCAAGCCGAAAGCGCAGAGGCCCGGGCGGCGCGGTTTAACCCGGTTCCGGTGGCCTGTGCGAGCCGTTTTTGCGAAGCATTAACCAATTAAATTTAAAACTTGGCAGGATTCGTTGCAATGCCCAGTTTTGCGGGCCGGAAAACCTCACCCAGGGAATTCTATGGCTATGTTCCGTTCATCTCGCCGGCAAGCGGCATTCGATTTCGACCTCCTGATGCCGGAAACGCCGGTGCGCCGCACTTCGCGGGCGGCAAATCCCGACCGCGATGTGGTAGACGCGGAATTTGTCACCATCAAGGAAAACCGTTCGCGGCAACCCGGAAACGACAATCGCGGTGCTGCGCGCCGGCAGGCGGCAAAACCACCCGTCACCATCGGTGTGCTCGGCCTCGCTTTCATCGGCTGGCTGGACCGCAGATTATCCCGTCTTTCGGCGGATGCCTATTCGGCGCTAGTGGCGGGGCTTGCGATTTTCGTCTTCGTCTGCTCGGGCGGTCTCTCTGTGGTCGTGCCGGAGAAGCCGGCTGTTGCCGCTTCGGTGAACCCGCTCGCCATTTCCCATGTCACCGTGACCCCGATGGAGGCGGATGGCATGGATACTCTGCTCATCAACGGCATTGTCGAAAACAATGGCGGCAATCTCGAAGAGGTGCCGGCCCTCCGCGCCGATCTCTTCGCCGCCAAGGGACAGCTGGTGGCCAGCATGGTCATCGAACCGCCGGTGAAGGAGATGCAGCCCGGTTTCAGCCACGGTTTTTCGGCAAAGTTGCGCCATCCCGGTGGAAAAACGCCTGAGATCAAGCTTTCCTTCGTCGAGGCGGGTGCGTCCGAACGCTGACTGTGCTAACCCGTGGTCTTCGTATTTTTACTGAAAGGTAAAATCGGCAAGGCGCAGCACAGGAGTAAGAATGCCCGTCGTCCGTGGAAAAAACATCGAGCCGCTTTATACCGCCGAGCAGATCGCCGAGCGCAATCGCGACATGGCCAAACACATCGCCAGCGGCCCGACCAAGGATTTACTGGTCATTGCCGTGCTCAAGGGATCGTTCATTTTCGCGGCCGATCTTATCCGCGCGCTGCATGACAGCGGCCTTGCCCCTGAAGTCGAGTTCATCACGCTTTCGAGCTATGGCACCGGCACGGTTTCCCAAGGCGTCAGGATCGTCAAGGATATAGACAGCGACGTGAAGGACCGCGATGTCCTCCTGATCGACGATATTCTCGAATCCGGCCGCACGCTGCGTTTCGCCAAGGAACTGCTTTACGAGCGTGGCGCCCGCAATGTCACCATCGCGGTGCTGCTCGACAAGAAGGTCAAGCGCAAGGAAGATCTGGAGGCCGATTATGTCGGTTTCGAATGTCCGGATTATTTCGTCGTGGGTTACGGCATGGATGTCGCTTACGCCTTCCGCGAACTGCCCTTTGTCGGCGTCGTGACCGGCGACGCCTGAGTACTTTGCCGTGCCGGAACGGCACAGCGCGGAGACGCCTCATTAACCATTCACCCAGCGAAGGGCTGGGTGTTTACCTCTTGAAAAGAGGAGCCTGCGATGTTGCTCACGGCTGGAAATGATGCCCAGGAGCAATGAGTAATGGCGAAGATTCTGATTACCGAAGACGAGGATGCATTGCGGGCTTTCGTCGCTCGCGCGCTGCGTCTCGACGGTCACGAGACCCATGAGGCGGCGGATGGCGAGCAGGGGCTGGAAAAGCTTCAGGAAACCAGTTTCGATCTTCTTCTTTCGGATATCCGCATGCCGGTCATGGATGGCATCGAGCTGGCGCACCGCGCCGCCGAACGCTTCCCGGCCATGCGCATCCTGCTGATGACGGGTTATGCCGAGCAGCGCGAACGTGCTGACGATCTGGCGACGAAGATTGTGGACGTGGTTTCCAAACCCTTTGCGCTTCCGGATATTCGCAAGGCTGTGGCGCGCGCGCTGGCGGCCTGAGTGGTAAGGAAGCAGAGATCTAAAGGGCGGCCGTCGGGCCGCCTTTTTTGTTGGTCAGTCCCCTGGCTCAGCGCAGTTCCCTGCCTCCGTCATTCCGGCCTCGAGCCGGAATCCAGCCAGCCCCAGTCCTTGGGCTGAAAGAACTCTTTCCGCCGCGCAGACGCGCGCCGACTGGATGCCGGATCAAGTCCGGCATGACGGAAACTTTAGCTTCTGAAACAGGATGTAACGAGGCACGCCATTAGCTGTGCGAACCCTCACTGTATATCCAGCAACCGCTCCAGATACCGCCGCTCGATTTCACCGGGTGGATTGTTGCCGAGCTTCTCGCGGATCGCCTCTAGGATTTCGCGGGCGCGCTGCACGTCGATTTCGTCCGGCACCTTCACCTGATCGCCGAAATCCGGGCCGGTGGTGCTGCGCGGACGGCCAAGCGGATCACGGCCGTTCTGGCCGCCCTGGCCCGCCATGCCCTCCTGACCCTGTCCGGGTTGTTGGCCCTGCTGGCGCATGGCCTGCATGATCTGGCCCATCATGTCCTGTGCGCCCTGCCGCAGCGCATTCAGCGCATTGCCCTGTCCTTCGACAGCCTGTTCGCCCTGGCCCTTGCCCAGCGCCTCGCCGGCGCCTTGCATTTCCTGCTGCGCCTTGCCGAAGTTTTCGCCCGGTTCCATACCGAGATCGCGCAGCCCCTGCTGCAATTCGCCGAGCTGCTTGCCGAGCGCATCCTGCTGCGCCCGCAGGTTTTTCAGCGCCTCGCGTAGCTGTTCAGCGGTCATCTGGTCGCTCGGCTGTTGTCCGCCCTGCTGACCATTTTGACCCTGTTCGCCTTGCTGACCCTGCTGCGGCTGCTGGCCGTTTTCGCCCATCTGCTGGTCGTTTTCGCCTTCGCCGCCCTGCTGCGGGTCGCCGCGCTGCATGCGGTCGCGCAGCGCCTGATCGAGCTTGAAGGTCTCATCCATCAGCTTCTGCTGCTGTTGCAGGATTTCGCCCAGCTTGTCGATCTGCTGGCGCATCTTGCTGCTCTGCTGCTGCCCCTGCTGGCCCTGACGCTGCGGGCGGCCCGCCTGCAGATTGTTCATCATGCGCTGCAGCTGCGAGAGCATTTCCTGCGCCGCATCTCGATTGCCGGAACGGGAGAGGTTTTCGATCTGGTTCATCATGTTTTCCAGATCGCGCTGGCGCAGCACGTTCTGTGCTTGGCTGTTCATGTTGGCCTGCGGCGCATTCTGTATGCGCTGGGCAAGCTCGCTCATGAACTGCTGCATGGCTTCGCGCAGTTCCTGCATCAGCTTGGCGATTTCCTCGTCGGAGGCATTGCGCTGAAGCGCTTCGGAAAGCGCATTCTGCGCATCGCGCAGGCGCCTTTCGGCCTGTGAAAGATCGCCATCCTCAATGCCGAGCGCAATCTCCCAGAGATAATCCGCCGTGTTCTTCAGCATCTCCTCATTATAGGCGAGCCGCATGCGTGTCTGCGCCGACTGCAACAGGAGATAATGCGTGGTGTTGGGAATGGTCTCTTCCGGGCGCAGACCGACCGCCTCGTTATAGGCAATCGCCTTCGGCATCTGGCGCGTATCGAGCGAGAATATCTGCCGCTGCTCGGCAATGGAGGCTGCCAGCGGTTCGGAGAAATTGCGGCCCGGCAGCACCATTTCATGCGCGGGGCTGCGGCCGGTCTGGCCGGCGCCATCTGTCGCCACCAGCGTGATGCGCACGCGTTTTCCCGCCATGGGATGTTCGGTCAGGTTACGGCTGGTCAGGCCCTTGATCTCGCGATTGTTCTGCCGCGGCAGATCGAGCTTGAATTCCGGCGGCGGGTAAAGCGCGGTCGCACCTTCCGCAACGCCAATCGGCTCGATGATGGCATGGGCTTCCTTCAGCCCATAATCGTCCTTGGCGGTAAAGCCCACTTCCAGCGCGCCATTGACGGCCCGGCGCGGCATGTTGTCGAAGGCGATGCTGGGCGGCTGGTCGGGAATGACGTTGAACACCCATTGTTCGCCATTCGCGGTAATCATGCCGCTTTCGGTAACATCCATGGCGAAAGTGCGCGGCGCGACCGGCTGATCCGCCGAACGAGCCGGCGTTTGAACGGCGATATCGCCGCTTGCGCTATCGGCACGTGCCGCTTCCGGCGCAAGCTTTTGCAGCGCGCCTGCCATTTCAGGCTCGAAGGTCACTTCCTCGCCGCCATCGCCGCCCGTCATGCGGATCGTCAGCTTGGAGGATTGCGGAACCGAAACGGCATCACGGTTGGTTGCGTCACGTCCGGTCAGGAAAATCGGCGCGCGGCCGGTATAGGATGGCGGCGTGACCCAGGCATCGAGACGGATATCCGGATTGAGCGGACCGACAGCCGGCCGGCTGCGGAAGGCATCGGCAATCGTGCCCGCGCCGTTGGAATAGGAGAAACCGAAGGCTGCGGCCAGAAGAAGGGCGGGGATGGCGCGCAGCGCCAGACGGTCATAACGAGCGATATCGGGTTTCGGCAGGCCGGCATTCAGCGCGGCAATGCGCTCCGCCATGCGGATCTGGTGTTCTTTCCACAGCGTTCGGGAAAAAGGCGTATCGAAGGCCGGCTCATCCTCCTGCACGCCAACCGGCTGGTGCGCGAGACCGTTGCGGTCTTCAAGCAGGCGGGATGCATCGTGGTCCGTCGGCCATTTCAGCCGCAGGATTGGCAAAAGCGTGGCGATGAAACTGAAAACCAGCACGAAAACAACGCCGAGCCGCAGGAAATCCGGCATCTGCCGGTAAAGACCGAACCAGGCAAGCGCCAGAAACACGGCGGCGATGGAGAGAGGCCACAGCGTTTTCGGCGCAATTTTCTCCGAAAGCAGCACGATTTTCGCGAAGAAGCGCTTGGCGGCAACCCGGCGGGCAAGGTCCGGCCGCTGCGCGAACGCGCCGGTCGGGCGCTTTCTGCCTGTCCTGTCCTCTCCGGCTGTGGTCATCAATCCGTTCTCCCGGTTCTGGCCACGTCGAACGCCATTCCCGGAACGGCGAGCTGTTTCATGTCACGGAGCAAGGATAACATTCTTTGTGGCGAAGACGAGGGCACCCAAGCCCTCACCCCCATTTTTTAGGCAGCTTCGCTTGATTGTGATCGACCAACCGGTGATGCAGGCGAGATCAATCGAGCCAGGCGGGCACGGAATCGAGCGCGATCAGCTCTTCATAGGTGCCGCGCGGACGGATGACGTGGAACTTGTCATCCTTCACCAGCACTTCCGGCACCAGCAGGCGCGAGTTGTAGGTGCCGGCCTGCACCGCGCCATAAGCACCGGCGGAACTGACGGCGATCAGGTCGCCCGGCTGCGGCGCAGCCATCTCGCGGTCGAGCGCCAGATAGTCGCCGGTCTCGCAAACGGGGCCGACGATATCGGCCTTGATGCGCGGCGTATCTTCTGCCGGCTGCACCACCGGGCGGATGCCGTGATAGGCCTCATACAGCGTCGGGCGGATGAGGTCGTTCATGGCGCCGTCGACGATCACGAAGGTCTTTTCGCCACCGTCCTTCACATAGATCACTTCCGTCACCAGAATGCCGGCATTGCCGACGATCAGGCGGCCCGGTTCGGTCACGATCTTGCAGTTAAGGCTCTTCAGTTCGTTCTTGACGATATGCGCATAGGCATCCGGCAGCGGCGGCGGATTATTGTCATCGCGATAGGGGATACCGAGACCGCCGCCAATATCGACGTGGCTGATCGTGTGGCCGTCAGTGCGCAGCGCCTCGACAAGTTCGCGCAGCAGCCGGAAAGCGTCCTCGAAAGGCTGCAATTCGGTGATCTGGCTGCCGATATGCATGTCGATGCCGGTCACTTCGATGCCGGGCAGGGTGGCGGCATGGGCATAGACCGCGCGGGCGCGCTCATAGGAAATGCCGAACTTGTTTTCTTTCTTGCCGGTGGAAATCTTGGCGTGGGTGCGCGCATCCACATCCGGATTGATACGGAAGGAGACATGCGCCCGCTTGCCCACTTTCACGGCGCGCAGGTTGAGGACTTCCAGTTCCGGCTCGGATTCGATGTTGAAACAGTAGATGCCGGCTTCCAGCGCGTAATCCATTTCCGCAACCGTTTTGCCGACGCCGGAAAACATGATGCGGCTTGCCGGAACGCCGGCTGCGAGCGCGCGTCGCAATTCGCCGCCCGAGACGACGTCGATGCCCGCGCCGAGCTTTGCCAGCGTCTTCAAAACCGCCTGGTTGGAATTGGCCTTCATGGCGTAACAGACCATGGCGTCCACATCCGCAAAGGCGCCGGAAAACACATTGTAATGGCGCTCGAGCGTCGCAGTCGAATAGATGTAGAATGGCGTGCCGACCGCCTTGGCGATCTCGGGCACAGGCACGTTTTCGGCGTGCAGCACGCCGTCGATATAGCCAAAATGGTTCACAGGCTTTTATCCGTCAGAGAAGCTTGTCAAGAATGAACGGCCGTTCCGCCGTCGCCGGCTTTGTCTCCGTTCCGTCGGCATTGCGCTTGTTGCGCATTTCGACCGGCGTGCTCGGCGGGTCGATGTCGCCCTTACGCCCGCAGGCGCTGAGAACAAGGCTGACGGCGAGCGTCATGCCGATGGGAACGATGAGTTTGCGCGCGGTTTTTGAAAGCATGGGCCTGTCCAAAGGAAATATGTGCCTCTCTGATAACGAAAAACAGGGCGCTTGTGCACCCTGTTTCTTGTGATCGCAGCGTAACGCGATTTTATCAGTTGCGTCCGCGCCACCAGGCGATCTGCTTCTTCACTTCCGAAGGCGCCGTGCCGCCGAAGCTCGTGCGGCTGGCAACCGATGCCTCGACGGACAGAACGTCGAAAACGCCCTTGGTGATGCCGGGGTGGATGGCTTGCAATTCCTCCAGCGAAAGATCGGCGAGGTCGCAGCCCTTCTTCTCCGCCAGCGCCACGGCATTGCCGGTCACGTGGTGGGCATCGCGGAAGGGCAGGCCCGCTTCGCGCACCAGCCAGTCGGCAAGATCGGTGGCCGTGGAATAACCTGAACCGGCGGCGGCGCGCATGCGGTCCTTGCGCACCTCGAGGTCGCGGATCATGCCCGTCATGGCGGCAATCGCCAGTTCCAGGCTTTCGGCGGCATCGAAAACCTGTTCCTTGTCTTCCTGCATGTCCTTGGAATAGGCGAGCGGCAGGCCCTTCATGACCGTCAGGAGGGCGATCAGCGAGCCGTTGATGCGGCCGGTCTTGGCGCGAACCAGCTCAGCGGCATCAGGGTTCTTCTTCTGCGGCATGATCGAGGAGCCGGTGGAGAAGGCATCCGACAGGCGGATGAAGCCGAATTGAGGCGTCGACCAGATGACGATTTCTTCGGCGAGACGCGACAGGTGCGTCGCGCAGATGGAGGCGATAGACAGGAATTCCAGCGCGAAATCGCGGTCGGAGACGGTGTCGATGGAGTTGCGGGTCGGCTCGCGGAAACCGAGCGCCTTGGCCGTCATGTGGCGGTCGATGGGATAGCCGGTGCCGGCAAGGGCGGCCGCGCCGATCGGGCTTTCGTCCATATGCTCGATGGCGTGGCGCACGCGGGCGCGGTCACGGCCGAACATTTCCACATAGGCCATGCAATGGTGACCGAAGGTCACGGGCTGGGCGGTCTGCAAATGGGTGAAGCCAGGCATGACCGTATCGGCATTTTCTTCGGCGCGGTCTAGGAAGGCGGCGATGAGGGCGGTCAACATACCCTCGGTCTTCTGCAGTTCTTCCTTGACCCACAGGCGGAAATCGAGCGCCACCTGGTCGTTGCGCGAGCGGGCGGTGTGCAGGCGGCCGGCGGCGGGGCCGATCAGCGTTGCAAGCCGCGCTTCGATGTTCATGTGAATGTCTTCGAGCTTGCGCGAGAATTCGAAGCTGCCGGATTCGATCTCTGACAGGATCGTGTTCAGGCCATCGGTGATCTTGTCTTTATCTTCCGGCGAAATAATGCCTTTAGATGCCAGCATGGCGGCATGCGCCATAGAGCCGCGGATATCCTGGGCGTAAAGCTTCTTGTCGAAGCCGATGGAGGCATTTATCTCTTCCATGATGGCAGACGGCCCGGAAGCGAAACGCCCGCCCCACATCTGGTTGGAGGATTTCTGATCTGTGCCGTCAGCCATGTTCGCAGTGCCCTGGAGTATTCGATGACAGAAAAAAGGCCGTTCAGGCTTCCTTCCGCCAAGTTGGTTGCAATTGCTGCCGTTGCCGGTGTCTTAAGCGGCGCGGGCGCGGTCTGGTTCAGGCATATTGGGTCTGAGAGCCCGGTTCAAGGGGCAGCGGTGACTGACGCCGGTTTATGTGAGGGGGCGGCGAACCGCATCGCCTCGCTGAAGCCGTTTCTGAAGGGGCAGGTGGCGGCCATGTCGGCCACGGACACGCCGCGCGTCATTCCCCTCTCCTTCAAGGGGCCGCAGGCGCAGGATATGACGCTTGCCGATCTCAAGGGTAAGACGGTTCTTCTCAACCTCTGGGCCACATGGTGCGTGCCCTGCCGCGAAGAGATGCCGGCGCTGAACGCACTTGAAAAGGAAAAGGGCGGTAACGCTTTCGAGGTCGTGGCCGTCAACATCGATACCGGCGCGGATGAAAAACCGAAAGCCTTCATGGATGAATACAAGATCGATGCCCTGAAGCACTACCGTGACAGTTCCATGGGCGTCTTCAACGTTCTGAAAAAGGAAGGCCTAGCCTTCGGCCTGCCGGCAACCCTGCTGCTGGACGAAAACGGCTGCCTGCTCGCCGCCATGAACGGCCCGGCGGCATGGGACAGCGAGGATGCCAAGGCGCTGGTATCGGCGGTGAAGGCTAAATAATTTTTAAATTCGTGCGGGAGGGTTTTCCCTCCCTCATCCGGCATTCGGTCAGCGCGTCGGAACCGGAGTTTCGCCGCGATAGTCGTAGAAGCCTCGGCCGGATTTGCGGCCGAGCCAGCCGGCCTCGACATATTTGACCAGCAGCGGGCAGGGGCGATACTTGCTGTCGGAAAGGCCGTCATGCAGCACCTGCATGATCGACAGACAGGTGTCGAGACCGATGAAATCGGCAAGCTGCAGCGGTCCCATCGGGTGGTTTGCGCCGAGGCGCATGGCGGTGTCGATGGCTTCCACCGAGCCGACGCCCTCATAAAGCGTATAGATCGCCTCGTTGATCATCGGCAGCAGGATGCGGTTGACGATGAAGGCCGGGAAATCTTCGGCAACGGTGATCGCCTTTTCCAGCGTCCGCACATAATCCTTTGCCGCATCGAAGGTCTTTTCATTGGTGGCGATGCCGCGCACCAGTTCCACCAGCTTCATGACCGGCACCGGATTCATGAAGTGGATGCCCATGAACTGTTCGGGACGGTCGGTGGCGGAGGCGAGCCGGGTGATGGAGAGCGACGACGTGTTGGTGGCGAGCAGCGCCTCGGGCTTCAGGATCGGGCAGACCTGCGCATAAATCTTGCGCTTGATCTCTTCGTTTTCCGTCGCGGCCTCGATGACGAGGTCCATGGCTGCCAGATCGTTGATGTCGGTCGAGCCGCTGATCAGCGCCAGCGCCTGCTTGCGGGCGTCGTCGGAAAGCTTGCCGTTGGTGACCTGGCGGGCGAGATTGCCGTTGATCGTGGCAAGACCGGCCTCGATGCCTTCCTTGGAAAGATCGTAGATATGGACCTTGTAGCCGGCGATGGCGGAGACATGCGCAATGCCGCATCCCATTTGACCGGCTCCAATGACACCGATGTTCTTAAAGGGGGCGGTCATAGGCTGGTCTCCTCTCAGGGATTTTGTCTGCGTTATTGCCGGCGATGTTACGCATATCGCCGAAAAAGAGAAGGCGGCGCGTTTAAAAAACGCGCCGCCTTCAATTTATGCTTAAATTACAGCGATTTTTCGAGTTCCGGCAGCGCCTCGAACAGGTCTGCGACGAGGCCGTAGTCGGCCACCTGGAAGATCGGCGCTTCCTCGTCCTTGTTGATCGCGACGATGACCTTCGAATCCTTCATGCCGGCCAGATGCTGGATGGCGCCCGAGATGCCGGCGGCGATGTAAAGCTGCGGCGCAACCACCTTGCCGGTCTGGCCCACCTGCCAGTCGTTCGGCGCGTAACCGGCATCGACAGCCGCACGGCTGGCGCCAACGGCAGCACCCAGCTTGTCGGCGACGGGAAGAATGACTTCCTTGAACTTCTCCGACGAACCGAGCGCACGGCCACCCGAGATGATGATCTTGGCCGATGTCAGTTCCGGACGGTCGGACGATGCCAGAGCATCGGAAACGAAGCTGGAAAGGCCGGGGTTTGCGGCCGCACCGATGGTTTCAACTGCTGCCGAACCGCCTTCAGCGGCGGCTGCAAAGGCGGTCGGACGCACGGTGATGACCTTCTTCGCATCGGTCGCCTGCACCGTCTGGATGGCGTTGCCGGCATAGATCGGCCGCTTGAAGGTGTCAGGGCTGACGACCTCGATGATTTCCGAGACCTGCGCCACATCGAGAAGGGCCGCAACGCGCGGCGTCACGTTCTTGGCCGAGGCGGTGGCCGGCGCGATGATGACATCATAGGAAGGCGCGAGCGAGACGATCAGCGCCGCCAGCGGTTCTGCCAGCGCATTGGCATAGGAGGCGTCGTCGGCGAGCAGCACCTTGGATACGCCGGAGAGTTTCGCGGCAGCGTCCGCGGCGCCCTTGGCGCCTGAGCCAGCGACCAGCACGTGGACGTCGCCGCCGATTTGCGTTGCCGCCGTCAGCGTCTTTGCCGTCAGGTCGGAAAGGGTTGCGTTGTCGTGTTCTGCCAGAAGAAGAATGGCCATAAGAATATCTCCCTTTTCCGAAACCTTAGAGGACGCCGTCGGCTTTGAGCTTTTCGACCAGCTCGGCAACCGAGCCGACCTTGATGCCGGCCTTGCGGCCTGCCGGCTCCTCGGTCTTCAGCACCTTCAGGCGCGGTGAAACATCGACGCCGAAATCGGCCGGCGACTTTTTGTCGAGCGGCTTCTTCTTCGCCTTCATGATGTTCGGCAGCGATGCATAACGCGGCTCATTGAGACGAAGATCGGTGGTGACCACGGCGGGAAGCTTCAGCTCCACCGTCTGCAAACCGCCATCGACTTCACGGGTGACTGCGACCTTGCCATCTGCGGGCACGACCTTGGAGGCAAAGGTGCCCTGGCCCCAGCCGAGCAATGCGGCCAGCATCTGGCCGGTCTGGTTCGAATCGTCATCGATTGCCTGCTTGCCGACGATGACGAGGCCGGGCTGTTCGGCTTCCGCCACGCCCTTCAGAAGCTTGGCGACGGCGAGCGGCTCAACCGTTTCATCGGTCTCGATCAGGATGGCGCGGTCGGCGCCCATGGCGAGCGCGGTGCGCAGCGTTTCTTCCGCTTTGGCCGGGCCGATGGAGACGACCACAACCTCTTCGGCCTTGCCGGCTTCCTTCAGGCGCAGCGCCTCTTCCACCGAGATTTCGTCGAACGGGTTCATCGACATCTTCACATTGGCAAGCTCAACGCCAGAACCATCGGCTTTCACGCGGATCTTCACGTTGTAATCGACGACTCGTTTAACGGGGACAAGGATTTTCATCGGCGGCTTTCCTCAAACTCCTGTCCGCTTTGGCCAGTTGACCGCGCGGACCTCCAAAAACAGGTTGGCGACATGGATAAGCATTTTTCCCGCAATTACAACGGAGCAATCTTCATTATCACATGCACGTAAGGCATATCTTACGTTGACGTTCACGTAAATACTCTATCTCTTTCACAAGAGCTCATCTGCTCCCGTCATAGCCCCGTTCGATTTGCGACAACCCCGCCGTTTGCGACGGATTCTTGAACTGTGCCGCCCTCGGCGGAACAATGGTGCGGTCAAACAGGGGAACGCCTCGCCTGCGCATGAAGATCACCATGATTGCGCCCGCAATGATGCCACCCACATGCGCGCCCCAGGAAACGTTTTCCTCGAGCCCGAGCGCCAGCATCAGGAACTGCTGGCCGATCCACAGCGCCAGCGGAATGAAGGCGGGCAAAGGAAGCGGAATGCGCATGAGAACCAGCACCCAGACGCGCACCCTGGGATGCAACAGGAAATAGGCCGCGACAACGCCGGAAACCGCACCCGAAGCGCCGATCAGCGGCCCTTCGGAGGTGGGGGCGACGATACCGTGAAACAGCGCGCCGGCGATGGCGCAGACGATGTAGAAAATCAGGAAACGGAAATGGCCGAGCGCATCCTCGACATTGTCGCCGAAGACCCAGAGAAACAGCATGTTGCCGGCCAGATGCCAGAAATCGAGATGCAGGAAAGCATAGGTGACAACGGTCAGGTCATCGGGCACGACCTGCAGGGCGGGTTCCAGATAGGCGTAGTCGAACACCACTGCCGGAATGAAACCGAGGCCGAGGGCTGCGGCATTGGCCTGCGTGTCGCTGGCAAGCACCCCGGTAAACAGCCAGACCAGCACATTGACCACGATGAGGCCGATGGTGACATATTGCAGCCGGATATGTTTGAGGGAATTCGCATCGTGCAGCGGTATGAACATCGAACGCCCTTTGGTTGCGTCATTGAAACGCTTTAGCGGTTCTTGCCGGGAACCCACAATATATCGGCCTTGCCGGCATCATTGGCGAAGCGGGCGGCGACGAACAGGAAGTCGGACAGGCGGTTGGCATATTTCAGCGCCGCCGGGCTGACGATCTCATTCTCAGTAACGGAAAGTTCCACCATCAGTCTTTCCGCGCGCCGGCAGACGGTGCGCGCCATATGCAGGCTGGCCGCCGCAGCGCTGCCGCCCGGCAGCACGAAAGAGGTCAGCGGTTCAAGGGCGGCATTGAGATCGTCGATTTCGTTTTCCAGCCGCGTGACCTGGCTTTCGACGACGCGCAGCGGCTCATAGGAAAGCGGTTCGCCGCTGTCCGGCGTGGCGAGATCGGCGCCGAGATCGAAAAGATCGTTCTGAATGCGGAAAAGCATGGCATCCAGCTTTTCCATCCCGCCGGTATGAAGTCGCGCGACACCGATGGCCGAATTGGTCTCATCCACCGTGCCATAGGCCTCGACGCGAAGATCGTGTTTCAGGCGGCGCGGGCCGGAAACCAGCGCCGTGGTGCCCTTGTCGCCGGTACGAGTGTAGATCTTGTTCAGCTTCACCATGTCAGCGGCCACCGCCGGTGAGCCAGAGGGTGAACATGATCAGCACAATCGCCACGGCCTGCAAAAGCAGGCGAAGCTGCATCAGCTTGTTGGAGCGGTTGGCGTCCTGTCCCTTCAGCATGTTGAAGAGGCCGCGTATCAGCACGATGACGACGAGGCCCATGAAGATAAGGGCCAGAACGGTGGTGAAGCCGGACATGCGGTATTACTCCTCCTCAATCGAATCTGCGCAGCAGACGATAGAAAAGTCCGGCAGGCAAGAGCCGTTTCAGCACAAGCCCCTGTTTGGCCGGCACGGTAACGGGATAATGCGGTTTCGGCCTTTTGGCGGTCAGGGCATGTTTCAACACGGCATAAACGGCGTCCGGGCCGAGCTTGTGGCGGTTGACGGGGCCGGAACCATCCATGCGCGCCAGCTGGCGTTTATATTCCGCCGCATGGGCGGAATTTTCGAGATCGATGTGCTCGTTGATATGGGCAAGCGCCGTCGCGGTGAATTTCGAGGTGATCGGCCCCGGTTCGATCAGGCTGACATGGATGCCGCTGCCCTGAAGCTCCATGCGCAGCGTGACGCCCAGCCCCTCAAGGGCGAATTTCGAGGCGGTGTAAGCGCCGCGATAGCGATAAGGCACAAGGCCGAGGATGGAGGAGCAATTCACGATGCGCCCCGCACCCCGGGCGCGCATGAAGGGAATGACCCGCCGCGTGAGATCGTGCCAGCCGAAGACATTGGTTTCGAACTGCGCCCGCAGCGCCTCGACAGGCAAATCCTCCACCGCGCCCGGCTGGCCATAGGCGCCGTTGTTGAAAAGCGCATCGATGCGGCCGCCGGTCCGGGCTGCGACGGTGTCCACCAGCGCGGCAATCGTCTCCGGCTTGGTGTAATCCATGATCAGGGTCTCGATGCCCTGGTTTTCAAGCGCCGCCATGTCGGCGATGCGCCGCACGGTGGCGAAAACCCGCCAGCCGTCCCGGTGGAGCGCGCCGGCGCAATGGGCGCCGATGCCCGAGGAACATCCGGTAATGATGATGACGGGTTTTTCAGACATTTGCCGCTCCGGGAAACCGACTGTTGCTCTGGCCCGATTGCCCGGCCCGTTAAAATCCGTTCGCGCGAAATCCATGCCCTTCTGGAACCGAAAGGCCAGCTTGCGCGCTGTACAAAGCGAAGCTGATTTCCCATATTCGGCTCGAAGTTACAAATGAAATGCCGATGAATGGAGGTGACATGGTTGCCGCAGTGCGCCTGGCAGGCAAGGTTGCCTTCGATGCCTATTCCCATTTCGCCGAGGATGACGGCTGGGCGATGGCGAGCCATATGGCGCTGTCGATCCTGCTGGCCCTGTTTCCGTTCCTGATCTTCGGCACGGCTCTTGCCGGTTTTCTGGGGGCGGACCAGTTTTCCGAAACGGCAGTGCATCTGATTTTCGACACCTGGCCAGCGGCGATTGCCGGGCCGCTCGCGGCGCAGGTGCAGCAGGTGCTGACCATTCCGCGCGGCGGGCTGCTGACGATTTCGGTGCTGGCGGCGGCCTATTTTGCGTCCAATGGTGTCGAGGCGCTGCGCATTTCATTGAACCGCGCCTATCGTGTTACCGAAACGCGCTGGTGGTATGTCACCCGCCTGCTCAGCCTGTTTTATGTCCTGATCGCCGTCGTGGTCTTTGCCGGCATCAGCATCGTACTGGTCGCCGTGCCGGTCGCCACATCTTTTGCCGAGCAGCGGTTTCCGTGGCTGACGGATGTGCTGAACACCATCTCCAGCCTCGGTCTTTATGGCACCATCGTCGTGCTGACGGCGGGGCTGGTGGCGGCGCATCTGTGGCTTCCGGCCGGCAAGCGCCGCATCTGGGATGTCTGGCCGGGCATTCTCCTGACGATGATCTTCTGGGTCATCGGGGCCGCGATCTTCGCCTATTACCTCTCCACCTTCGCCAATTATGCCGCTACCTATGCCGGTCTCGCCTCAGTGATGGTGGTGCTGGTGTTTCTTTATATGGTCGGCGTCATCTTCATGCTGGGGGCTGAGGTGAATGCCGCGCTGATGAAATACAAGGTCCGCCAGATCATCCGCCGCAATATCGGTGGCAACGGCGCGCGCCGCGGGCAGGTACTAGACGAGACCGACAAGCCGGCGGATATCTGAGGGCGCAGCACCTTCCGAACGAAGGGCAGAAAGCCCGGTGCTGCCTTCGCTTTTCGAGAGCTTGCGCCCGTCCGCGCCCAGGATCAGCCGGTGATGGTGATAGGCCGGCTGCGGCAGGTTCAGCAGGTGTTGCAACAGCCGGTGAATGGCGGTGGCGTGATAGAGATCCATGCCGCGCACCACATGGGTGATGCCCTGCAACGCGTCATCCACCACAACGGAAAGATGATAGCTTGAAGGCGCGTCGGAGCGCGACAGCACCACATCGCCCCAAAGCGCTGGCAGGGCCTCGATCTGCCCCGTCTCGCCGTCGCCGCTCTCTTCCCAGAATAGAGGGATGCCGGCGGCGCGGATCGCCTTTTCCATGTCGAGCCGCCAGGCGTGCGGACGGCCGGAGGCGAGCAGCACATCCCGCTCCGCCCTTGGCCTCTCCCGGTCGATGGCCGGGTAAAGCGGCGCGCCATCGGGATCGCGGGGCCAGAGCCCGCCCTCCGCCTCGAAAGTACGAACGATCGCTCTGGTTTCTCCACGGCTTAGAAAAGCAGGGTAAGCAAGTCCTGCCTCGATCAGCCTGTCCAGCGCCACGCGGTACTCTTCGAAATGCTCCGATTGCCGCCGCACCGGTTTCTCCCAGTCGAGACCCAGCCAGCCAAGATCGTCATAGATCGCCTGTTCCAGCTCCGGGGTGCAGCGCGTCTGGTCGATATCCTCGATGCGAAGCAGAAAGCGGCCGCCATTGTCTCGCGCCATATCGTGGTTCAGGAAGGCGGAAAGCGCGTGGCCGAGATGCAGAAGGCCATTGGGGCTTGGCGCAAAACGGTAAACCGGTTTTTGACGGAGAGGCGAAGGCATGGTTTCTTCTGCCATGTTTTAAAGCACCCTACCAGCCGGCTGGCGGCATATGGAATGACGGACATGAAAATCATTACCGGGATGGACGACATCAGCGAAGGGCTGGAGCATCTCGCCCAACTCGATCCGGCTCTCGGCCTCGTCATCGGAAAAGCCGGCCCGCTGGAACTGCGCATTCATGAGCCCGGCTTTTCCGGCCTTGCCCATATCGTCGTCTCGCAGATGGTGTCGCGCGCCAGCGCCAATGCCATATGGGCGCGTATTTTTGCCGGCACCGGCGGCGCGGTCACGGCGGAAAATTATCTCGGCGCGTCGGCGGAATTGCGCGCCACTTTCGGCCTTTCGCGCGCCAAGGCGACGACACTGGAAGGACTGGCGCGCGCCGTCACGGAAGGGCAGATCGATCTTGACGGTGTGGTGCGCAAGGAGGGGCGTGTGGCCCTTTCCGAGCTTGTTGCGCTTCGCGGTATCGGCCCGTGGACGGCGGAGGTCTATCTGATGTTCTGCGGCGGGCATCCGGATATTTTTCCGGTTGGCGATGTGGCGCTGAGATCGGCGGTGGCTCATGCGCTTGCGCTGGAGGTGAGGCCGGAAGCGAAATGGCTGGCGGAGCGGGCGACAATCTGGTCGCCATGGCGGTCCGTGGCCGCGCGGCTTTTCTGGGGCTATTATGCCAACATCATGCGGCGCGCCATGGTGCCGCTGCCCTGAGCGGGTTAAAAATCGGCGATACTGTAGGGCAGGGCTCCGCGCGAGAGATGATCGAAATGCAGCTTCCGTTTCAGCGGCGGCACGGCGCGTTGCACGCAATCCACCCTCTCGCAGACCCGACAGGAAATGCCGATCGGTTTGAAGGAGGCCGCATTGCCGAGATCGAGCGTATCGGCATAAACGAAATTCTGCGCATGGGAAATTTCGCAGCCGAGAGCGATGGCATAACGCGGTCTTTCCGTATTGAAACCGGCGCCGGCCTTTTCGATCTGCGTGGCGATGGAAAGATAGCGCACGCCGTCCGGCGTTTCCGCCAATTGCCTCACGATCCTGTCGGAGCTTTCGAAAGCCTGATGGATATTCCACAGCGGACAGGCCGCGCCGAAACGGGCAAATTGCAGCCGCGTGGCGCTGTGGCGTTTGGTGATGTTGCCGGCGCGGTCGATCTTGGCGAAAAAGATCGGCACGCCCTTCATGCCCGGCCGTTGCAACGTGCTCAGCCGGTGGGCCACCTGCTCAAGGCTCGCGCCGAAACGCACGGCGAGAAGTTCGAGATCGTGGCGTAGCTCCTGCGCCGCCCGGTGAAATTGCCCATAGGGCAGGATGAGCGCTGCGGCGAAATAATTGTGCAGTCCGATACGACAGATTTCCGCAGCTTCCGCATTGCGGAAACCGGCGCCGGCCAGCACACTGTCCACCGTTGGGCCGGCGTGAAGCTGGGCGATCTGCAATGCAAGCTGAAAACAGCGGGTCGGCGCGGCCATGTAGGAGCTGAGGGCAAGGGTCTTGCCGGCAGGATCGAAGTGCCGGATCAGACCGCCTGCCGCCTCGGTTCGGGTGATATGGATGCCGTAACGGCTCTTCAGATGCGCCGCCAGAATGCCATAGGTCTCGCCGCCTTCAATCTCCAGTTCTTCCGCCAGCTCCTCGGCCAGAAGATCGATCTCGGCAACGTAATTGTCGACGAAGTGGAAGAAATCGCGCACCTCCTCATAGGGGGTTCTTTCCACCTGTGCGGTGCCGCGGCCCAGCCGGTCATCCAGCTGCACCAGCTGCTCGCTGTTCTGGCGATAGGCCTGATGGGCACGTAGCAGCGCATGGGCAAAACCCGGCGCGTTCTGGGCAATCAGCTTCAACTCCTGAAGCCCCGGTTCGTAATTCATGAACAGCGGGTCTTTCAGCGCCTCGCGCACGGCGGAAACCAGCCGGTCGCTTTCACCGGTCGCGAGTTCTGCCATGTCGAGCTGGAATTTTTCCACCAGCGTCACCAGAACGCTGGCCGAAACCGGGCGCTGGTTATTCTCGATCTGGTTCAGGTAACTCGCGGAAATGCCCAGCCGTTCGGCAAATTGCGCCTGCGTGGCGCGGGCGTTTTCGCGAAGGCCGCGAACCTTACGGCCGATAAAGAGTTTTTCCGTCGCCATGTTGCAACTTTGCAAAATTAAACATTGCAAATATTTATGGCACGCATACGCGCACGATCAAGGCTTCTTGGCGAATGTTTTCTGGGCTATTGATCGTGGCACAACGCATGGAGGAAACATGCCCGGCATTCTGGAGCAATTGGAAACGCGGCGCGCTGAGGCGCGGCTCGGCGGCGGCGTCAAGCGCATCGAGGCGCAGCATGGCAAAGGCAAGCTGACGGCGCGCGAGCGTATCGACGTGCTCCTGGATGAAGGTTCCTTCGAAGAGTATGACATGTACGTCACCCACCGCGCGGTGGATTTCGGCATGGCGGAGCAGAAGGTGGCGGGTGACGGTGTCGTCACCGGCTGGGGCACCATCAATGGCCGGCAGGTCTATGTGTTTTCGCAGGATTTCACCGTGCTTGGCGGTTCGCTCTCGGAAACCCATGCCCAGAAGATTTGCAAAATCATGGATATGGCGGTGCGCAACGGCGCGCCGGTGATCGGCCTCAACGACAGCGGCGGCGCGCGCATTCAGGAGGGCGTGGCCTCGCTCGGCGGTTATGCCGATGTGTTCAAGCGCAATGTCGTCGCCTCCGGCGTCGTGCCGCAAATCTCTGTCATCATGGGGCCTTGTGCGGGCGGTGCGGTTTATTCGCCGGCCATGACCGATTTCATCTTCATGGTGCGCGATACCTCCTACATGTTCGTGACCGGGCCGGATGTGGTCAAAACCGTGACCAACGAGATCGTTACGGCTGAGGAACTGGGCGGAGCCTCCACCCACACGAAAAAATCCTCCGTCGCCGACGGCGCTTATGAAAACGACATCGAAACGCTGGAACATGTGCGGCTGCTGTTCGATTTCCTGCCGCTCAACAACCGCGAAAAGCCGCCGGTGCGCCCGTTCCACGACGATCCGGCGCGGCTGGAAGCACGTCTCGATACGCTGATCCCTGATAGTTCCAACAAGCCCTATGACATGAAGGAACTGATCCACGCGCTGGCCGATGAGGGCGATTTCTTCGAGTTGCAGGAGGCCTTTGCCCGCAACATCATCACCGGTTTCATCCGTCTCGAAGGCCAGACGGTGGGCGTTGTCGCCAACCAGCCGATGGTGCTGGCCGGCTGCCTCGATATAGACAGTTCGCGCAAGGCGGCGCGTTTCGTGCGCTTCTGCGATGCCTTCAATATTCCGCTGCTGACGCTGGTGGATGTGCCGGGCTTCCTGCCGGGAACGGCGCAGGAATATGGCGGCGTCATCAAGCACGGCGCAAAACTTCTCTTCGCCTATTCGGAGGCGACGGTGCCGATGGTGACGCTGATCACCCGCAAGGCCTATGGCGGCGCTTATGACGTGATGGCCTCCAAACATATTGGTGCGGACGTGAATTACGCCTGGCCGACGGCGGAAATCGCCGTGATGGGCGCGAAGGGTGCGGCGGAAATTCTCTATCGTTCCGAGCTTGCCGATCCGGAAAAGATCGCCGCGCGCACGAAGGAATACGAAGAGCGTTTCGCCAACCCCTTTGTGGCGGCGGAGCGCGGTTTCATCGATGAGGTCATCATGCCGCATTCCTCACGCCGCCGCATCGCCCGCGCGTTTGCGTCGCTGCGTAACAAGAACGTGGAAACCCGCTGGAAGAAACACGACACCATTCCGCTCTGATCTGCTGCAGGGCTGGAAAAATGCTTCGGCCACCTTACTATATGTTTGTTCAGGCGCCCGGATGTCCGGATGTCCTCCCGAAACGCACAAGGACACATTTTCATGGCCGAAAATTCCTCCGCAGATAATTTCCCCGCCGGATATGAACCGCCCAAGGTCTGGACCTGGGAAAAGGGCAATGGCGGCCAGTTCGCCAATATCAACCGGCCTATCGCCGGCCCGACCCACGAAAAGGAACTTCCCGTCGGCAAGCATCCACTGCAGCTTTATTCGCTGGCGACGCCGAATGGCCAGAAGGTCACCATCATGCTGGAAGAATTGCTGGCTGCCGGCCACAAGGGCGCAGACTATGATGCCTGGCTGATCAAGATCGGCGAAGGCGACCAGTTCGGTTCCGGTTTCGTCGGCGTCAATCCGAATTCCAAGATTCCGGCGCTGATGGATCATTCGACGCCTGAGCCGACGCGCGTTTTCGAAAGCGGCTCCATTCTCGTTTACCTCGCGGAAAAATTCGGCGCCTTCCTGCCGAAAGAGGGCAATGCCCGCACGCAGGCGCTGAACTGGCTGTTCTGGCAGATGGGCTCCGCCCCCTTCCTCGGCGGCGGTTTCGGCCATTTTTATGCCTATGCGCCGGTGAAGATCAAATACGCCATCGACCGCTACGCCATGGAAGTCAAACGCCAGCTCGACGTGCTGGACCGGCATCTGGCCGAGAACCGCTACCTGGCGGGTTCGGAATATACGATCGCCGACATGGCCGTCTGGCCGTGGTACGGCAAGATCGCGCTCGGTCAGGCCTATGGCGATGCCGGTGCTTTCCTTGAGGCGGACGGTTACAAAAACGTCATGCGCTGGACGCTCGAAATCGGCGAACGCCCGGCGGTCAAGCGTGGCGTGATCGTCAACAAGACCTCGGGCGATCCGTCCGAACAATTGCATGAACGCCACGATGCCTCCGACTTCGAGACGAAGACGCAGGACAAGATCGGCAGGGCGTAACGAAAGATTAGAGCGCCAAAAGCGCTCTAACTATTTGAATTGGCGCATTTCCGGACGTAAAAGCAAGGCAGCTTTCACTGGAAATGTTCTGGAAGGACAAAAGATGGCGAACCTGCCCGAAATGACCAAACACAAGGGATTTCCCTCCGGCATGCCGAGCACGGGTGTCCAGTTCACCATCCGCCGCGCCAACCCCAAAGGGGTAACGCCTATCAAGATGATACCCCGCCGGGCGCGCAACGACACCAAGGAGCATCGCATCGATGCCGCCTTCCTGCATTCGCTCTGGCACCATTTCGGTGCCGAGCCCTTCGAGCGCGGCAATCTCGACGCCGCCCGCCTCAACCTGCTCTTCGGCCGCGAGGTGGTGCCGGCGGAGAAGAATTTCGATCCGCTTTCCTATCAGGCGATGCTGGTGATTGACGAGCGCGTCGCGCGGCAGAACTTCCCGGAATCCTTCGAGAATTTCTTCGAAATTTGAGGGCAGGCGGCGACATTTTTCCTGAGGGGGAGGAGCATGATTGTCGACATACTTCATATGGACCTGCAATGGCTGCGACGCTGGCTGGAACAACGTCGTGGTGGCAACGCAGGCAGGGCATCCGGCGGTCGTGATCCGAAACCAAAGATGACGCCGGAAGCCGCCCGGCTCGATCATCGGCAGATGTTGCGTTTCATGGCGCTCAATGCGGCAGTTGGCGTGCTGATCGGCGTCTGCGTCGGTGCAGGGCTGATCTTTCTCGACATTGGCGGTTTGGGCGCGCGCATCGGCCGCGCCGCAAATCCGGTCGTGCCCGTGCTGCTGGTCGTCATGCCCATTGCATCCCTGTTCGGCGCGGCCGCCACCGCCTCGGCAATCCTGATGATGCCCTATGAAAAGAAATTCCGCGACGACGATGACGATGCGAGGGGAGAATAACCGCATGATCAAGAAAATCCTCATCGCCAATCGCGGCGAGATTGCCTGCCGGGTCATCAAGACGGCAAGCAAGATGGGCATCGCCACTGTCGCGGTTTATTCGGATGCGGATGCCAATGCGCTGCATGTGAGACAAGCGGATGAGGCCGTTCATATCGGCCCGGCCCCCTCGTCGCAGTCCTATATCGTCATCGACAGGATTCTCGAGGCAATCGCGAAGACCGGGGCGGATGCTGTTCATCCCGGCTACGGTTTCCTTTCGGAAAATGCTGCCTTTGCCGAGGCGCTGGAAAAGGCGGGTGTCGTCTTCATCGGTCCGCCTGTTGGCGCCATCAAGGCCATGGGTGACAAGATCACTTCCAAGAAACTGGCCGCGGAAGCGGGTGTTTCCACCGTCCCCGGCCATATGGGGCTGATCGAAGATGCGGATGAGGCGGTGAGGATCGCCTCGCAGATCGGTTATCCCGTCATGATCAAGGCCTCTGCCGGCGGCGGTGGCAAGGGTATGCGCATCGCCTTTAACGATGCCGAGGCGCGCGAGGGTTTCCAGTCCTCGAAAAACGAGGCGAAATCCTCCTTTGGCGATGATCGTATCTTCATCGAAAAATTCGTCACCCAGCCGCGCCATATTGAAATTCAGGTGCTGGGCGACAAGCACGGCAACACACTTTATCTGGGTGAGCGAGAATGCTCGATCCAGCGCCGTAACCAGAAAGTCATCGAGGAAGCCCCATCGCCCTTTCTGGACGAAGCGACCCGCAAAGCCATGGGCGAGCAGGCCGTGGCGCTGGCGAGAGCCGTCGGTTACCATTCGGCCGGCACGGTGGAATTCATCGTCGATGGCGAGAGGAATTTCTACTTTCTGGAAATGAACACCCGCCTGCAGGTGGAGCATCCGGTAACGGAACTCATCACCGGCATCGATCTGGTCGAACAGATGATCCGTGTGGCATCAGGTGAAAAGCTCTCCTTCGGACAGGCGGATGTGAAACTGAACGGCTGGGCGATTGAAAGCCGGCTTTATGCCGAAGACCCCTATCGCAACTTCCTGCCCTCCATCGGCCGGCTGACGCGTTATCGCCCGCCGCAGGAGGGTGCGCAGGAGAACGGCACCGTCATCCGCAACGATACCGGCGTTTTCGAAGGCGGCGAAATCTCGATGTATTACGATCCGATGATCGCCAAGCTGTGCACCTGGGGCAAGGATCGCGGGGCCGCCATCGACGCCATGGGGCAGGCGCTGGATCGTTTCGAGGTGGAGGGCATCGGCCATAATCTGCCCTTCCTGTCGGCTGTCATGCAGCATGAGCGTTTCCGCGCCGGCCGCCTGACGACGGGTTTTATCGCGGAAGAGTTTCCGGAAGGGTTTTCCGGCGTTGAACCGGATGAGGCCACGGCGCGCCAGCTTTCCGCCATCGCCGCCATCATCCATCAGCGGCTACAGCGCCGCGCAGTCGAAATTTCCGGCACCATCGGCAATCACCGCCGCATCGTCGGTCAGGACTGGGTGGTATCGTTTGGCGCATCCCGTCACAGGGTCAGCGTTGAAACCGGCACGGATGGTACGGCTGTCCGTTTTAAAGACGGGGCGGCGCTCACCGTCGATACCGGCTGGCTTCCCGGCCAGAGCCTCGGCCTCTTCACGGTCGCGGGTGAGGTTATCGCCGCCAAGGTCGATCTTGCAGGTGCTGCGATCCGCCTGCGCTGGCGCGGCATGGATATTCGTGCCCATGTGCGCAGCCCGCGTGTGGCGGAACTGGCGTTGCTGATGCCGGAAAAATTGCCGCCGGATACATCGAAACTGCTGCTTTGCCCCATGCCGGGCGTCATCACCGGCATTTCGGTGGGTGAGGGCGATGAGGTGGAGGCCGGGCAGGCGCTGGCGACGGTGGAGGCCATGAAGATGGAAAACATCCTTCGCGCGGAAAAACGCGGCCGCGTTGCCAGAGTGGCAGCAAAACCGGGCGACAGCCTCGCGGTGGATGAAGTCATCCTCGAATTCGAGTGATGCCGCCGCCGTTTTTCCGGAACGCATGTGGGCCGGAGCGGTTTACGGTGTCGGACCTGCGGGCGGATCGTTCGATTTTCGTCACGATCACCGGCCACAGTGCTAAAATGAAATGCAGAAGGGGAGAGATGCATGTCGGGTGAAAAAACGGTGCGGGATTGGCTGCAGCTTGCCGAAAAAGAGCTGAAGCGTTCACCGGAAACGCTCGTCTGGCACACGCCCGAAGGCATTGAGGTGAAGCCGCTCTATACCGCTGACGATCTGCAAAAGATTTCCCATCTGGACAGCCTGCCGGGCTTTGCACCTTTCACGCGCGGCCCGCGCGCCACCATGTATGCCGGCCGGCCCTGGACCATACGCCAATATGCCGGTTTTTCCACGGCCGAAGCCTCGAACGCCTTTTACCGCAAGGCGCTCGCCGCCGGTCAGCAGGGCGTTTCGGTTGCCTTCGACCTCGCCACCCACCGCGGTTACGATAGCGATCATCCGCGTGTGGAGGGCGATGTCGGCAAGGCGGGCGTGGCGATCGACAGCGTCGAGGACATGAAAATCCTGTTCGATGGCATTCCGCTCGAAAAAGTCTCGGTGTCGATGACCATGAATGGCGCGGTCATTCCGGTGCTCGCCAGTTTCATCGTTGCGGGGGAAGAGCAGGGTGTGCCCCGCGCCGCCCTTTCCGGCACCATTCAGAACGATATCCTCAAGGAGTTCATGGTCCGCAACACCTATATCTATCCGCCGGAACCTTCGATGCGGATCATTGCCGACATCATCGAATATACGGCGAAGGAGATGCCGAAATTCAATTCCATCTCCATTTCCGGCTATCACATGCAGGAAGCGGGCGCGACGCTTACGCAGGAGCTGGCCTTCACGCTCGCGGATGGCCGCGAATATGTGCGGGCGGCGCTGGCCAAGGGACTGAACGTCGATGATTTCGCCGGCCGCCTGTCGTTCTTTTTCGCCATCGGCATGAATTTCTTCATGGAGGCTGCCAAGCTGCGCGCCGCGCGCCTGCTCTGGTCGCGCATCATGGAGGAGTTCAAGCCGCAGAAGGCGTCGTCGCTGATGCTGCGCACCCATTGCCAGACGTCCGGCGTCTCGCTTCAGGAGCAGGACCCTTATAACAATATCGTCCGCACCGCTTTCGAGGCCATGTCCGCCGTGCTGGGCGGCACGCAGTCGCTGCACACGAATTCCTTCGATGAGGCGATTGCCCTGCCGACGGAGTTTTCCGCCCGCATCGCCCGCAATACCCAGCTTATCCTTCAGCACGAAACCGGCGTCACAAAAGTCGTCGATCCGCTGGCCGGCTCCTATTATGTCGAAAGCCTGACTGACGAACTGGCAGAGAAGGCCTGGGCGCTGATCGAGGAGGTCGAGGCGCTTGGCGGCATGACCAAGGCGGTGGCGGAAGGCTTGCCGAAACGGCTGATCGAAGAGGCGGCAACGCGACGGCAGGCGGCGGTGGACAAGGGCGAGGAGGTTATCGTCGGTGTCAACCGTTACCGTCTCGAAAACGAGGAAGATATCGATGTTCTCGATATCGACAACGCCGCCGTGCGGGCCGCACAAATCCGCCGCATCGAAGAAACGCGCCGCCGCCGCGATGGCAAGGACGTGACCGCCGCTTTGGCAGCACTTTCCGAGATCGCCCGCAGCGGCAAGGGCAATATTCTCGAGGCCGCCGTTGTCGCCGCCCGCGCCCGCGCGACGGTGGGAGAGATTTCCGATGCGCTGCGTGCGGCCTTCGGCGACCATGCCGCCGTGCCGGAGGTGGTGAGCGATATCTACGGCGAGGCCTACAAGGACGAGCCGGAACTTGCCACGCTCGCCGCCCGGCTTTCCGGTGTGGCTGAGAGGATCGGCACCAAGCCGCGCATCATGGTCGCCAAGCTCGGGCAGGATGGCCATGATCGCGGTGCGAAGGTCATTGCGTCTGCCTTCGGTGATATCGGTTTCGATGTGCTGGCCGGCCCCCTGTTTCAGACACCCGTTGAAGCGGCCGATCTCGCTGTTCAGAACAAGGTGCATGTGGTCGGCATGTCGTCGCTCGCCGCCGGTCACAAGACGCTGGCGCCGCAGCTGGTCGAGGCGCTGAAACAGAAGGGCGCGGAAGATATCATCGTCGTCGTCGGCGGCGTCATTCCGCGGCAGGATTATCAGTTCCTGCTCGACCACGGTGTCTCGGCGATTTTCGGCCCCGGCACCAATGTCATGGATGCTGCGAACAAGGTGCTCGACCTGCTAGAAGGCATCAGGCGCAACGCGTGAGGGAAAGACGGCCATGTTCGGAAGATTGAATCACGTCGCCATCGCGGTGCCCGATCTGAATGCCGCCATCGCCCGTTATAGGGGGCTCGGCGCAGATGTCTCGGAACCGCAATCGCTACCCGAACACGGCGTGACGGTGGTTTTCATTCAGGCTGACAATACCAAGATCGAGCTTCTTCACCCGCTCGGCGAAGATTCGCCGATTGCCGCTTTTCTCGAGAGAAATCCGGGCGGCGGCACGCATCATCTCTGCTTTGAAGTGCCTGACATTGTCGCGGCGCGCGACGATCTCGTCAAAAAGGGCGTTCGAATTCTGGGTGATGGCGAGCCGAAGATCGGCGCGCATGGCAATCCCGTTCTTTTCCTGCATCCGAAGGATATGGGTGGCGTGCTCTATGAGCTTGAGCAGGTTTCCCAAACATACGGCTGAAACACAGACCCCGTAAGAGGCTGGCCATACGGTGAACGGCGCGCAGCTGCCGTTCGCCTTTGCCGGAACGTGTTTCGTTTGTTTTCTTTTGACATTCGTTTTATTTTCGTTTTTATGGCAATTGTCTTTCAACGATGGGGGTGCGATCCCCCGACGCTGTCGTGGAGGCTCTATGTCCGGCGAGAATATTTTCGATCTTTTTGTCATCGGTGGCGGCATCAACGGCTGCGGCATTGCCCGCGATGCGGTGGGCAGGGGCTATTCCGTCGCGCTTGCGGAAAAGGGCGATTTCGCTTCCGGCACGTCTTCCGCCGCCACCAAGCTTATTCATGGTGGCCTGCGTTATCTCGAGCATTACGAGTTTCGTCTGGTGCGCGAAGCGCTGATGGAGCGGGAAATCCTCTGGGCCATGGCGCCGCATGTCATCTGGCCCATGCGTTTCGTTCTGCCCATTCAGAAAGGCGGCGTGCGCCCGGCATGGATGGTCCGGCTCGGCCTGTTTCTTTATGACAATCTCGGCGGCCGCAGGCTTTTGCCGGCGACCCGCACGCTCGACCTTCGCAGGGACCCGGCGGGCGAGCCGCTGAAGCCGGCTTTCGCCACGGCTTTCGAATATTCCGACGGCTGGGTGGATGATGCCCGTTTCGTGGTCCTCAACGCGCGCGATGCGGCCAATCGCGGCGCGACGATCATGAACCGCACGCGGGTCGTTTCCGCACGGCGCGAAGGCGAGCTGTGGCTCATCGAGACGCTGGACGAAAAAACCGGACGCGCGGCCACGCACAAGGCGCGTATGCTGGTGAATGCCGCCGGCCCCTGGGTGGACAAGGTGCTTTCCGGCGTCTTCGGCCGCAACGACGTGCACAATGTCCGGCTCGTTCAGGGCAGCCATATCATCGTGCGCAAGAAGTTTTCCGACCCGCGCGCCTATTTCTTCCAGAACCCGGATAACCGCATCATCTTCGCCATTCCCTATGAGCGCGATTTCACGCTGATCGGAACCACGGACCGCGATTACAAGGGCGATCCGGCCAGGGTTCGCATCTCCGAGGAGGAGATTTCCTATCTCTGCAACGCGGCCAGCGACTATTTCAGCGAACCGGTCCGGCCGGAAGATATCGTCTGGACCTATTCCGGCGTTCGCCCGCTTTTTGATGACGGTGCATCGAAAGCGCAGGAGGCGACGCGCGATTATGTGCTGAAGGTTGAAGAGACAGCGGGTGAGGCTCCACTCCTCAATATTTTCGGCGGCAAGCTCACTACCTATCGGCGGCTGGCAGAACATGCGCTGGAAAAGATCGGTGCGGCGATTGGCGAAAAGGGCAAGCCGTGGACGGCGGGCTCCCACCTGCCGGGCGGCGATTTCGGTGCTGAGAGATATGAGGCGCAGGTGCGATCGCTCGTCTCCCGTTATCCCTTCCTTGACGGACGCCATGCCGAGCGACTTGTCAGAAACTACGGCACCAAGGCGGCGGAACTGTTGGGCAGCGCCACCGATATCTCCGGCCTCGGCCGGCATTTCGGCGGCACGCTTTATGAATGCGAGGTGCGCTGGCTGGTTGAGCACGAATGGGCCTGCGCGGCCGAGGACATTCTCTGGCGGCGAACGAAACAGGGCCTGCGCCTCAGCAAGGATGAGGCCGCTGATCTCGATGACTTCGTTGCTGTGCTGATTTGTGGCGGGCAAGAGGCCGAGGCCGTGGCGGAGCGGGCCTGAAAATCCGCCGGTTGCCCCGTCAGCTCCCGGAATTCCTCACCGGCCTCTCCGGGCCGTCGGCGCTCAGGATATAGTCGTCTGCGGCTGAAAGCGCGTGTTCCATGTGCCCTTCGAACACCAGTTCCGGCTCGTTGGGTGCTAAAGCGATTTTCGGCATGCCGCCGAAACGCACCGCCTGCGATTGCGCCAGACCGTCGCGCAGGCCGCTTTCCAGAAGATCGAAATAGCGGGTGCCGGGGCCGGTGATGAAGACCGGCATATGGCCATGCAGGCTGAAGAGGCGTGAAAGGCCGTTGCCGAGCGCAAGTCCGGCGGTGCGGAAGGCGAACCGCGCCATGCGGGCGCCGGTGCGGGCCGAGGCGGCGATCTTGTCCACCTCGGCGATCGGCACGAATTTCGCCGGTTCCGCCTGCGGCGGGGCTTCGAAAGCAGAACGCAGGATGGCGTAAAACCCGGAATAGGCCTCAATGCAGCCTTTGGTGCCGCAACGGCACAGTGCGCCGTCGGCCAGATGCAGCATATGGCCGAAATTGGGAGCGCTGACCTCGATTGCGCCGCCCGTCGAGCGGGCGATGCCAAGGCCGATGCTGTGGCCGAGCGACAGGGTGACGAGGGCTTCCGGCGCTGAGTTTTCCCGTGCCTGCTCCCGCATCCAGATGGCTTTTGCGGCCAGCAGCGTCTCGTTGTTCAGCGTCACGCGAATGCGGCCATCCCCGGAAACTAGCCGGTGGAAATCGATCCTTTCGTCACCGAGAACCGGCGACCAGACAAGCGTTGCCGCGGCCGCATCCACCAGTCCCTTGCTGCTGATCGACACCTGGAGGATATCGTGCCGGTCGATGCGCGAGCGATCGGCAAGTCTCGCGAGACCGGCGAGGATCGCGCCGCCGAATGTGCCTTTTTCAGCTGTAATCCTCTGTTCGGTGAAGCGGTCCACCAGCTTGCCGGCATAATCGACCAGCGAATATTGCACGCTGTCGGAAGAGATGATGACGATGGCGACATGGCAGAAAGCGCCGCGCGGGCCGAAGAGAATGCGCGGCCGGCCACGGCCGGCGGTGGCCAGCTGCTCTTTCCGCAGAATGAGACCGGCCCGCTCAAGCTCGGTGGTGATGGCGGACACGGTTGCTGAGGCAAGCCCGGTGAAGGACGACATGTCGGTATGGGAAAGGTTGCCGTGCAGGCGCAGCGCCGCCATCACCGACAGGCTGTTTTTCTGGCGCACCAGTTCCGTACTTGCAATGGCGGACATGGGCTGGGGCATGCTCCCTGAACGGCCTTTTTCCTGTCGTGCTGATCCACTCTGATGGCGCATGCCAGAGCGAAGATCAAGGCACCCGGATGCTGCCCGCAGCCGTTGTTGACAGCATGGGGAATCTCTGACATTAATTTTCTCGACTGTCGAGAAAATTGTGAAACCACAGAGACCGGCAGCTTTTTCCGGGCGTTTTTCCTGCATGGAGGTGCGGGGCTTCGCCCTTACCGGGAGGACATCATGAATTCTTTTGCCAAGCTTTTGGCGGGTACAGCCGTACTCGTTTCCCTGCATACCGCGGCTATCGCGGCCGATCTCGTCGTCGGCGTTTCCTGGTCGAATTTCCAGGAAGAACGCTGGAAAACGGATGAGGCGGCCATCAAGGCAGCGCTCGACAAGGCCGGCGCGAAATACATTTCCGCCGATGCGCAATCATCCGCCGCAAAGCAGCTCACCGACGTGGAATCGCTGATCTCGCAGGGCGCCAACGCGCTGATCATTCTGGCGCAGGACAGCGACGCGATTGGTCCGGCCGTTGAAAAGGCCGTTGCCGAGGGCATTCCGGTCGTGGGTTACGACCGCCTGATCGAAAACCAGAACGCCTTCTACATCACCTTCGATAACAAGGAAGTCGGCCGTCTGCAGGCTGCCGAAGTCTTCAAGGTGAAGCCGGAAGGCAATTACGTCTTCATCAAGGGCTCTTCTTCCGACCCGAATGCGGACTTCCTGTTCGCCGGTCAGCAGGAAGTGCTGAAGGCGGCCATGGACGGCGGCAAGATCAAGAATGTCGGCGAAGCCTATACCGATGGCTGGAAGCCGGAAAATGCCCAGAAGAACATGGAACAGTTCCTGACCAAGAATAACAACAAGGTCGATGCGGTCGTCGCCTCGAATGACGGCACGGCCGGCGGTGCAATCGCCGCTCTCGCCGCGCAGGGCATGGCAGGTTCGGTTCCCGTTTCCGGTCAGGATGCCGATTTCGCCGCGCTGAACCGCGTCGCACTCGGCACGCAGACGGTGTCGGTCTGGAAGGACAGCCGTGAACTTGGCAAGGAAGCGGCTGGCATTGCGCTGGAACTGGCCGGCGGCAAGAAGATGACCGAGATCAAGGGTGTCTCCACCTTTGAAGGCGGTCCGAAAAAAGTGAAGATGCAGTCGGTCTTCCTCAAGCCTATCGCCATCACGAAGGACAATCTGAACGTCGTCATCGACGCCGGCTGGATCAAGAAGGAAACGGCCTGCCAGGGCGTGAAGGCTAAAACGGTCAAAGCCTGCGATTGATCGAATAGGTCCCGGTTCGGGCGCTGCGCCATGGTTCATGGCGCGGCGCCTTTAGAGTATTTCCAGGAAAAGTCGAGCCCGGTTTTCCCTTCGGAAATGCGCCAGACAAAGATTTGGAGCGTTTTCGCGATTCAGGGAAAAGCGAAAACGCTCTAAGATGTGAGGAGCACCGGCAGTTCATGGCCGATATGACCCAGTCCAATACTACAGCGTCGCAGAAGACGGAAAAAACAGGCTCGATAACGCGCTTCATCAACGCCACCGAGCTGGATACCAGACTGCTCGGCATGGTCGGTGCGCTTCTTCTGATCTGGATCGGATTTCATATCCTGTCCGGCGGGCTGTTTCTGACGCCGCGAAACCTCTGGAACCTTTCCGTGCAGACCGCCTCCGTGGCCGTCATGGCAACCGGCATGGTGCTCGTCATCGTCACCCGCAATATCGACCTGTCGGTCGGGTCGATCCTCGGTTTTTCCGGCATGATCATGGGTGTCATGCAGGCGGAAATCCTGCCGCAAATCCTCGGCTTTGAACATTGGGCCACATGGATCGTCACGCTTCTGGTCGGCATTCTCGTCGGCGGCGCCATCGGCATGTTGCAGGGCTCCATCATCGCCTTCCTCAACGTGCCGTCCTTCATCGTCACGCTGGGCGGCCTGCTCGTTTGGCGCGGCGGTACCTGGTTCATCACCAGCGGCCGCACCGTGGCGCCGATGGATTCCACCTTCCGCCTGATGGGCGGCGGTACCAGCGGTTCGATCGGCGCGACATGGAGCTGGATCGCCGCTGTCATCGCCTGCGTCGCCATCATTGCGGCCATCCTGAACTCCCGCCATCAGCGCCGCCGTTTCGGCTTTCCGTTGCGGCCCGTCTGGGCTGAATATTTTCTGGCCGCGCTGGGCTGCCTTGTCGTCATCGGTTTCGTGGCGGTGGTCAACAGCTATCCATGGCCGGTCAACATCGCCCGCAACTATGCCGATGCCAATGGCATCGCCTGGCCTGAAGGCGGTCTGTTCATTTCGCATGGCATCGCCATTCCGGTGCTGATGGCGCTCGCCGTCGGTGCGGTCATGACTTTCATCGCCACACGGCTGCGTTTCGGCCGTTATGTCTTCGCCATCGGCGGCAATCCGGAAGCGGCCGAACTCGCCGGCATCAAGACCCGCTGGGTCACGGTGAAGATCTTCACGCTGATGGGCGTTCTGTGCGCCATCGCCGCCGCCATCTCCACCGCCCGTCTCAACGCGGCCACAAATGCCCAGGGCGAGTTGGACGAGCTTTACACCATCGCGGCGGCCGTCATCGGCGGCACTTCGCTTGCCGGCGGTGTCGGAACCATAGCGGGTGCGATGCTCGGCGCGCTCGTCATGCAGTCGCTGCAATCCGGCATGGTGCTGGTGGGCATCGATACGCCCTTCCAGCGCATCGTCGTCGGTGTGGTCCTGGTCGTCGCCGTCTGGCTCGACACCATCTACCGCGCCCGCGCCAAGTAAGAACCGAGGAGAACTCCTATGACGGACCAAGTCACGCCCCTCGTGGAAATGCGCAATATTTCCATTTCCTTCGGCGGTATCCATGCGGTGGAAAACGCCTCTGTCGATCTTTTCCCCGGTGAGGTGGTCGCCCTTCTCGGCCACAATGGCGCGGGCAAATCGACGCTGATCAAAATCCTCTCCGGCGCCTATCGGCGCGATGGCGGGGATATTCTCATCAATGGCGAGGATGCCGATATCCGCAATCCGCGCGACGCCAAGAAATACGGCATCGAGACCATCTACCAGACACTGGCCGTGGCCGATAACGTCGATGCGGCGGCCAATCTTTATCTCGGCCGCGAGCTGAAGACGAAATGGGGCACACTTGACGATGTCGCCATGGAAGCCTCGGCCCGCGAGGTCATGGGGCGTCTCAACCCCAATTTCCGGCGGTTCAAGGAACCGGTGAAGGCGCTGTCCGGCGGCCAGCGGCAATCCGTCGCCATCGCCCGCGCCATTCTGTTCGACGCCCGCATCCTCATCATGGACGAGCCGACGGCCGCACTCGGGCCGCAGGAAACGGCGCAGGTGGGCGATCTCGTCAAGGAGTTGAAACGGCAGGGCATCGGCATCTTCCTCATCAGCCACGATATTCACGATGTCTTCGATCTGGCCGACCGGGTCTTCGTGATGAAGAACGGCAAGGTGGTAGGCCATGCCCGCACGCAGGATGTCACCAAGGACGAGGTGCTTGGCATGATCATTCTGGGCAAGGTGCCGGCCGGTGCGGTGCCGGGGCCGGGTGCGGTGGCGCTCTAAACTTGGTGAAATAAAGATATAAAGATTTCTTTATGTCTATTGACATCGTGGCGCCCGTGGTGAAAAATGCGGGTGTCATGGTTCTCCGGGCTTGTTTGTTCGATCCCGGAGCTAAGAGGGAATCCGGTGCGCCGACGATCGGCAAGACCGGAGCTGCCCCCGCAACTGTAAGCGGCGAGCCTTTGTCCAACACGTCACTGGGGTAAACCCCGGGAAGACGGACAAAGGCGACGACCCGTAAGCCAGGAGACCTGCCAGGACAAAATAACGTCCACGGGCGGGGTGTCCCGGTGGTTGCTGCAATGGTCCGGCACAGGCCGGGCCTGCACGCGTCCGCTTTACCCATGCCCCCACAACCAAATGGGGTATGACAATGCCAGACAAGACCATTCCAGTCGCATCGCTCGGTTTTCCGAGGATCGGACGCCATCGTGAACTGAAGTTCGCGCTTGAAGGCTTCTGGTCCGGCAAGATTTCCGACACGGAACTGCTCGAAACCGCAGCTAGGCTGCGCGCCGAAAACTGGGCGCTTCAGCGTGGGAAGGGGATTACCCATATCCCGTCCAACGATTTCTCCCTCTACGATCACGTTCTCGATACGGCCGTGATGGTGGGCGCCATTCCATCCCTCTATGGATGGGCGGGTGGGGATGTTTCCCTCTCGACCTATTTCGCCATGGCGCGCGGCAGCCAGAGCGAAGGCCATGCAGGCTGCGGCCATGGGCATGAAGGACATTCGCATCATGGTCAGGGCGTTCCGGCGCTGGAAATGACCAAATGGTTCGACACCAACTATCACTACATGGTGCCGGAGGTTTCAGAGGATCAGCACTTCGTGCTCACCTCGCAAAAGCCGGTCGACCACTTCCTTGAGGCGAAGGCGCTCGGCGTCCATACGCGTCCGGTCATTCTCGGCCCGGTCACGTTCCTGAAGCTTGCCAAGGCGCGCGAGGCAGCCTTCAAGCCGCTCGATCTGCTGGCGAGGCTGCTGCCCGTCTATGAAGAGCTGCTGCGACGCCTGCGCGCGGCCGGTGCCGACTGGGTGCAGATCGATGAGCCGGTCGTCGTGCTCGATCTGTCTGAGGGGGAGCGTCACGCGCTGGCTGCGGCCTATCGGGCTTTGTCGAAGGCCGCGCCGGATTTGAAAATCCTGCTCGCCACCTATTTTGGTGGGCTTGAGGACAATCTCGAAGCCGTCGCAGCGCTTCCGGTCGCGGCCCTTCATATCGATCTGGTGCGAGCGCCCGATGCGCTGGAGACGGTGTTGAAGGCGTTGCCGGAAAATCGCGTCCTGTCGCTGGGTGTCATAGACGGTCGCAACATCTGGCGCGCTGATCTCGCTGCAATCATTACCCGATTGGAACCCGCCATCGCGGCACGCGGTGCGGCGGCGTTTCAGATCGCGCCCTCCTGCTCGCTGCTGCATGTCCCGGTCGATCTCGAACTGGAAACCGGCCTCGATGCCGATCTGAGAAGCTGGCTTTCCTTCGCCACCCAGAAGCTCGGCGAACTTGCCACGCTTGGCAGGGCTCTCGGTGAGGACAAGGCTGCTGTCGCGACGGAACTGGAGGCTGCCTCCAAGGCGGTTGCCGCGCGTGCATCCTCGCCGAAGGTAACGGACGTCGCCGTGCAAAAGCGTATCGCGACGATTGGCGAGGCCGACAGGAAGCGGGCGAGCCCGTTTGCCGAGCGGCAGAAAGTGCAATCGCAGGCCATCGCGCTGCCGCTTTTCCCAACGACGACCATCGGCTCTTTCCCGCAGACGCCGGAGGTGCGCAAGGCCAGATCGGCACATTCCAAGGGCGCGCTGACCGATGCGCAATATGAAAAATTCCTGGAGAAGGAAACCGAAGCGACCATTCGCTGGCAGGAGGAAATCGGTCTCGACGTTCTCGTGCATGGCGAGTTCGAGCGCAATGACATGGTGCAATATTTTGGCGAACAGCTTTCCGGCTTCGCTTTCACCCAGCATGCATGGGTGCAGAGTTACGGCTCGCGTTATGTGCGTCCGCCCATCATTTTCGGCGATGTGTCGCGTCCGAAAGCGATGACGGTTCGCTGGTGGGAATATTCCCAGTCGCTCACCGACAAACCCGTCAAGGGCATGCTGACCGGGCCGGTGACGATCCTAAACTGGTCCTTCGTGCGCGACGATATCGCCAGAAGCCTGACATGCCGCCAGATCGCGCTCGCCATCCGCGATGAGGTCAATGATCTCGAAGCAGCCGGCGCGCAGATGATCCAGATCGATGAGGCGGCTCTTCGAGAAGGACTGCCGCTTCGGCACCGGGACTGGCAGGATTATCTCGGCTGGGCGGTGGAATGCTTCCGCATTTGCTCCAGCGGCGTGGGCGACCGCACACAGGTTCACACGCATATGTGCTATTCCGAATTCAACCAGATCATCGATGCCATTGCTGCCATGGACGCCGATGTGATCTCCATCGAGACCTCGCGTTCGAAGATGGAATTGCTGAATGCGTTTCGGACCTACAAATACCCGAACCAGATCGGTCCCGGCGTTTATGACATCCACTCGCCGCGCGTGCCGGCGGTTGGAGAAATGGTCGATCTTCTGGCGCTGGCGCGAGAGCGGCTTGACGACCGGCAGCTCTGGATCAATCCGGATTGCGGCCTGAAGACGCGTAAATGGGAAGAGGTGAGGCCCGCTCTGGTCAACATGGTCGCCGCCGCTGCCGAGCTTCGCCGCGCGGTGCTTTGATATGAATGGAGGCCCGGCGAGAACCGGGCCTCCATCATGGCTTACGCCTGAAAAATTTGGGGGAGGGCATATGAATGCCTCTCCGGGAGGATGGAGCCAGCCGGACAGGCAGAGAGACCGTTTCCGGGCTGCGACTGGAGATCGGTATGAAAACGCTCAATCCCGGCGAATCTAGGCCGTTGCGAAAGCGCTCAATGCAGATCGGCCTGAGCGAAGGCGCCGACATTCAGCTCTGCGCTTACCGGCGGCAGACCCTGCTGATTGATGTCCTGGGCCAGCGACAACAATGCCATCTCAAGGAAATAGGTCGACATGCCCAGTTCCAGAGATTTCGAGCGCTGGCAAAGATAGGAAACCATCCGCCCGAGCGCCAGAATCTCGTCTGCATTGTCCTGTTCAAGTATATCTGTGGTAGACGCCGCCATGATTCCCTCTCGACAGTCGACAGTATGAAAACGCGATGATGTTGCGTTGTTCATTTTCGACCACATCGAGCGTCACGCGAGCGTCACACCTGCGTCAATCGTCGTTTTTGTCCGCCGGCGCGGCGGCATTTTCCGCCGCTTCAGTGGCGGCGAGCGATGTCACGAGAGCGACGATGCTTCTACGCACCGCGGCGCTCTTGATGCGCGAAAAGGCCTGGTTGAGCGAAAAGCCTTCATTCGAGGCCACGAAGGTCTGCATGGCATTGATCGTGCCAAGGGCCGGATTGGCCGGGTCGCCATCGGGCGTGGCATTGGCGAACAGGGAGCTGACCTCAACGCCGAGAATCGACGCAATGGCCTGCAGACGGGACGCGCCGACACGATTGGCACCCTTTTCATACTTCTGGACCTGCTGGAAGGTGATGCCCAATCGCCCGGCCAGTGCACTCTGGCTCATGCCGAGCGACTTGCGGCGCATTCTGATTTGTGCGCCGACATGGACGTCGATCGGGCTGGGTAGTTTGGCGTGCATTACAAATTCCTCCGGTTGAGGTTCCTAAATCCGATGCTCAATTAATATCGTTGAAGGTATACATTCAACACAATTTCCACGGGTATTATGACGCTTTATTGACGAAATTGCACGATTTTTCGTTCATAATCGCGTGTCCGGCCCGCGATTTATTATTTTTGTTGCACAACGCAACGCGCCGTTGCGGCTGGAAAGATGGCTCCATCCGGCCACGCCGATGGTCTGAAAGCCGATTCTGTCCCAAATTTCTCGGTTCATTGCATCGAATTCCTCAAGCGACTCGGTATCGCCGAAATGCGGAACCCAGACGAATGGCCGTTTCTGACCGGAACGTATGACATTTTCAAGAAGGACATTGTTGTAAAGTCTGGGCAGGCATTTGTTGGTGTCGATGGCCGGCGAAAGCGGGATGGGATTTCGTTCTATCGCAAAGCCCTGCCGCGCGAGCCAAAGTGACGAGGCGTCCAGTTTTCGTTTCAGCTCGGTTGCGGCGCGGGTATTGCATCCGCCATGCGCGACAGGGTCGGCAACGAGCAATAGGGGCCGGCCGCCGCTTCTCAGACCGGTGACGGAAACGAACTGGTCAACGTGGAAGCCGCATTGGTGCATTTTTTCGCCGGCCATTTCAGCTTCGCAGGTCTCCGTCGTGGAAAAATCGGAAGAGACCGGGACTTTGCCGAGATATTCCGGCCGATATCCGAAACTGAAGATGTTTCTGCCGTCGAGAGCCTGAATTTTTCGCCACCGCTGCGAAGGGATGGCCGCATTCCTTCCTATCCCCCTGTCATCCTGCAGGCTGGCATGGCCCACCAGCCGAAAATCCGGGCCGACAAGCTGGTTGCCGCCTGCCAAGGCGACATCCGCATGCGTGGTTGCCGCTCCCAGATATTCGGCCAGGCTGACGCCGATGGCCTTCTCCGCCACCAGGACGAATTCTGTCGCGGGATCAATCGCACGCACATGGAAGATGTCCTGTATCCAAGGATGCGAAACGCTGTCATTTCCGGCAAGGGGTATCAGCTCGGTGCCGCAGGAGGCTGGCAGGCTGCCGAGCCAGTCTCGCGCTGACGCGAGACTGGCTTGATCGGTCACGATAAAAGCGGTGATATCTGCGGGCAGGGCCGAGAGCAGGTTTCCGATTGGAATGAGCGGTGAAACAGTGTCAGTGGCCCTGTTTTCCGCAAAAAAAGCGGCGGGTAGTGCGAGCGCAATCGTGCGGATCAGCCCGCCGCAATCGGGCATAAGAGGCAGGGGCTGGATGGCGCTCAAGACCTTTTGTCCCCTGCCGCCTGCCTTGCTGCCAATTGCTGGAAAAACATCGTATTCTGAAGCTTCCATGATGGCGGCGGTGGGGATGGCAACGTTTCTCCCGTGATTGTTGCCAGAAGCCTTGCCGCATCGTTTCTTTTGATGGAAACCGCATTAGCCGCGAGCAGATTCGCCGTCTCGGAGCCGAGGCCCGCTTCCGCGGCGACGGCGCGCCATGTCCTGCGGGTAAAATGCAGATTGTTGGCTGCGCAGGTGAGCGCGTCATATTCCTCTGGAGCGACCGTCTCGCGGCAGACGGCGAGCGTCGCCTCGGCATCGACCAGCGCGACTGTCAGCGGGCGGTAATCGAGCGCGCCGGGTGCATGGCTCACCGCCACATCGGCATCGGAAAAACGCCGCCCGTCGCGATAGGCCTCGAAAATCTCGCCGATGCCGATCATGCCGAAGGGGGCGCATTCCGCCGCCCTGAGCGCCCCCATGCTGGCGGCGCCGAAAAGGGTAACGCCGCTCGCCAGTGCAAACAGGATTTCCTTGTGCCAGACGGCGGCGCAATCGCCGTAAAGCCCGTCGATCAGCCCGATTGTCCCCACACCTTGCCGAGCCGCATCGAAAATATCGCCGCAGGCGGCCGGACCGCGAAGATCGAGACCGGACATATGTTCGCCTGCGATGCCGTGGATGGACGGGCCTGCAAAAACCACCGGCTTCATCCGAGGCCTCCGACGGTCAGCAGGTGATCGAGGGTGCGCTGCGAGATGTGTTGCAGGCCGCCGCCGGCCGGAGCAAGGCCGCTTGCCAGAACCCGCACCACATGCAGGCCGGATACCTCCGTTTCCAGCGGAAAGACATAGATATCCTCGATGTCGCCGCCGAACAGGTGCGTCGCAAGCTGGTGCCATGGCGGTGAAGACGCGTCATATATAAAATCGAGATTGGCCGGCACCCTTTCCATCGGCTGCACGCCGGAGGCCGAAGACCCGGCCGCAACCATATCCCGCTGATAGCGGAGAGGGGAAAGATCGTCCCTCGCGCCGCTGATATCGGTCAATCGCGACTGGATCGCCTCCAGCAAGGCTGCAATGGCAGCGCCATGGATATCAGGCCGGCAGGCGGCCCCGGCGGCGCTGCGGGTGGCTGGCCCGTCCTGCGCCTGAAGCGACCGGGGCAGGCTCGCCATCGCCACCGGCACGCCAAGCCCATTCGTCATGTCGAAGAAGGACGGCGGCAGGCCGATATCCGACAGGTGCTGAACAAGACCGTCGAAGGAAGGATCGACGCCCGCCGGAATGAGGACCGGTCGCGGTGCGATGGCGCGCGTCTCGAAAGTGTCGACGAGAAAGCAGGCATCGTTTTCAATGAGTTCGAGCAGGGCATGGAGGACCGCATGGTCATGGTCGAACCCCGCCGCGAGCCCTTGGGAACTCATGCGGAAGGCCTGCCGGTCCCATGGGAAATCCACCCGGAAATCCATGCCGACAAGTTCGTAAGGCGCAAAAACCTCCCCCTGCCGGCGAATGGATGTGCCCTTCACCCAGGCGCGTTCTTTTCGCGGATCGAGCGCGTCGCAATCGACCCTGCCGATGGTTTCGAAAGGAATGAGAGGAGTTCCCTTATCCCGCATCTCCTGAACGGAGCTGAAGGCGGCGATATGTTTACGGGTTTCTTCCGCGACCGCGCCTTCGATCGCCTCCATGATCGCCGATAGCCGGGCCTGTTCCGCGACAAGCCCCTTGCCCTGCGAGACGGACAGCCCGCGCGAATTGGGCCGGGCCGCGAACCAGACGGGAATGCCGATAATATCGAGGCCGGTCACGTCGCCGACACGGGTAATCCCGAACCGCCGAAGCAGTCCGGGATCGAAGAACGAAGCGTCGACATGCCTTGAAGCCGCTGTCGCTGATATGGGAGCATCGGCGCCGGTCAAGGCTGCGAGACCGCGATCAGGGCGCCGTGTTGCTGTCGTCGGCAAGGATGGCGTCGAACAGCTCGCCGGTGACGGAGCCGGCCGGGCCGACAGCCTTCAGGGCCGCTTCGATCGGCGCCTGTACCATGCGGTTGAAATCCCAGCCGGCGTCGTTCACTTCGCCGATGAAGGCGAAATCGGCTTCGGAAACCACTGCGCCGCCGGAGACGAGGGCTTCGATGCCCTGGATCTGAACCTGGTCCAGTTCCGCTTCCGGCTGGCCGTTCTGGCGAACGAGCATGGACTTTGCGGCGGCTGCCACGCGGGCATAACCATCCACGCCGGGATGGCTGGCTTCATAGGCGGCAATCGTCTCATGCGACACGGACGCGACCCTGAGCGGCGCCGTGCGAATGAAGAGAACGCCGAAACCCTTTTTTCCGACAATGAAGAAATGCGAGGACATAGTATCTCCTATTTAATCCCAGCTAATCGAAGTGCGTGATAGAATTTTTCATTCGCTATCGGGTCCCGGTCTGGAGACAGGCTGCTGATCTCCCTCGCCGTCATACCCGGATAGTTTTCCTGAAGCCTGTTGCCGGATTCCCGGGCGGAGGCCAGATCGCCATGCAGCGCGTGGCTTGCGGTGAGGACGCGCAGCGCAGGCTCGTCATTTTCCATCCGCCCGCACAGTTCCACCGCCGTGCCGTAGTCCTCGCGCTTGAAAGCGATGCTGGCGCCAGCCCACCAGTAGATGTCGGGCGCCAGCGGATTGAGGTCGATGGCCTGCTGGAACTTCTCCCAGGCGATTTCCGCATCGCCGAAATGAGCGAGCGCATCGGCATGCTGGAGCAGGAGGTCGGCCGAATTGGGCGCCAGCGCCTCCGCCTCAAAGAATTTTTCGGCGGAGATGTCGAAGTCCCGCTGGTAGAGCGCCACCACCGCGCACATCCAATGGCCCACACCGAGGGCGGGGTCGATCTCGACGGAAGAATCGGCCTCCGCCTTGGCGCGGTGCAGGAGATGGGGGTCGTTTCCGCCCAGCATCAGCCATTCCAGCTGCAGGCTCTGTGCCACGCGGGCGCGGGCAACCGCCATGCTGTGGTCGAGATCGACGGCCTTGCGGAACATCGAACGGGCTCTTCTGAGAAGCGGCAGATCGCATTTGCCGCGCAGAAGCTGCTGGCCTTCCAGCAATTGCCGGTAGGCCTCGCCGCTATGGTTGCGGTCGGGCTCCACCTGAAGCCGCTCGATTTCGCGGGCAAGCGCCGCCGCCACCTGTTTGGAGAGCAGCCGGAAGGCGGCGTGGATATGTCGTTCGGTCAGGACCGCTTCCAGTGACCAGACGATTTCACCGCTTGCATCCTCGATCAGCGCAACCGACATGCGGGTTTCGTCGAACACGGTCGAAATGATGCGGTAATCCGCCCGCAGCATGGCGTAGCCGTCATCGGCCCGGTCATGCGCCAGCGCAAAGGTGCTGTGCGGCGAAAGGACGGTGAAGGTGCGGTATCGGACAAGGCTGTTGGCGACATCCTCGACGAAGGCTTGCATGACCGGCGAGACCGGCTGTCCGTCGACCCGTGCCGGGCGCACGAATGCGACACGCGGTTTTGCCATTGATTTTCGGCGACTGCCTTCTTCCGGCTCGGCGGGGGCCGTTATCGTGGCGGCCAGACTTTGTATTCTGCGCCTCAGCGCCACGGTTTCGGCTTCCGGCGAACGACCCTCCTGACGAAGCTGCTCCATCAGAAGCTGGTACATGCCCTCGCAGGCGCTGATATTTCCGATCCGCGCATAGGCCGCCATGGCGGCGCGGTAGGTTTCTTCGCGCTCCGGTTCGATCTTGCAGGCGCATTCGGCAAGTCTGGCGATGTCGTTCGAGCTAGCGCGGCCGAAGCGGGTCAATTCCTCCAGAAGCTGGGTGTAGCTCGAAAAGAACAGGTCCCTGAGACGGCGGCGCTCCGAAAGCAGCCAGAGATAAAGATGGTCCTGCCCGGCCTCCAGCCCCTCCAGCAACTCGCCGCCGAATTCGAGCAGCGCGTTGAGCCGCCGCATCGGGTCTTCGGCCCTTGCGCCGGCAAGGAAGATGGCAAGGTCGGTGCGCTGAGCCAGCTTGCCGGCCTTCAGGTCGTTTCCTTCGGTCAGAAGGATGGCATCGTCCTCATTGGGCAGTTTCTGTAGGCGGAGAATGAGCTGCCGCAAATTGCCGAGAGCCCTTTTCTGCTCGACATTTTCCCACAGCAGCGATGCGGCATGCTGGCGGGAAAGGGACTGGTTCGGCGCAAGGATGAGGGCGGCGGTAAGGGCGAAGCCCTTGGACGGGAAAAATGCCTCCCGCACCGCATCACAGCGCGGGGTGCCAAAAAGCCGGATCGGTATCAGTTCAGCGTTCCCAGCCACTTTCGTCCCCTCATGAATCATCATCTAACAACGTGTCCGGGAAATTGAAAGTCATCATAGCGTTCCATTTGACGCTGGTGTGACGCGGCCTGCCTATTGTCGCAGACAGAAGCATGAATGACGGGTGGAAAACAGCGGACATGCGACGGGCAGGCATCGGGAATTTTCGACAGTGATAGCGTTTAACGGAAGCTACATGGCCTTCGAGCCGCGTATCGAGCCTTACCAGCGTGCCGACGATGTCGGATATGCGGTCAGTGAATTCATGTGGTTCAAGGGCCGTCCGTTCTATCCGGTCTCGGCGCTGGTCCATGCGAAGGTCGCGCATGCCAGGCTGTCGGCGGAAAAGGGCGACGAAGAGGACGAGGATAATCTCGATATTCTCTTTCGGATGCCGTTGGTGGCGGGCGGGCACTTTTTCGAGATCGTGCTGCGTTCGAATGAGGGGACGTCCTACGGCGGCTGGGTGTGGGGAGAAGAACTGGAAATCCTGAATGAATTCGTCAACGGCTATCGCGTTCTGGCGGGCAAGTTCGACGACAGGCTCATCCGGTTCGAATATTCCAGGCGGTTTCAGCGTTACCGGACGATCGAGCCGCTGCCGGTGGAAAAATCCGTCTTCCTGATCCAGCGGGAGGCAAAACCCTATGCGGGCAGGCGTGGTCTGCCGGGAGTCCCGATGGCCTGACCGCGGGGGGCGCTCTTTGGGTTAACGGGCGGAAGGCATGGATGCGCGTATTGCGGCATGTCCGGTAAAGCACGGCTTTATCGGAAGTCACCCGGGAATATTTTTATTTTTATTGTGTGGAACATTATGATGCCCAATAGAGGTCAAGTGCGTAACGGGGGGATGTCATCGCAGCTTGTGGCGGTGAATTGCGTTTCCGACGACGATATTCTTTCCGATGCGGAGAGCGTTGAGGACGAGCCGCGCCCGCTTCTGCGCAGCGACAGGCTCTATGTTGTCAGCGAGCCCGTTTTCCAGACATTGCCCGCATCCGCCGTCGGCGATGATCGAGCCGGAAAAGAAGCGTCGGGCGGGGCCGAAATCCGAAACAGGATTGTCGATGCCGATATCAGGGCCGCAAAATGGGCCTGGGCGATATTGGCCATCGCGCATTGCTGGCTGATTTATTTCATGGTGCACAATCTCGGTTAGCACCTCCCGCCGGAAGACATCCGGTGTCGACGTTCTGGCGCACAGGCCTATCGCCGCAATTTGCGGCCATTTCGCCGTTTGAGCGGACCCAAGCGTCCGCAACCTGACCTTCTGACAGCCTCCCGCGCACTTCTTCACGATGCCGCCGCCTGTCCGGCCGCGAACGCCCGCTCTCCCTGCTGTTTGCCTCCGGAAATGTCATAAAGCTGTAAATGAAGAAACTTAATTGAGTGATCGGTTTCAACGGAAACGGATCACCCTGTCCCGGTCGCTTTTTACCAACACGGCGGCGACCTGGGACTTTCTTACGACATCGCATCGCCCGGGATAGACGACGTCAATATCGACCGCCCGGACCTGTTTGAAGTGGCGTCGCATGTGCGGCGTCTGAACTCCCATGACCTTCTTGCCCTGGAGATGACGAAGTGAGCAATCTTATAGGTACCGGCTTCAACGCCGGCTCGGATGATGGCGAACTGGCCACCCTCGAATGCGATCTGCGCGCGCTTGCCGAAATTGGCTGCGATACCGTGGAAATCGCCGCAACAAGCCTCGACATGATCGCCGGCGGCCGGATCATCGAAGAGCGCGCCGACCGTTTCGTGTCGCTCGCAAAGCAGTTCGACTTCCGCTACACCGTGCACGGTCTCGTCTCTTCGAATTTCATGGATCCGGTGACATGCCGTTACCAGATCGATGCGGCCAAGGCGCTTGCCGTTCTATGCGACCGTATCGGCGCGGGCATTCTCGTCCAGCATAGCGGCGCGCTGCGTGCCGACCAGATCGCCGAACGGGCCGATGCAGACAGCCGCGAGCGGGAAGCGCTTTTCGAACTGGCGGAGTTTTGCCGGCCCTATGGCGTGCGCATCGCCCTTGAGAATATCTTCTCCACCGAACACGGCCAATATCGCCAGACGCCGGCCGAAGTGGCAGCGACCGTGAAGGCTGTCGGTCACGACAATCTCGTTGCGCTGATCGACTTCAGCCATGCCTATCTCGAATCCACCTATCGTGGCCTCGATTTCCGCCATGAACTTCGCGCCATGGCGCCGGTTGCCGGCCATCTGCATGTGCACGATTCCTTCGGCCGCCCGCAGGGCTTCTATCAGCCCTATTTCCCGCAGGAAAACACAGCACTCGGCATCGGCGATCTGCACATGCCGCTCGGCTGGGGCGATATCGACTGGCAGGACATCTTCTCGGAACTTTCATTCCTGCCCGACACCGTGCTGATGATGGAAATCGGCCGCCGTTATCGCGCCGAGCAGCCGGCAAGCCTGGAAACGGCGCGGCACCTGATCTCGCTAAATAGCGCCCGCACCCAGCTCGCGGCCGAGTGATCGGCCTGAACGAGGCGTAAGCCGACAGGCTGATGTTTGAAACACCGGCAGTCCTGATGCGACTGCCGGTGTTTTAATTCATGCTGCCCAGTCGGAGAGCGAATAGGCCCTGATGTAATCGATCATCATCTGCGAGCCGTCGCTGAAATCCGCGTCCGATGGCGTTCCCGCAGTACCGCCGACGGCAAGGTTGACGACCATATACATAGGGTCATGCATATCATCGGGCGTATCCGTCTGCGCCACGGCGACATCGTCGAAATACCAGGTTATGTGCTCGGCATCCCACAACAGGCCGTAAGTGTGAAACCCTTCGGTGCTGGGCACGCTGACATTGTTGATGACCGATGTCTGTTCACCGGAGGCGTTGGAATGGGCGGACATGATGAGCGTATTGGGGTTCTGACCGCGCATTTCGATGACATCGAGCTCCGGCGGCCAGGAACCGTCTTCGGGCAGGAGCCAGAAGGCAGGCCAGGCGCCCCGGTCGGTCGGCATATCGGCGCGGATTTCGAAATAACCATAGGTCTGGCTGAAGGAGGAATAGGTGTTCAGCATCCCCGAGGTATAATCATAACCTTCGACCTCGTCGGCAATCGACTGTGGGGTCTCCTCGGCGGTGATGGTCAGAACGCCGTTCTCGACGCTGAAAGGGTTGACCTCCGATGTGCCGGCATAGGCCGGGTTGATATACCATTGCGCCTCGCCATTCGTCGTCAGCGAGCTTCCCTTTTCCGGCGCCCACCAATATTTGGCGTCCCAGGTGCCCTGATCTCCGCTGCGCAGCGACAGCGTATCGAATTCATCGGCAAAGGTCTGGGTGAGGGACGATCGGTCGAGGCTGAGTTCGAACTGGTCGGCCTGAAGGTCGTCTATGGTCGTTCCAGCAAGAACGATGGCCTCGCCATTCGAAAAATTGAGCCACAGGTCGCTGCCTTGCTGCGTGGCGCTGCCGACAAGCTGGTCGAAAGATGTGATGCCGTAGCCATTGAGCCGTATCGTGTCATTGGCGCTGAAATCCGTGATGAGATCGGTGCCGTTGCCGCTCGTGAAAACAAAGGTGTCGGCCCCGCCGCCGCCGATCAGCACGTCGTTGCCGGCCCCGCCATCGATCGTCTGGCTGCCCGACCCGCCGGTGATGATATTGTCGAGCGAATTGCCGAAGGCATAACGCCCGTCACCCGTTACCCGCAAATTCTCGAAATTGTCGGGCAGGGTGTAACTCATCCAGGTATCGATGGTATCGATGCCTTCCCCGGCATTTTCGGCGGCGCGATTGATGCTGGAATAGAGATAATAAATATCGTCGCCCGTGCCGCCCGCCATGGTCACGTTGACGGAACTGTCGCCCCACATGGAATCATTGCCTGCGGTGCCGGTGAGCAGCGGGCCGGAACCCGTGGCGGAGAAAAATCCCTTGGAACTGCCGCTGTAATAGAGTGTGTCTCCAAGCGCATTCACTACTGTCCGGGCCATGAACCGTCTCCTGTCCGTTAGCGTTGGTGTCTCACTCCTCCTGTCGCACACCCTAACAGGGCAAAAAGCCTCCTGTTAGGCCGAAATATGAGGGGTATGTTCCGTTGCGGTTGCATTCAGCTGTTGAACGGGCGCGTTGTCATGACCCGCTTCCGCCTGTTACATATTCGTTTTTGAACCGGCGCAGCACGGTCTTGCGGTGCCCCTGCGGGCGGTGGCAGGATTGGGTATATCGGGAATGGAGTGTCAGGATTGAGCGTAGCCTTTACCAAGGAAGACAGTGCGGAAACCGCAGCCGAAACCGTTCTGCCGGATCGGGTAATCTCGCCTCATCCCAATCTGGTAACGCAGTCCGGGCTGAAGGCGCTGGAAGAGCAGTTGCGTCTGGCGCGCGAAGCCTGCGAGGCGGCCAATGCCATTGAAGACATCAATGAAAGACGACGCATTTCCGCCAACCCGCTACGCGATCTGCGATATTTCTCCGAGCGGGTCCGCACCGCGCAGTTGATGCCTGATCCGCCAGCGGATGGCGTCGTCGCTTTCGGCAGCCTGGTGACATTCAGCCGCGATGACGGGCGAACGCAACGGTTCCGGATCGTCGGCGAGGATGAGGCCGATCCCGCTGCGGGAACGATGTCCTATGTTTCCCCGGTTGCAAGGGTGCTGATGGGAAAAGCGGCCGGCGATCTCGTCAGTTTGGGCGGTAGGGAGATCGAGATCGTCGACGTCGCCTGAAACGGTCGGTCAGAACATAGGCGGACTTAGACCCGGCCTGTTTCCGATGAGGCTTCCTTTTTCCCGGTTGCGGGCATTGTCTGCCGTTGGGATTTCCACCGTCCACAGGACAGCGCTACCGCGTGGCAATCAATATAATATGGCGACCATTAGTGGGCTCGATGACGTCGCCGCGCAAGATATTTTATCGTTTCGTCATGAGATCAGATTGCCTTTCGGCAAATCCCCTTTCGGCAAATCCCCTTCGACGGCAATGATCCGCTGAATGTGAACTGGTTCATTTGAGGTGGGCGCGCTGGTACCGAATGCCGGCAGGATTCGCAGATAGAAATTATACCCCGCCGGGTTGATGTCAGGGTCTATGGCGATGCCGTTGGCGATCGCCCACATCCAGCCGCTATTACCGGAGGTGTTGGCACCTCCGAATTGCAGGGCGGAGCAAACGATTGTCCGGACTGCGCCACCGCTTTTTGCAACCAACGTGACGTAAGGCAAGCGCTGCTTCTCGTTATTTTTGTAAAGTACGGCAAAAGAAACGGTCCTGCCTATCATCGATATTGCTTCCGCGTTACGGAAATTGCGCGTAAGCCCGGCGATCTGGCTGCCATTTGGATAGAGGGCGAGGCTGCTTGCGAAGGATGGGGAGAAGATGATTTCGGTGGTTTTGGTGGCGGAACCTGGCGAAGTCATGCCCCAGCCTGTCGGAACGGAACCAGTCCAATCGGTGAAATCGCCATTGCCGATGAGATTGGCGGCAGGCAGCTTTGGCCAGCAAGGTGTCTGGAAGTTGTTATCGCGTGCCGATCCCAGATAGGTATCGAACAGGGTCCGGGCGATCAGCCGGGAGCCGCCTCGTTTGGGTGAATATTGTCCCGATAAAGGGCGGCGTCCTTGCCTTTCGCCAGAAATGCGGCATGCGTATCCACCAGCGTGAGGTTCGGATGGGCTCGGCCCAGGTCCAGGATTGCCTGATAGACCTTGTCGTAACCCGTCCCATCCCGCCACGGGTTCTGGGTGGTGACGAGTTGTGGGGCGTTTGGCCACTGCCATTCCGTCATTCCCAGCGGTCCGAGCAGGGTGGATCGTCCGGAGCTCAAAATGCCGCTGGATGCTTCGAAGGTCTGCATATTGTGGCCCTGATGCATGATGCAGAGATCGGGACGGGGAATCTTCAGCGCTGCTGCGCGCTGTTCCGCAAGCATGTAACCCGCCATGCCGCCGGGCAGCGTCGCAAGATAGAGCGTCAGCGTCGCCTCCTTGCCGGCGCGCAGCGTGACTGGGGCTGCATAGGTTTTTGGCCCGGTGGCGGCGCTCGTCTCCCATTCCGCCCAACGGTATAAAACAACAGTCGTATCGTGCAGATCGCCAAGCATCATCGCAAATTGTTGAAATGGTCCGGCTTCGGCATGGGCGGTGCTGTCGCCGTTCACGAAGATCGTGGCATTCTGGCCGGCCGCCAGACGGGCCCGCAAGGGCGAGAACGCGGTCAGGGAAAAACCGATGTCACCCATGTTTCCGGGACGTATGCCGAGCGTTAAGCCGATCATGCCACGACCTCTTCCGTTCGCGCCGTATATATGCATATGTTGTGTTCGGGCGGTGTCATCGTTCGTTCTCCTGGTCTGGCTTCAGAATAGTTCCGCCACGAGGACCGGGGAAAAATGCCGGGCGCGAAACAGAAAACAGCGCATAAAAACGAGCGTCAGGAATTTTTCTCTGATTTCGCTTGAAGTATAAAAATAGAATATTATTCTAGAATTATTGTTATTATTGAATTTTATTACGAGAAAAGGTTTAAGGCTGGTGTTTTTATCTGGCGACATGCGGTTCCACGCAGCTTTCGATGAAGATATTCACGTCGCTTTCGGGCAGGTTCGTTCTTTTTGCCGGCCGGCTGTTCATGCCCGCAATCACAGACAGGTGCATCGTCGGTCCTCTCATCCGGCAGGAGAGATGCCATGACATCTGCTCTTTTCGTCAGCCATACCGGAGAGAAGGGCGGCGCCGAACTTTTTCTGACGGACCTCGTCAAGGCGGGCCCGCACTTCTGGCGCGCCTGTTTTCTCAGTGGCGGTGCGGCCGCAGATGATCTCGTTGATGCAGGGCGGGCTCCGATCATGCTGTCTGCCGGAGAAAAAATGCTGTCGATCCGCCGCAACGCGTCCTTCGGGGCCCTGTTGCGCGGAGCGGCCGACGTGATGGCGGTTGCCTGGCAATTGAGCCGGGAGGCGAGGCACTATGATGTGATCTGCGCCAACTCGCAAAAGGCGCTTTTTGTCTGCGCCTTGGCCGCGAAGCTCAGCCGCCGGCCGCTTGTCTGGATTTTACACGATATCGTCACCGATCCGGCTTTCAGCGCCACCAATCGCCGCGCCTCGCTGGCATTTGCGCGCCTTTTCGCCAGGCTGGTGGCTGTCAATTCCGAAGAGACGGGCCGGGCTTTCATCGAGGCCGGCGGCGAGGCGGATAAGGTTCGCATCGTTTACAACGGCTTCGACCCTGCGAAAGCAAGGCTTCACGAGCCTGGCGTCGCCGCGCGGCTGCGTGCGGAACTGGGCCTTGGTCCGCAACCGCTTGTCGGCCTTTTTGGCCGGCTGAGCGAATGGAAGGGACAGCATGTGTTTCTGGACGCGATTGCGGCGATGGAGGGCGTGCAGGCGGTCATCGTCGGCGGTGCGCTTTTCGGGCAGGAGGCCTATGAAGCGCGCGTCCGCAAACAGGCGTCCCGTCTCGGTCTCGAGGGTCGCGTCCGTTTTCTCGGTTTCCGCCCGGATGTGCCGGAACTGATGGCGGCGATGGATGTGGTCGCTCATACCTCGATTGTTGCCGAGCCCTTCGGCCGTGTGGTGGTGGAGGCCATGATGTGCGGGCGTCCGGTTGTCGCCACGCGCGGCGGCGGTGTTACCGAAATCATCCGTGACGGCGAAACCGGCCTTCTCGTGCCGCCGGGGGATGCATCGGCGCTGGCAGCGGCGATCGGCTGTGTCCTGTCGCAACCTGCTCTGGCGGAAAGGCTGGCGCAAAAGGGGCGGGAGGATGTGAGCCAGCGTTTCTCGCTGGAGGAAACCTGCCGCTCCGTTTCCGCGCTGCTGACGGAGGCGGCGTGAAGTTTCGTCCGGCGATCGACAGGAACAGGCAATGCCGGCAGGCGGAAGGGTCAGGATGCGCATTCTCGTAAACATGCCGAGCCAATATGGTGGCAAGGCCTCTGGTGTGGCCCGGGTGACCTTCAGCCTGCTGGAGCGGCTGCTGGAGCAGACGGGTGACGACTATGTTCTGCGCTCTCCCTGGACGCGGGCGCAACTGCCTGAAAACCTGCGCGGCAGCCGGTTGCAGCTCATCCAGATCCCACGGCCGCGCGTCATGGTTTTCGATGTGGTGCGTCAGGCCGCGATGCTGCCCGCGCTCTGCCGCCGGCACGGTATCGATGTGCTTTTTAATGCCGATCCTTTCGGCAGTCCCCTCGGCGGCAAACGGCGTCTCACCCTTGTTCATGATCTTTATTTCAAAACCATTCCCGAACAGATCGGCTGGCGGGCGACCCTGACGACCGATTTCATCTTCAAGCTGATGATGGCTGGTTCGGATCGGGTCATCTGCGTATCCGAAGCGACGCGGAAGGATCTTGGGCGTTTCTATCCAGCCGCTGCCGATAAGAGCATCACCATTCATTCCGATAGCACACTGAATGTCGATCCCGGGGTTTTCGACACGCTGCCGCCTGTTCCCGGACGCTACATACTGGCGGTCGGAAACGCGACGTCCAATAAGAATTTCGCTCTTCTGGGCAAAGCCTTTGCCATACTCGGTAAAAAATGGCCGGATTTGCGCCTCGTGCATGTTGGCCGCGACGAGGCGGAGGAAATCGCCGGCGCGCTGGACGATCCGGAATTGAAGGCCCGGCTGATCCGGCTTTCCGGCATAGACGACCGGCAACTGGCCGAACTTTACCGACACGCAGCCTGCCTTTGCGTCCCCTCCACCTATGAAGGCTTCTGCCTGCCGGTGCTGGAAGCACAGCAGCTGGGATGCCCGGTCGTCTGCTCCAATCGTTCGGCAACACCGGAGATTGCCGGCGAAGGCGCCCTGACTTTCGATCCGGTGGATGCTCAGAGCCTTGTCGACACGCTTGAGCGACTTTTGGACAATCCAGAACTGGCAGAAAATCTCCGCCAGGCGGGTTATGAAAACCGCAAATTATATTCGTGGCGGAAGGCGGCGGAGAGCTACGCGCGGCTTTTCAATCAAGGAGCCGCAGCCTGAAGAGGGACGCTGTCGTCACGGTCATGCGGTTTTGCACACATCCGCATAGAGCTTTTCATAAGCCGCGATGACCCCTTCGGGCTCAACGCCTTGGCGAATTCGCTCCCGGGTTTCAGGTGTTTCCGCAAGCATGGCGGGATTGCGCATCGCTTCTGCCATGCGTGCGGCCAGTTCGGCGGCATCGCCCGGGGCGAACAGGTGTTCCGGCCTGTCCGCGCCGATCTGTTCGGCGACACCCGCAAGATTTGAGCCGATGACGGGTACGCCGCGCAAAATGGCTTCAGCGACTGTGCGGCCGAAAGCCTCCGGCCATAGGGGCGGCACGATGAGGCAATCTATGCCGGCGAAGAAACGATCAGCCTCCACATAGCCCGGAAATTCGACAGGCAGGCCGGCTGCCTTTTGCTGATAGGCCTCGATGCCATCCGGCGCGCGGCCCGCCATGACCGCTCGCCAGCCCTGCGGCGGCAAAAGCCGCAACGCTTCTATCAGCAAGTCAGCCCCTTTCGCCGCTTCGATGCGGCCCAGATAGCCGAAAACCAGCGGCTCGCCGGGCGTGCGGGGAATGCGCGGTTCTGGCGAATCGGGTGGTGAGATGGCATTCCAGATCACCGTGCGGCGGTTTTCGGGAACATGGGTAAAAAAGCCTGCCCGCACGTGGCGTTCGACGATATCGCGACCGACGCCGGCGAGAGCATCGACCGCGCATTGGCAACGCCGGTGGAGATAAGAAAAGGCACGGCATTTTTTGCTGCTGCCATCGCAGATATGCCCGTCATGAAACAGGGAGCCATTGGTGCACATGCTCGTGAAATCATGCAGGGAATGAACCAGCGGAACGCCGCGCTTGCGAATCATCGGCCAGATCAGCGGCGTCAGTTCCGATAGTGAATGGGTATTGACCACGTCCGGCCGGAAATCATCGATGACACGCGCAAGCCGGCGAACGAGCCGCGGATCCAGCTGCACAGCGATCTTGTAGTATTTTCGCTTCCATTCCGGTTGTTGCCCCCAGTCGCCGATAAAGAAGGGCGTGGTATGCCCGAGACGGTGAATGGTGAAACCGTCGCGTTGTTCCGCTGCCTGCTCTTCACGCGAGATGGCGGCCACCGCGACGGTGTGCCCCTTATCCGCAAGTCCACGCGCGAGGTCTTCCACGAATACTTCCGCGCCGCCCACCCGATCGGGAGAAAACAGCGAGGTTATTTGCAATATCCGCATGCTCAAATTCCTGCGCCTTCAAGATCACGAAACCTGTTTTGCATTCGTAAAATCCGTTATTGCAGACGAAGCGGCGTTTGTACTGTCTGGTCGGAACGGACCGGCACCGGCATTGCAGCGTCTTCCGGAAATTGTCTCCGCCGTTTGCGGCCTTCCCGCTCCATTCCCGGCGGGTTCAGACAAAGCGTGACGACCGGGGCGAGGAAAACGGCATAGGCCATGGCAAAGCCTGGAATCTGCAGTGAAAAATCAAGCGTCGAATGCAACAGGACGAGTAGCAGCGCGGCAAGGCCGAGATGAGAGGCATAACGATAATTTCTGCGTTTCAGCGCCCCGCGAATGAAAATCACCAGTTGGATGAGCACAAAAAAAGCGAGATAAAACGGGAAAGCCGTACCGAGTGTCAGCAATCCCTCCGCGTAGACGTTGTGGGCATGGGTGACGACGGCGTCCACCCCGCACCGCGCCACATGATAGGGCGCATAGACTTCCGTAAAGCTTGCAAGGCCCGACCCCTGCGGCCAATTGTCGGCGATGGCGCGGGCGATGCCCGGCATGTAGCAGAAGCGCATATCGTCTTCCAAACGCGTTTCCATGCGAAGCGCCACCCGGTTGGCGAAAAGCGCGAAGAGGGCGATGGCGATTGCGATCAGGAGCGCGGCACGACGTCTCGTCCCGCGCTGCCTACGCCGGCTGGAGGCTCCATTGCGGCCGGTTCTGGGGGGAGAGTTGAACACAATCAGCAGGATCAGGACAATCAGCGCTGCGAGGCTTGAGCCGATCCCCGCACGCGATCCCGTCAACATTAACGCGATGAAACAAAAGCCCGCGAGGACGCCAAGAAAAGCGGCCCTGCGGATGAGCTGTTTCTGCTCCGCCGGCACGGTGAGGCGATTTGCCACGAGCGCTTTTACCCTAGCCCAATCCGGAGCGAGGAGGCTTTTGTGTAATAGTGCGGCGAGCGTGAGAAGGATGAGACCGAAGAAGGTCGCGGCGGTATTGCGATTGACAAAAAGGCCGGTAAGGCTGCCGAGGTAGAAGCGCTTCTGGATGAGGCCGAGAGCTTCGGGAAAAAGCACGAATTGCACGATGGAAAACAGCGCGAGCCAGCCACCGGCGATTGCGAACCATCGCAGCGTCTTTGCCGCACGCTCGTCGCTATCGAAAAGCACAAGGCCGGCCATGAAGGCGCCGAAGGGCAGGGCGGCGCTCATGAGGCCGAGCCGGTCATCCGCCGGCGTCAGTGAGATTGTGGCGGCTGGCGCAGTCTGCATGAACATGGCGGCGGTGGACCATGCCGGATTGAGGCGCGCGATGCCGGGTATGGAGGAGGTCTGCAACAGCACCTGAACGATGAGCGCTCCCAATAAAAGGCAGGCTGCTGCGAGTACCTTACCCGCACCGGCCTTCGGTGGTCCGAACAGGAGGATCGATGGCAACAGCAGGAGATAGATCCCGGCCGTGACGACGATGCGACTTTCTATTTCCGTTGCGCCCCTATTGAGAAGCGCCAGCAGAAATATTGCCCAGAATGCGGCTATTGCGACCGGCCGGACATAGTCCCGAACCGCCACCAGTGGGGGCTGCGGGGAGGAGAGCGGTTCTGATCGGGCTTCGGTGAGCGACATATCTTTGGGCTTTGTCGGAATTGTTTGTGGTGGCTATGCCGCGAATATCGACGCGGCTCAGCCGCTTCATTATTTTAGATCATGACAGCGGCGCGGGACGTTTTGTGTCTGCCGGCGGTGGCTTTGGGCAGATTTCCGCCAGTGTCCATCGCAGGATTTCCCCCTGCCTGCCACAGACGACGGCCGTATCCGCCTCGCGGGCCGACTCGGCCTCGGGCAAGGTGTTCTTCGGAAACTGCTGCCACATCACGAAACGCCCACGGATCAGATTGGCATCGGCAGGCCCATAGAGCTGGGAGAAATTCATCAGCACGGCGACTTCCATCGGCGAGGCGTTGCGCAGCGAGCGAACCATGGCAAGACGCAGCCAGACATCGCCATTTGCGGGAAAACAAGAGAGCGAATGGCGAATAAAGGTTTCGGCAAAACCGAGACGCGTCGCGCCGGGATCGGATGCCGGATCGACGCCATTTGCATCGAGATCGGCTAGAACGAGCCTTAGTCCGGCTTTGACGATATCCGAACGGCAGATTTTTTCGCTAACGATGGGCTGGAGTTCAGGGACCGTTTCCGCAAGGAGATCTGGCGCGAGGCCATTATTGTCGTCGGCGATCCGCGCCAATGCGACAATATCGGAAAACCGCCGGCTTTGCGAAAAGGCCTGCGCCGCCACGGACAGGACAAAGATGGAAATGACGAGGACCGGTACGACCGCGAGGATTTTCCGCAGGCGCACCACACCGTCACGCCTGGTCATGGTAATATCGTGTATAGCGCGAATGATAATATTCGCTCGACCCATAGGCGCGATAAAGCTTCAGCTTTTCGGTGTCCACCTTGTTGAGGACGACGCCGAGGCACTTCTTGCGGATATGAACCTCATTCTCCACCGTGTTCCGCACTGCCCTGCGGGCGGTTTTGCCCCATTCCGTGACGAAGATGAAACCGTCGATCCGCCCCGCTATGGCGCGTGCATCGACCACCGGCCCGAGCGGGGGCAGGTCGACGATGATATAATCGAAAGCATTGCTCACTTCGGCCAGCAGCTTGTGCATTTGCGCCGAGGTCAGCAGTTCGGAGGAATGAGGGACACGCTGTTTGACCACCGTGGGCAGGAAAGCGAGCCGTGTCTTTTCGTCACGAAGCAGCACATCCTGCACGCTACGGCCTTCCAGCAATACTTCGAGTAGGCCTTCGCTCGCGTGACGCGCCATGGCGCGCGTGGCGCCGGGATTGCGAATATCGGCATCCAGCAGCAGGACCCGCGCACCCTGCCCGGCAAGCAGCTGCGCCAGATTGATGGAGATCGTGGATTTCCCTTCGCTCGGCAAGGCTGAGACGACACCGACAATCCGCGCTCCGCTTTTGGCGGGAATACCGAGATCGATGGCGAGCCTGGTGCTGCGCAGGGTTTCGGCGAAGGAGGAGAGCGGATGGTCGACCGCGTAGCGCGCAACGCTGGTGGGGCGCGTCAGGGCCGGATGGCCGCCTTCCTGATCTTCTATTATCGCCTTGTTGTTCTGGATGAGCGGGGTATTGCCGAGGAATTCCAGCCCGAGAACGTCTCGAACCTGTTCCCCGGTGCGAAAAAACCGGTCGCGGAATTCACGGAACATGGCGATGCCGCCACCGGCCGCAGCGCCCATGATCATGAACAGGGCCAAAATGAGGGGCTTGTTCGGCTTGCTCGGAATTCTGGGCGGCATAGCCTTGGAAATCACGCGCGCTTCCGTCACGGGGAAGGATTGCTGCTGCATCGCTTCCTGATATCGCTGCAGGAAGGTCTGGTACATGTTCTTGTAGGTTTCGGCCTCGCGCTGCAATTCGCGCAGCTGAACCTGTGTCTCGCTGGCGGAGTTGCTGATGTCGGTCGCCTTGGCGACACTCTCGGCAAGCGACTTTTCCCTCGCTTCAGAGACTTCCAGATCGCTTTTGTAACTTTGCGCGATACGGCTGATTTCCTGAAACATCAGCCGTCGGTATTCCTGCATTTCATTGCGCAGACGTACCGCCTGAACGTGGTTGCTGCCGAGCCTGCCGGTGATTTCCGCTTCGATCTTGGAAGCTTCGAGATATTTTTTGCGCAGGTCGTTGGCGACCGAGCTGTCGAGAATATCGGTAACGACCGCATCGACATCGTCGGTGGCGAGAATATGTTCGATGCGTTGCACCCGCGCCCTTGCCCTGGCGGTTTCCGACTGCGCCAAAATCAGAGCGCTATTGGATTCCGCCAGCTGCTGATCGGAGAGCAGGCTGTTATTGCCGGTCGAGATCAGATTATGTTCGGCGCGAAACTTCTGCACGGCCAGATCGGTTTCGAGCGCCCGCTGGCGCAGCTCGGCAATACGGTCGGACAACCAGTCGCTGGCCCGCCGCGTCGCCTCATATTTGGAATTCAGCTTGTCCAGCAGATAGGCCGAGGCCACGGCATTGACGATCTGCGCGGCGAGAACCGGCGATGTCGAATTATAGGTGAGTTCCAGCGCGTAGGTCCGGCCGATGCGCTTGACGCTGAGGCCATCCAGCAGCTGGTCCGACAGCGATCTCTTCAGGGTTCCATTATCAACCACCGCCTCTTTTTTCGCTGGCGAGAACCATTGCGAAACATTGACGAGCGAGCGGATCGTGCCGAATATCGAGCTCAGAAGCGACGCACGCGTTGCCCTGAATTCCTGATTTTCCGTGAGATTGAGACTATCGACAACGGCAAGCCCGATGGTTTCCGATTGCAGCACCTCGACCTGACTGAGAATGGAAGCCTCATCCTCTATGACTCCGCCGATTGTCGAAAGCTGTTCGACAATCTGGCTGTTATTGCGGTCGATCAGCAGCGTCGCCGTCGCAGAATAGATCGGAACGGCCGTTGCGGCAAAGGCGAGGCCGATTGCTCCGGCGACTGCCACCGCGGCAAGCACGATGCGCCACTGCCGGCGAATCATCGCAAGAACGGCGTCGATATCGATAAACTCGGACGTCAGCCCGCCTTTATCGTAGTCAGCCATCGTCAGGGGATCGTGCCTTTGCAACAACTGTCAGCCTCGCTCTTTTAGGCGGGCGCAGCGCCCGCCAAGTCACGGTTGCATCACAGAACTGGCAGCAGCCTTCCCTCAGGGAAAGGCGACAAAGCCAAACTCAAACGGGACTTGTGCTCGTCGTCGTGCTGGTGCTGCCGGTTGAAAGCGATCTGCCGCGGCCAGCCGGCGGGCTTCCGCCACCCGCCTGTGCGGTGCCGCCTGCGGCACCTGCCGTTCCCGAACCGCCGATGCTGTTGGCGCTTGCCGGCGAGGAACCGGCGCCGCCGATCGGCGAAGCCGCCGCTGCGGCCGCCGCAGGGGCGGCCGGACCGGCAGCCGTTCCTTCGATATTTTCGCTAAAGGCGATCAGCAGATCGGCGGGTACGTTGGCGCCCTTTGTCTGCAACTGGATGGCGGCTGCGAGTATCGTGTTGCCGTTCCTCATCGCGGTGGCGTGGGCGAGCGCCAGGCCTTCGCCGACGACTTCGGAGAAGGCCTTGTTGCCGACCTTCTGGGCCAGTGCGACGATGGTCGGCAACTGGCCGGAGTCCCTCAGGATGAGGCCGGAAAGCTGTTCGGAGAACTGTGCCGCGCTGGTGGAAACGGCGATGATCGGAAACCCGCTCGTCACTTTTCCGGTTACGTCGGCTGTTGCCGCATCCGTGGTGGAAGCGATGGTGACCAGATCCCTGATCATGCCCTGCGTCGGAGACTGCTTGAACAGTTCCGCTGCGGCAATGGAAACCGTGTCCGGATTGGTGGTGTTGACGCGGCTCAGAAATGCAGCGGTGGTTTCATCGGCGGCCTTGACGGGTGCGCCTGTTGCCGCGCTCTCAACGGAGGGCGCCTGCTGCGGTGTGGCCGGCGGTGCGGTTTCCACGTTCTGTGCGTTGGCAACAGCGGAAAAGAGACCCATGCTGGCAATAAACATCGCACCAACGAGCATCGAGCCGTTACGAATGCGGGGCATCCAACTCTCCAAATCTTTTAAAATACGACTTTAAATACATCCAATGCCGGGCAAGGTTACCCAACATCTAAAATTTCTTTTTAAATCGCACAGCCCAAGCAAAGGATCAAGCGCTAAAATAAACCTGCGGCGGAAACCCTCAGCTATTGTTAACGGCCGCCCTTGCCTTTCTCTGGTTTGCTCATGACACGGCGACTTTCCGTGGCGCTGTTATCAGCCGGTCACGCAGCCAGATGTTGGCCGGCCTTTCAACAAGGACGTGGAAGGTGTGGGCTATGGCGACGGTGCTGACGACGATGACGAGATAAACGAGGTTGCTCCACTCGGGCGGGAAGGTGACGCCCCTGAAGAGCATCAAGACGCTGCGACCCGGCAGCGCCCGCTTTTGCGGGGCGGAAGTTCAGTATTCAAGCAGGCTATCATGCAATAACGCGACGCGATACACACAATTTTGCGATGCGGCATTTCGTCGGCGCCATTCAGAAAACTTCTAGAACCGTAAGCTGGTCGCTGACCGAAAGCCGGTATTGCCCGCTTTCCTGCGTAATTGTCTGCTGGCTCACGGAGCCGTCATCGCGGAAACGGTGTGCGATAACGTGACTATGCTGGCCGGCCACCGAAAATGTTGCAATCCGTTCGGCGGGCGGGTTTTCGATGCGGGCCGGCCATTGCCAGCCGGAAATTCCAAGCCAGACGGGCACGAGCAAAGCACCGTCCGGTCTCACCAGATGCAGCGACAACCTTTGGGAATCGGCAGTGAGGAAATCGAGCTGTCGTTTCTCCGGTCCGGTTTGCCGTTCTGCCCTGCAGAGGGAAAGAAGGGCGCGAACGGCCTCGTAGGCTGGGGTGCGGCTCAGATCGTGGCGCAGGAGGCCGAAGGAGGATTCCGGGTTTGTCTCATCGGCGGCGAAGCTTGAAACCATTTCATAGATGTAGGACCGGCGGATACCGCTGATGAAGCACCAGAGCAGCATGCGCGGCATATAGCGCGCCTTGATGCCTTCGGTGACGGGGAAATGAAAGGTCTTGGTTTGCAGCGAGGTATGGTAGCCCATTTCCGTGGCGAGCACCGGCCTGCCGGCCGCTATATGCGCCGAAGCGGCGACGGATTTCGAGAGTGCCCCCGGACCGGTCGTTTCGGGATGCTCCATCCCGGCGTAAGCGTGGATATTGCCGTAATCGCAGGCATTTTTCAGGTCCAGCGCCAGCGCTCTGTTCGACAGGACATAACTTGGCGCCGCAACGGGCACCGCACTCAGGCGCGGAACCGAGCGGATGGCGTCGTGCAGCGCCGCCTGATGCTCCGCCGAAATACGCGGAGCATTTTGCGGGTCCTTCGTCAGGTTAGGCTCATTGCTGCCCTCGAAAATATCGATACCCGCGTCGCACCAGTCGTAAAAATCCGCCAGTCTGTCGAGCGGCGTGGAAACGTAAGGGTTTAGATTATCGTAACAGATGATGGTGAGGCGAACGCCCGCCGCCACGATCCGGCGCAGCCGCCGAAAGACGGGGCTGTCGCGACTGTCTCTCGCGGTGATCAGCCCGTCATCGCGCAGATGCCGGACGCCCAGTGCTTCGAGTTCGGGCACGATCCGCTCGAACTGTTCCGGATAGACGCCCGTGGGACGGGTGAAGTGACCGCACACCCCTACACTGTCCAGAAAGGCTTCGGTACTGGCCGAAGCAACCGTCTGCGCCCGTGCGGGAATGGCCTGCAAACCGGAGGCGGCGACTAATGCAAGCGGCGCGGCTGAAAGCAGGTTGCGCCGTGTCAGGCTGCCCATGGCGATCGGCGTTTTTCCATTCATCTGCGCCTCCTGGTGTGTCCGGAGAAAATATAAGCCGGACGTCATCACACGGACGTCGCCGTTTAAATGGCGGTGATGCCTCCCAAGGCTTCGAGATCAGAATGTCCTGGAAGTTTTCGGCATCCACAATCGCCCTGAAATTCATGTCTCTGAAATAAAACAGATATTATCAACTCGAATATTATCATCAGCTGCAATGCAACCGATTTCTTCCGATTGCCTGCACTTTAAAGTGGCTAAACCGTAACACGACACCGGTTCTTTTCGCAACACCGCATGGCTTTTGCCGCGCCGCAAAAAAAATCACTTGAAATAGCGCCGATTCCCGTGCTTTTTGAAAAGTAGATTTTGGTAATTCATATTTCAAACATTAGTTCTGCTCCGGCTCTTTTATTTTTGCAGATGTCTCACTGGTCTCCTGGAATGAGGTGAGACGAACGAGCCCGGGATGGACGCCATAGATTTTCGATGAAGGAAAACAGAGCGTATCCGCATGAGAATTCTCCATCTTAGCAGCCTTTATCCGCCGCATATCGTTGGTGGATGCGAACGCTCGGTCGAACACCTCGCCGAGGAACTCGTTTCCATGGGACATACGGTCGGCGCCGCCTGTATCGAGCGACAGGCCGAACCGAAAACCATGCGCAACGGCGTGACCGTTTACCGCATGTTCCACAACAACGATTTCTGGCTCGAGGACTGGCCGCAATATTCGCCGCAGCAGCGGCGCATGCAGAAGCTCAAGCAGCAATGGAATTTCGACGTCGAAAAGCAGTTCGAAGCCGTTCTCGACGATTTCAAACCTGACGTTCTCAACACCCACTCGCTTCTGGATGTGACGACGCTGGTTTGGCGGGCGGCGCATAAGCGCGGCATTCCAATCGTTCACACGATCTGCGAATATGATCTCCTGTGCGGCAACGCCGCCATGTTCAAGGGCGGCAAGCCCTGCGAGCACATCCATCTCGGCTGCCAGGCGGTGAATTTCACCAAGAAATTCACCCAGCGCTATATCGCGGCTGTCGCAAGCGTCGGCACGGAAATCCTCAAGACGCATGTCAATCACGGGCTTTTCCACCACATTCCGGAAAGCCTGCGCCGCGTCATCTTTTATTCCTGCACGGTTCCCGAGGGCGATCCCGTCGCCCGCCGGCAGATCGACCGCACTGGCCGGCCGCTGACCTTCGGTTATATCGGTCGTATCAATACGGAAAAAGGCGTCGGCAACATGGTCGATGCCTTCAAGGAAATCGGTCACGGCAACTGGCGCTGTCTGGTCGCCGGCCATGCGATGGACGATTCGATCGAACGCTTCACGGCTCAGGCCGGCGATCTGCCGATTGAATTCGTCGGCTGGGCGAAACCGAAGGAGTTTCTCGAAGAGATAGACGTGCTCATCGTTCCTTCCTTCTGGGCGGAGCCTTCGCCACGCACGATCTACGAGGCGTATGCCATGGGCGTGCCGGTCATCGGCGCAGCCTCCGGCGGCATTCCGGAGCTGATTGGCGAGACCAACCATGACTGGCTGTTTGAGCCAGGCAACGCCACCGACCTTGCCGCCCGTATCCGCCGGGTGCTGACGCTTTCGCGCGAGCAATTGCCGACGGAGGCCGATTTCGGAAACATCGTCGAGGAATCCACCTCACGGCGGGTCGGCGAAAATTATGTGAAACTCTATGAAGACGTGCTGGCGAAAAGCAAGGCTGCAGCCGCATGACGGGCCTGCGGATGCCACGCGCTGATCTTTCAGCCGCGGGCAGGGCGCCTTCCCGTGTTTCCGGGTTTTGCAGATGTTGAAGTTGGACGAAAACGCTCCCCGTCTTGAAAGGCGCTCGGTCACGAGCGCCCTGTGGAGTGCGGTCGGCGGTTATGGCAACGTCTTTCTGTCTTTCGTCGTCTTCCTCATTCTGGCGCGCCTGCTGACGCCGGACGAGTTTGGGCTTGTCGCCATCGCAACGGTTTTCGTGGATATCATCCTCGTCATCGCCCGCGGTGGATTGCCGGAGGCGGTGCTGCAGCGACCGGAGCTGGACGAAGACTATGCCGACACGGCCTTCTGGTTTTCACTCCTGTGGGGAGCCGTGCTGTGCGCTTTGCTTTCGCTGGCGGCGCCTTTCCTCGCGGGCCTGTTTGGAATTGCAGAACTCAGCCCGGTCTTGATGGCGCTCTCCACCGTACTCTTCATTATGGGTGCCGGCACCATTCATGAAGCCCGCCTGCAGCGTGAGTTCGCGTTTCGCAAGCTTGCCATGCGTGCGCTCCTGTCCAATTTTCTTGCCGGGGTGATCGCAATCGCTCTGGCCCTGAATGGGTGGGGCGTATGGGCAATGGTCGTGCAGAGGCTGATTGCCAGTCTTGTGACGACTTGTATGAACTGGATTGCCTGTGGATGGATCCCGCGTCCGCGTTTCATCAGAGCCTATGTAGCGGATCAGTGGAGTTTCGGGTCGCGCATCTTTGCGGCAAATTTCCTGGTGGGTCTCAATGTCCGGCTGCAGGAGCTGATTGCCGCGACCTTTCTCTCGACCGCGGCCGTGGGGTACATCCGGTTGTCATGGCGGTGCATCGATCTCGTCAGTCAGCTGGCCGTCATTCCACTGACATCGGTGGCGTTGACGAGCTATGCACGCATCAATGCCGAGAACAAATCCCTCGAACATGCCTATTTCGGCTTCATCCGGCTGTCGGGCATCATTGCTTTCCCATGTTTCCTCGGTCTTGCGGCCACGGCGCCTGTTCTTGTTCCCGTTGCTTTCGGCGAAAACTGGGCGGCCGCCGCACCGGTCACGCAATTATTGTGTCTGACAGCTTTGCCGTTTGTCGCCAATTCATTCGTCTGGCCACTGCTGACCGCCATCCGGCAGGGCGGAAAAACCCTGTACCTGTCGTTTTTGCAGGTTGTTATCGGCTGTGGGCTTGGTCTGGCCGCTGCGCCTTTCGGCTTGGTGGCGGTTACTCTCGCTCATGTCGTGCGGGCTTATCTGACTTGGCCGGTCGCTTTGGTCAGTGTCCGAAACAGCGCCGGCATTTCGATAGGCGGCACGCTTCGCACCTGCATGCCACCGCTCATCGCGGCCTTCACCATGGCTGTTCTGGTTAGCGGTCTTTACTGGATGATGGGGGAACGTTTCTCCAAACCGGTAACACTATGCCTGCTGGTCTCGGCAGGGGCGGTGATCTATCCGGCTCTGCTTTTTATCACCATGCCCGGGGACATACGGGGGGTGCTCAAAGAGGCCAGGGCGCTTTTTTCACGAAAATGAAATTGCAGAACGACTTAATTTCAGGACGAGGTTCCAATGAAGACGATTACCATTCTCGATACAACCGTAGCCTCGGACAATCTCGGCGATCAGATCATTCTCGATGCCGTCAAGGAGGTGCTGCTTGAGGTTGTTCCTCAAGCTTATCCCTATCATGTGGCGACGCATGAATATATGACGAACGTCTCGAAATCGCTGCTGCGCAAGAGCGAAGCTGCCTTTGTTGCCGGCACCAATATTCTCGCATCGAACATGGAAGCCCGCGTTTTGTGGAAGTTGCTGCCGTGGGATGCATTCGCCTTCCGGGAGGCTGTTCTGCTCGGCTGCGGCTGGATGAATTACATGAAACAGCCGAACGCTTATTCGCGCTGGATTCTGAAAAAAATTCTGTCGGATGAATTCACACATGCGGTGCGTGATAATTACACCGCCGAAAAACTTAGGTCATTGGGCAAGAAGGTTCTGAACACCTCTTGCCCGACCATGTGGGGCCTTGATCCGGACCATTGCAGGTCCATCCCTACTTCCAAGGCCTCTTCCGTTGTCACAACGCTGACCTTCTACCTCAACCGCCAGGAGGAGGACAAGAAGATGATTGAAATTCTGAAGGATCGTTACGACAACGTCTATTTCTGGCCGCAGCAGCGCGAAGATGCGGCTTATCTTGCTTCCATGAATATTTCCGGGCTGAAGTTCATCGATCCGACGCTCGCGGCCTATAACCACTTTCTTGATAATGAGGATGTGGATTTCGTGGGAACGCGCCTGCATGGCGGCATTCGTGCGATGCAGAAATTTCGCCGTGCCCTAATCGTCAAAGTCGACAACCGGGCCACGGAAATTTCCAAGGATACTGGTTTGCCGGCCATGGATCGTAAGGATTTCGACAGAATGTCGAACTGGATTTCCGGGAGCGGGGTGCCGCCGATAAAGTTGCCGGTGGAGGCAATCGAAAGCTGGAAACAGCAGTTCAGGAGAGCGTGAAAACTCCGCAATCCGTCGCGCGCGCGCATCAGGGTCGTCTTTCTGGAAATGAGCCGATTGTTCATCTCAACCGATCAGGTGCAAGCCCGCATCCGAAAGCCTGAGAACGGTAAGCCTGCCCGTGGTGAATGCACCCGTGTCGATGCCGATCCGTTGCGGGCCGGTTTCCGGTTCGGTTACCGGCGTGTGGCCGTGGATGACGACGAGGTCCAGCCCGGCCCCCTGCGACAGGAAAGGTTCCCGGATCCAGAGCATGTCCTCATCCGTCTGCGCCTCCAGCGGCAATCCCGGTCTTAAGCCGGCATGCACGAAAATATAGGGTCCTATCCGGGCGTAGATCGGCAGGCTGGATAAAAGCTGGCGGTGGGGTTGCGGAATTGCGCCGAGCAGGGCGTCCCTGAATGGCTGCAGTCTCAGGCGGCCCTTTTGCAGGAAATAGTCGATATCGACGCCGTAGGATAAAAGCGTCTGGCGGCCACCGAAGTGCAGCCAGTGCATATTCTGCTGCGGATTTTCGAGAAAGTCATGGAAGAGCTGCTCATGGTTGCCGCAAAGCGCAATGCGGCGCAGCGGCGCGGGTGGCGGCTGCAATAAATGTTCGAGAACGCCACGGGAATCGCGCCCGCGATCGACATAGTCACCGAGGAGAACGACCAGCGCGGGAGAAGGGTCGTGCCCCAGATCGGCAAGGATTTTCCGCTCCGCCTGCAACAGCAGGTCGAGGCTGCCATGCACGTCGCCAATGGCATAGATCGGAAAGGAGGCCGGCTTGTCGCCAAGGTCAATTCTGCGCCGCCTCCGGTCGTCGCGGGAGGCTGGTTGTTTACGACCGCGAATCCAGTTGAGCACCTTGGGCATAGCTGCCGATACTGTCTCTCCCGCACAAGGTCAAGAGCGTTGAAGGCGGCTGTCGCATTGCCCGCCAAAGCTGCGTTGACGCGCCGATTCTGTGGGGAAAGAATACCCGTTTTGATGGTCGAAAGATACGGCGCCTTAAACCGTCAACCGAAATGCCTGCCCTCCGAAAGGGCGGCTCAGCCTGAAACCGTGTTCTAGAGTTTCAGCCAGACACGCGGGTCCTCGTGCGACTGGATCTTGATCCATTTCAGATCCACCGCTTTCCATGGCTTGACGACATTGGTGCGGTTATCCAGCACCAGATCGCCCTGGCTGGTGCTGACCACCAGAACGGCATGTCCTATGCCATCCGTTGTGCGGGCTGTTGCGATGCGCAGGGCGCCTGAAGGCCAGCCGGCGCGCAGGAGGCGTTGCCGCTTGGTCACCGCGAAATCTTCGCAGTCGCCGCTTGCCGGGTTCAGTTTCCAGTCGTCTTCGCCGTCCTGTTCGCTGGCATAGATTATCGAGGTGTTGATCTCGGCGTTGATGCGCTGGAGTTCCGTGCGCTTCTGCTTGCTCAGTTCCACTGTATCGCGGTCGCCAATCCGGAGACACTGGTCGGCGGCGCTTTCACAGAATTTCGCAAAGGCAATGGGTGCGATGGTCGGACGGCTCGTGGTCATGAACTGGCCGGGCCGCGAGGCGCCGGGCTTCTGGGCAAGGCCACCGAGCTGGACGGCGGACGCCGTTGTCGCAACACTTGCCGCCACGCCGGCAGCGACGGCAAAAATCTTTGCCAGACGGATTGTTCTCTTCGCCATGTCCTTGCCCCTGCACAATTGTTTTGTCTTGTCTTGTGCCTGGCACCATAGCGACCCATTCTTGCGGGCCGTTTAAGTCGATAGATTGCATTTTAACGAAATCTAATTTTGTTACAGCGCGCTGAAAACAGCCGGAAAGCCGGGTTCGCGCTCACCTGCAGCGGGTCCTGCCCTCGGTGTCGACAATACAGGTCTGCTGCGGGACAGCCCGCCTGAGTTCACGCCGGGTCTCGGGGGAGGCGCGGCTTGCCGGCGGCCGGTCGTAATTTCGGTAAACTTCGAAATTGCGCCCGCCGATCGTTCCCTGCGCTCCGCCGCGGCCATCCGGCGTCACTTCGAAATTCTGATATTGCTGGGCGTGGGCGCCCACGGAGAGGAAGATCATGGCGGTCAGGACGCCGGCCGCCAGACCGCCCCGCAATGCTGCTGCTTGCTGCCTGCCCAACCTCATGACCGTTCCTCCATTGACGGAAATGATGAATGCCGCCGCCGCACATTTGCCATGCCCGGCGCGCATTGATTTTCCAGTCGTCCGTCGGGGGTAATCATATCACCGATAGTGCATCCGGTGTGAGAAGGATTTGTGCCTGGCGAAGGCCCGAATCGCCTTCCTGCCGCATCGGCCAGCGGTGTCACAGCGCCAGGAGGTGTCCCGTGCCGTTCGATCGTCAGGAATGCGAAAAAGGCCATTCTGCGGCTCAAAAATTAAGCTCTTCGCCGCTGCATTTATAGGCTTCACAATCCTGTAACAACGGACCTAATATACAAGTGCAGATGCCGAATCGCTCAGGAGAAGCCCTTGACGATTGCAGTTTCACCACAGGCCCTGCCGGCGCTCGTTCTGAACGCAGACTACAGGCCACTGAGTTATTATCCCTTGTCGTTATGGTCCTGGCAGGACGCGATCAAGGCCGTCTTTCTAGACCGTGTGAACATCATTGCAGAATATGATCACGCGGTGTCGTCCCCCAGCTTTTCCATGCGGCTGCCGAGCGTCGTCAGCCTCAAGACCTATGTGCAGCCCACCCGCAACCCCGCCTTCACCCGCTTCAACGTTTTCCTTCGGGACAAGTTCGAATGCCAGTATTGCGGCACGCGGGACGAATTGACCTTCGACCATGTGATTCCCCGCGCGCATGGCGGTGAAACCACCTGGCACAATGTCGTTGCGGCGTGCTCTCCCTGCAACCTTAAAAAAGGCAGCAAGCTTCCCAAGCAGGCGGGCATGTTCCCGGCGCAGAAGCCCTTCCAGCCGACGGTTCAGGATCTGCACAATAACGGGCGGCTGTTCCCGCCCAATTATCTGCACGAAAGCTGGATGGACTATCTTTACTGGGATACCGAGCTGCAGCCCTGATCTTTCGAGGACTGCAACGCGGTTTTCCGCTTACCGGCTTTTACGGCTCGCGCCAAAAAAGGCGACTGCCGCAAGTGCAACGCTTGCAATGACATTCCAGCCCGCAAAGGAAAGGCCGAGCACCCGCAAGGCAGCGTCGTTGCAGGAGGGGGCCTTGATGGCGTTCAGATTGCCCAGCAGATCGCCGGCATTGGTGGTGATGGAAGGCGCCCCGGTTGCGCAGGTGATCGGCCCTTCCCAGAAACCCCATTCCACACCGGCGTGATAAACGCCGAGCCCGGCGCCGATCAGCATCGCCACGCCGATAAGGGCAAGCAGCAGCCGGGTGATCTGGACCGGCAATTTGAAGACGCTGGTCGCAATGGCCAATATGCCCAGCGGAATCGCGTAATAATAGGGATCGCGCTGCAGCAGGCACAGCGCGCAGGGCGTATAACCGCCAATATGCTGGAAACCGAGGGCGGAGCCGACGGTGAAGATCATTCCCGCCGTGACGCCGAGAGCGGCGAGCGTGCGGCTATTGTCGGCGGTGGTCGCATTGGCCATGTTGTTTTCCTCAAACTTCGCGAAGAAGCAGATATCCCGGACGGGCTTTCAAAAAGGCGGGCGTGATGGCGAAATTAAGTCGCCGGTCTTCACGGGGTGTAACGGGATTCGTCTAATCGAGTCCGCCGCATCTGGCAAATGAAAGCCCGGTAATACTCGGAGGCGCGGAAGCAAAGTTTCGTGAGCTTTTCGGCGGCGTGAGACCGTCGAAGAGTTCACTGACGCATGCTGGTCAAAGCTTAGAGAAATCAATGCGCTTTTAGGAAATGGTACCCCAAGCCGGGATCGAACCAGCACTCCTTTCGGAACCGCATTTTGAGTGCGGCGCGTCTACCAATTCCGCCATTGGGGCAACGGTGGTAATGCCACGGCGTCTATCATGCTCAAGGCCATGCGTGCAACCCCAAAGCTGACTTATCCTTTTTGAATTGCGCGTGTTTGCGCGTGCGGTTTTCCGTCTTTGCCGGGCCGCCGATCAAAATATTGCGAAGGGTGGCTGTGCCGGATCGCGACACCTGCAGTTGCGGCATTAGGGTAATATTAGGTACCTCTAATAAATTAGAATATACGCAATTACTAATTGAATTATGATGTCAGGGTGGAGTTTCCACGCGGGGCGGGAATGGCCAAACTCATAGGGAGGAAATTATGAGGGCTTTTTCTCGCAATTTATTACTGTCCGCCTGCCTGATCCTGCCGATCAACGCCCATGCGCTGGATATCGGGATCGGTGGCGAGAATGGGGTTAACGCCAGTGTTGGCGATAATGGCAGCGGCGGGCTTGGGGTCGATGCCTCCGTTGGCGGCAGCAGTGGCGTTAACGCCAGTGCGGATGTCGGCGGCAGGAGCGGCGGCGGGCTGGGTGCGGATGTCAACGCATCGGTCGGCGGCAGCAGTGGGGTCAATGCGGATGTCAATGCATCCGTCGGCGGTTCCAGTGGCGTCAATGCCGGTGTGAACGCTTCCGTTGGCGGCTCGGATGGCATCAATGCCAATGTCGGGGCCAATGTGGGGGGCTCGAGCGGTGTCGGTCTCGGCGTTGGCGTCGGTATCGGCGGCTCCGGTTCGACCGGCACGCCCGGAAATCCCGGCGGCAGCACCACCAGTCCCGGCGGCTCGGGCACGGTGTCTCCGGGCGCGATGCGCAATGCCCTGCAAGCCTATAACGATATGTCGCGGACCGAGCAGATCAAGCTCGCCCGCCGTTGTGTCGATATTCTGGGCGGCGGATACGATGCGGCGCTGACGAAACTGTGCAAGATGATCCGGACGGCCTCGCGCTGAAGCAGGCTTTGCCCGTGTCAGAAAACTTCGAAGGGCGCCACTGGCGCCCTTCGGATCAATTGCCCTTGCGTCCAAAGGACAGGATTTTCTGCCGCAGGCTGCGGGCGAGATTGCGGGTGTTGCGGTACATGTCCACCTGCGTGGAAACCTGCCGCACGTCCCGGTCGCTGTTCTGGGCAAGCCCGACGACCAGCGTACCCATTTCCTGACGTTCCTGCCAGAAGCGGCTCATGATCGGATGATCGGGCACGGCGCAGCTGTCGCTGCGCAGAATATTGGCATCGTCCAGATGCCAGTCGGTCAGTTTCTGCACGAGCAGCTTGCCGGGAGAAAATTGCGCATAGCTCTCGTCGAAAGCGGTCTTCCACGTATAGGCCTCGCCCGCCGTGATGAACACCACCATGGAGGCGATGGCGCTGCCATTGAGATCGATGGTGTGGATACGCACTGCATCCGCTTCGGCCAGATTGGTGATCGCCTCGCGGGCGAAGGCGGCGCGATAACGGTCGTTGACCAGCGCGGTGCGTTTGCGGCCTTTCCAGCCGCTCGCCTCCAGCGCCAGAAACTCCTCCATGCGGTAACGCACGTCCGCTGGCTGCCGGGTAACGGTATAGGAGAGGGCCCCAAGTTTTTCGAGCTGCCGCCACTGCCTGTTCATTTCGCGCAAATGGTGCGGCGCAAGGGCGTTTCGCAGATAGGCCCTGCCATCGAGAAGGCTCTCCAGCATCGGCCGGTAATAATTGCCCGTCGTCGTCACCGGCAGGTTGCGGCTGAGCGCGATGGCTTTGAACATTCGGGCAAACGGCCCTTCCAGCCGAATGTCCGGCAGAACCAGAACATTCGGCAGACGCATGTTGCTGTCGGAAAGCGCATCGAAAAGATTGTCGAGGGTTTCGGCAGCGCCCTCGGTGTCGACCAGCGGCGTGCCGAGCGGCCCGAATGGATTGGCCCAGACGCGAATGATGGAGGGACCGATGGAAAAGCCCGGCTTTTCCACGGTAAAGGGCATCAGGAAGCGCATGCGGCTTCTGGCGCCATTCTCATCGCGAATGAGGGCGAAGCGCACGGACTTGTCCTCGATGCGCGGCATGGCGGGCGCGAGAAGCCTTCCGGTGAAGAAGACATTCGCCTCCATGACGCGGTTGGACAGAAAGTCGAGTTCTTCCTGCATGTCATAACCGAGCTGACCCGGATAGATGCAGAATTCCCGGCCATCGCGGCCCACGCGTCGGCTGCTGTCGGCCACGGGGCGGTCACGCTCCGCAGACGCCATCAGTGCCGCGATGCGCGGGTCCTGAAAATCCGGATTCTTTGGATCGCTGGACATGCTTATCGTTACACCGCCTTCCCAGTGTTTTGACCCGCCCGGGGATCGTTGAAGGCAAAAAGGACGATCCCGAGTGTGCGGCGAATGGCAATATGCAATAGCACAGCTTCTATGCACATGGCTATCGCCACCGCTGCTGCTGCCCCTGCCAGACCATAGACCGGAATGAGCGCCATGTTGAGTGCAATGTTGCAACCGAAGATAATAATATAAAGCACGACGCACAATTTTTGTTTGCCGGCCATGTTCAGCAATGTTTCCCCCGGGCCGATCAGCGCCTTGGCGAGGAAACCGGCGAAAAGGAAGAACATCAGCTCATAACCCTCAACGAAGCCGGGACCGAACAGCGACAGCAGGAACGGGCCGGCCAGAAGCACCACGCTGCCGACGCCGAGCGATGGCCAGAAGGCCCAGCGCGCTGCCTGGCTGGCGAAACCGGCGAGCCCCTGCCGGTCATTGGCCGACATGAGGGCGGCCAGGCGCGGGGCGGCGGCCGCCTGCACCGAGAAAAACACGAATTGCATCAGCACGATGGTCTTTGCCGCGGCAAAATAGATGCCCACCTGATCCGGCGGCAGATAAAGCCCGACGATCACCACATCGGAATTGGTCATCAGAAAACCGATGCCGTCGATCAGGAACATCGGGAAGGCAAACCTTATCCAGTGGCGGAAATGCACCCTGCGGACCGTGCTGCGGAAATGCCGGTTAAGCCTGCGGTTCATGAAGGCGAAATGGAAAAGCGTGGTGACATAGGTGGCAAGAAGGGCCGTCAGCATGGCCGTCGTTGCGGTCTTTTCCGCGCCGAGACCGATTGCCACCAGCATGAACAGCAGGATCAGCACCGGGCGAACGATATAGGTGGGGCTGAGTGCGGAGACCGCCCAGCCATTGGCGCGCGCGGTGCCGTTCAGCACATCGCCCAGCGCCACCATCGGCAGGGTGAAAAGCGCGAGCGACACGGGAATGAGATAATAGGAGGCGATGCGCTCGCCGAAGAAATACAGGAAAACGAAACCGAAAATCGCAAGCGCGCTGGCCGAAAGCATGGCGAAGACCCGCGCCGTCGAGGTCAGCCCCATGATCTTGTCATGGGCATCTTCCAGACGATAGCCGGGTAAAAAGCGGATGACGGTGGTGTGAAAACCGAGACAGGAAAGATTGCCGAACAGGATCACCAGAACCCAGACGAAGGCGAACAGGCCATATTCGAATTCGCCCATCAGGCGGGCAAGAATGATCTGGGAAATGAAGGCTATACCGGCGCTGACGATACGCACCGCAAACGCAACCAGCGCCATGCGCTGCGCGCGGGAGACCTCATCCCCGCCGGAAAGAACAACGGCGACTTTCGCTACCAGCGGCGAAAGCTTCGCGCGCAGGCCTGCGGGTAAGGCTTTTTCCGCCGTGTTGAGGATAGCCATGATCCACACGCCATCATTTCCAGTTGAATAGGCAGGCCGATCATACGCGCTTCATCCTTAACGAAGGGTTTGGGACGCGCCGGCTTGTGTGCCAATATCGTCCGCCACGCGTGGCTTGCGAATGCCGTTGAACAGGAAAAGGGCGAGCGGGCTGAGGCGTATCGCCTGATGCAGCATATAGGCCGCCGTCGTGGTGGCCGCGACGATGATGGTGAATTCCAGGATGGGCGGCAGCGCAATGAGGATGAAGAGCGTCCCGAACGCGTAGATCAGCGGATGGTGGAACAGGTAGATGGTGAAGGACGCATCCGTCATGCGTCTGGCAAGCCGGCTCGGCCTGTCGAAATAGCGGCAGGCGAGGTCTATCAACAGACGGCTTGCCGTCACCGCCGCAATTGTCGACACCAGCACCAGCAGGGCCGAATTCGAAAAGGGATGTTGCAGGCGCAGGGTCACCGCCGTCGCGATGGCGCCCACCGCGATGACGCCGGTGAGAAGGCCCGTCTGGCGAAAGCGGTGAAAGAGGGCGCGGTCACGGTGCAGCAGCGCGCCAATGAGGAAGAATGGCAGGTAACGCGCATAGGGATCGGAAGCGCGTTCATAGAGAAAAAAGAGGCCGCTTCCGCTCTTTGCTGCAAGCTGGCCGGATCCGTAGATCATCAATTCCCACACAACAGGTACGAGGCAGAGCATTGCGAAAAACAGGGAGGTATGCCACTGCCGCAGGCTGCCGAACCAATCTCTCACATAGGCTACTGGCGGACGTTCCAAGAGAAACAGCAGGCCGGCAAGCAGGATCGAATAGAAGATAAGGGCCGGCAGGAACCATAGATGCATGATCCACTGTTCGCTCGGGCGCAGCAGGCCGGGCAGGCTCTCAAGCAGCCGGTCGGCCGGGATATCGCCTTTGGCGACGCGGGCCAGTTGCAGCAGGAAAAGCTGTGATGGCCCGAGCAGAAGGACCGCGATGATAAAGGGCACGCCGAGGCGCAGGAAACGCTGTCTCAGCCAGCGCATCTTGCCCTTCTTGCCGATGACCATCGTGGAAAAATAGCCGGCCACCAGAAAGAATGCCGGCATGCGGAAGGTGACGAGTGCGGAACCCAGCGCGCTCAGAAGCGGGCTGGTGTCGAAATCCTTGATGTCCCATGGCAGGGCATAGCTGTAGAGGAGGGAGGCGTGATAGGGAATGCCGAGCAGCATGAGGAGCGCCCTTAGCGGGTCCCAGTAGTGCTCGTAGTCTGATTTGCCCGGTTGCATTTTTCCCTCGCGCCGCAGGCGCGATCCCGTGTGATCAGCAATGACCAGCACGACTATTGGTGGAAAACGCTAATAAACCCTTCACGCCCCGGAGGGTGTGGGCGGAGCCTTTTTCCTTGGCATGAGATCGAGGACCAGCGCACAGCCCAGAATGATGATGCCGGCGCCGAAAAGCTGGGGAAGCGAAAGCGGCTCATCCAGCACCAGCGCGCCGACGAGGACCGCAACGACGGTCACGGCGAATTCCACGCTGATCGCCCTGGTTGCGCCGATCGAGGAGACAAGCTTGAAATAGGTGATGTAGGTGAGGCCGCTCATGACCACCGCCTGTACGAGAAGATAACCGTAATCGATGAGGCGCGGTGCTCCGGGCAGGGGCACGGCCAGAAGAAGCGGCAATGTCATCAGCCCGCCCGTGAGAAAGGAGCCGATGGTGATTTCCCACGAACCCACGCCCTTGAGATAGCGGCTGGCATAGTTGCTGCCATAGGCGGCGCAGATGCAGGCGGCGAGGGCGGCGGCACAGCCGATGACGAAGCCGGTCGTGACGGGCACGGCGGGGAAGCCGACAAGCAGCAAGATGCCGCTAAAGCCGATGATGAGTCCGGCAAAGCCCTGTTTCGTCAGGCGTTCAAGTCCCCAGACCTGTGAGATGAGCATGGAAAAAAGCGGGATGGTGGCCACCAGAATGGCCGCCATGGCGGTGCCGACCAGCGGCGTCGCATAGGAGAGGCCGATCAACTGTCCCGCGACCGTTGTTGCGCCGACGACGGCGAAGGCGCGCCAGCTCGCGGAAAATGCGAGCTTTCGGCGCGCCGCAATCGCGATCAGAAACAGGGTGACGGCGGTGACCAGCGAACGGAGCGTGACCGCGCCGATCCAGCCGAAGGCCTCGACGACATGCAAAAGCAGCAGGAAGGACATTCCCCACGCGAGTGCGAGAAAAACATAGGCGGCAAAGTCGCGAGGGGCCATGAAAGCTTTTTCCGGAAGACGATCCGGCTCCCATATTGGAAATTGCCGATATCCGTCAACAGCGATCGAGGGGTGCAACGAAAATCGCCCGCAACCGAGGGTGCGGGCGATTTCGTTTGTCTGTCAGCAACTGCCTCAGGCCTGTTCGTAAACGCCGTGGCAGTGCTTGTATTTCTTGCCGGAGCCGCAGGGGCACATTTCGTTGCGGCCGATGCGACCCCAGGTGGCGGGGTTTTCCGGATCGCGATCCTCGGCCGGCACGAAGGCGGCGGGCGCGGCCTGTTGGCCCAGCGCCATTTCGTCTTCGCCCGTATTGGGGTCGAGATGATGCGCCGTCATTTCCGGCAGTTCCGGCTGCTGCGGTTCCTGCTGCACCAGTTCCACGCGCATCAGCTGGGCGGTCACGGCCTCGCGCAGATTGGCGAGCAGCGCCTGGAACAGTTCGAAGGCTTCCGCCTTGTATTCCTGCAGCGGGTCGCGCTGGGCATAACCGCGGAAACCGACGACGGAACGGAGATGGTCGAGGTTGACGATATGTTCGCGCCACAGATGGTCGATCGTCTGAAGAATGACCGAGCGTTCCACATAGGTCATGATCTCGGGGCCGAAACGTTCCGCGCGCTCGGCGGCGTATTTGTCGGCGGCCTCGGTAACACGCTCAAGAATATCGTCCTCAGCGATGCCTTCTTCCTTGGCCCATTCCTCCACCGGCAGGTCGAGGTTGAGGAACTGGGCGATGCCGGCCTTCAGGCCTGCAATATCCCACTGTTCCGCATAGGCATTTTCCGGAATATGCTTGGTGACGAGCGTTTCGATCACTTCATGGCGCATATCGGCTGCGGTTTCGCCGATATTGTCGGCTTCCATCAGCTCGAGGCGCTGTTCGAAGATCACCTTGCGCTGGTCGTTCAGCACGTCGTCATATTTCAGAAGGTTCTTGCGGGTCTCGAAGTTGCGGGCTTCGACCTTCTTCTGGGCGCGTTCCAGCGCCTTGTTGATCCACGGGTGGACGATTGCCTCGCCTTCCTTCAGGCCGAGCTTCTGCAGCATGCTGTCCATACGCTCGGAACCGAAGATGCGCATCAGGTCATCCTGAAGCGACAGGTAGAATTTTGAACGGCCCGGGTCGCCCTGACGGCCGGAACGGCCGCGCAGCTGGTTGTCGATGCGTCGGCTTTCGTGGCGTTCGGTGGCGATGACGTAAAGACCGCCGGCGGCGAGCGCCTTTTCCTTCAGAACTTTGATCTCGGCGCGGATCGCCTGTTCCTTGGCGTCGTGTTCCGGACCGGGTTCGATGCCTTCGAGCTCGCGCTCAAGCCGCATGTCGACGTTACCGCCGAGCTGGATGTCGGTGCCGCGGCCGGCCATATTGGTGGCGATGGTGACCGCACCCGGAACGCCGGCCTGCGAAACGATATAGGCTTCCTGCTCGTGGTAACGGGCGTTCAGGACCTGGAAATCGGAGAAGCCGGACTGACGCAGGAGATGGGCCAGAAGCTCGGATTTTTCGATGGAGGTCGTGCCCACCAGAACCGGCTGGCCGCGTTCATGCGCCGCCTTGATCTCGGTGATGATCGCCTGGAACTTCTCCTCGCCAGTGCGGTAAACCTCGTCGTCCTCGTCGATACGCTGGATCGGCAGGTTGGTCGGCACTTCGATGACGTCGAGGCCGTAAATGTTGCCGAATTCTTCCGCTTCCGTCGCGGCCGTGCCGGTCATGCCGGCCAGCTTTTCGTACATGCGGAAATAATTCTGGAAGGTGACGGAGGAAAGCGTCTGGTTTTCCGGCTGGATCTGCACCTTTTCCTTGGCTTCGAGAGCCTGATGCTGACCTTCGGAATAACGGCGGCCCGGCATCATGCGGCCGGTGAACTCGTCGATGATGACGATTTCGTCGTTGCGGACGATATAGTCCTTGTCGCGGGTAAAGAGCTTGTGGGCCTTCAGCGCATTGTTGATGTGGTGAACGATGGCGACGTTTTCGACGTCGTAAAGCGATTCGCCCTTCAGCAGTCCCGCCTGCCGCAGCAGGTTCTCGAGCTTCTCGGTGCCGTCTTCGGAGAAGTTGGCCGAGCGCTGCTTTTCATCGATTTCGTAATCTTCCGGCGTCAGCAGCGGAATGAAGGCGTCGATGGTGTTGTAAAGGTCGGAACGGTCGTCCAGCGGGCCGGAAATGATGAGCGGCGTGCGCGCCTCGTCGACCAGGATGGAGTCGACTTCGTCGACGATCGCGTAGTTGTGGCCGCGCTGAACCATCTGGGCGCGGTCATATTTCATGTTGTCGCGCAGATAATCGAAGCCGAGTTCGTTGTTCGTCGCGTAGGTGATGTCGCACGCATAGGCCTCGCGGCGCTGGTCGTCGTCCAGCCCGTGGACGATCACGCCGGTCGTCAGGCCGAGGAAGCCGTAGAGCCTGCTCATCGTGGCCGCGTCACGCTTGGCGAGATAGTCGTTGACGGTGACGACATGCACGCCCTTGCCGGCAAGGGCGTTGAGGTAGACCGCAAGGGTCGCCACCAGCGTCTTACCTTCACCGGTCTTCATTTCGGCGATAGCGCCTCCATGCAGAATCATGCCGCCGGTCAGCTGCACGTCGAAGGGGCGCATATGCAGAACGCGGCGCGACGCTTCGCGGGCGACGGCGAAAGCCGGGATCAGCAGGTCGTCCAGCGTCTTGCCATCGGCAAGCTGCTGGCGGAACTCAGCGGTCTTGGCCGCCAGCGCTTCGTCGGAGAGCGCCTTGGTGGCTTCTTCCAGCGCATTGATGGCTGCGATCTTGCTTCTATAGGAGCGGACGCGGCGGTCATTTGCCGAACCGAACAACTTGCGGGCTATTCCGCCGAGACTGACCATCTTACTGGCCCTTTCTGAAATTCCGTTTTGCCGGGCGCTTTTCTCCGTCACGCCGATTTCAGCATAAATGACGGACTTCGCCCTTCAACGTATCTGGACGCGAGGTTGCGTGACAGATAAGAGGGGGGGCAAATGATGTCAACGGTTCTGCCCGTTACAGAATGGCCACAATCCGGTGTTTGGAAGTTTTTTCAGAGCCGGAAACCATGTCTGGAGCCGGCATTGTCCCCGAAAGGTTCAAAATGTTGCGCTATAATAAAATTGCGGCTGCGGTGATTGTGGCCACGCTCGGCCTCCAGCTTCCGGCTTTCGCACAGGAAGACAAGGTTGTCGCCAAGGTCGGCGATCTGGAAATCCACCAGTCCGAACTCGACCTCGCCATGAGCAACCTCGACCCGCAGCTCGCGCAGCTTCCCGATGAGCAGAAGAAGGTTGCAGCCCTTTCCGGCGCGATCGACGTCAAGCTTCTGGTGAAGAACGCCAGCGCCGAAGGTCTGGAAAAGACTGAAGATTTCAAGAAGCGCATGGAATTCATCCAGGACCGTGAGCTGCACAACGCCTATTTCCGCAAGCATGTCGTCGATGCCGTTACCGCTGACGAAGTAAAGGCTCGCTACGACAAGGAAGTCGCAGCCCTGCCGCAGGAAGAGGAAATCAAGGCCGCGCACATTCTCGTCGCCAGCGAGGACGAAGCCAAGGACATCATCAAGCAGCTTGATTCGGGCAAGGATTTCGCCGCGCTCGCCAAGGAAAAGTCGACCGATTCCAACAAGGATGACGGCGGCGATCTCGGCTGGTTCGGCAAGGGCCGCATGGTGCCGGAATTCGAAGAAGCCGCTTTCGGCCTCGAAAAGGGCGCCTACACCAAGGCTCCGGTGAAGACCCAGTTCGGCTTCCACGTCATCAAGCTGGAAGACAAGCGCATCGCACCGCCGCCGGCTTTCGAGCAGGTCGAGCCGCAGGTTCGTCAGCTTGTCATGCGTGACAAGTACGTTGCCCTCATCGAGAAGGCAAAGGCCGACCAGAAGATCGAAATCATGGATGAGACGCTGAAGAAGGGCTACGACGAAGCCACGAAGGAACAGCAGGCTCAGCCGCAGCAGTAAAAACAAATGTTACGGGGCGGCTATGGGCCGCCCCGTTTCATCTCAGGCATTCCAGACCCCTTTTCCAGAATTTCAGGCGCTTCCCATGTCCGTTGCCGTTTCTCCGCTCGCTCCGAAATCCTATCCCGACATGCCTGCGCTGCGCGGCGTTCGCATGGCGACGGCCGCCGCCGGCATCAAGTACAAGAACCGCACCGACGTTCTGCTGATGGTGTTCGACAAACCGGCAAGCGTCGCCGGCGTCTTCACCAAATCAAAATGCCCTTCCGCCCCGGTCGATTTCTGCCGCGCCAATCTCGGCGGCGGCGTGGCGCGCGCCGTGGTGGTCAATTCCGGCAATGCCAATGCCTTTACCGGCGTCAAGGGCAAGGCCGCGACCGAATTGACGGCGAAATCCGCCGCCGCTGCCGTTGGTTGCTCCGAGGGCGAGGTCTTCCTGGCATCGACGGGCGTGATCGGTGAGCCGCTGGATGCTTCGAAATTTGCCGGCGTTCTCGGCGACATGAATGTCAGGGCGGAAGCCGATTTCTGGCAGGAAGCCGCCAAGGCGATCATGACGACCGACACCTATCCCAAGGTTTCGACCCGCACCGCCGAGATCGGCGGCGTGATCGTGACGATCAACGGCATTTCCAAGGGTGCTGGCATGATTGCGCCGGATATGGCGACGATGCTCTCTTTCGTGGTGACGGATGCCGATATCGAGCCCGCCGCCCTGCAGTCGCTGCTGTCTGCCGGTGTTGGCCCGACATTCAATTCCGTGACGGTCGATAGCGACACTTCCACCTCCGATACGTTGATGCTGTTTGCGACAGGTGCTGCCGCTGAAGACGGCCAGGTGAAGGTAACGAGCGCCGACGACGAGCGCCTTGCCGGCTTCCGCGCCGCGCTGAACGATCTTCTGAAGGACCTTGCCTTGCAGGTGGTTCGCGATGGTGAAGGCGCGCGCAAGATGGTGGAAGTCACCGTAACGGGTGCGGAAAACGATGCCGCCGCCAAGAAGATTGCCCTTTCCATCGCCAATTCGCCGCTGGTGAAGACCGCGGTTGCCGGCGAAGACGCCAATTGGGGCCGCGTCGTCATGGCCGTCGGCAAGTCCGGCGAAATGGCCGACCGTGACCGCCTCGCCATCTGGTTCGGCGGCGTGCGCGTGGCTGTCAACGGCGAGCGCGACCCGGATTATTCGGAGGCGGAAACCAGCGCGGTGATGCGTCTCGAAGACATTCCGGTGAAGGTGGATATAGGTCTCGGTCAGGGCACTGCCACCGTCTGGACCTGTGACCTGACGAAAGAATATGTTGCGATCAACGGCGACTATCGGAGCTGACCGTTGGAGCCGAAGAGAATGCAGGACAATAAGGCCGTCAATCTGCCGCTGGTTCGCCGTCTGGAAGCCGTCAGCTTCCGGGCATGGCCTGCCTCGTCGGTGATTTATGACGGTAGCTGGCAAATCCGCCTGACGGGCTCGCACCCCTCCAAGCGCATCAACTGCGTGGTGCCGCTCGACCCGTCCGATTACGGAAACAGCGCGGTGCGGCTGGAAAAGGCGCGCAAGCGTTTTGAAGATTTCGGCCGACCGCTGGTGGTGCGCGAAACGACACTGATGCCGCCGCAGCTGAGAGAATTTCTCTCGAATGACGGCTGGTCCGTGTTCGAAGAGGTCACGGTCATGACGGCCGATCTCTCCGGCATGGAGCTGCCCGAAACGCTGGTCAGCCTGCCGAGCCACGATATCGGCCGTTTTGTCGAGGCGAGCATCAAGGTCAGCGATAGCGATCCGGCGCTCCGTCCGGCGATTGCGGAAATCGTCAGCTCCATCAAGCCGGCGCTCGGCCTCTTTATCAATGAGGAAGTGGAAGGCAATCCGCTCGCGACCGTGATCTGCGTGCAGGATAATGACCTTGCCGGCATCATCTCCCTCGATGTCGAAAAGTCGCAGCGTAAAAAGGGCCTCGGCACGCAGGTTTTGTCGTCGGCACTGCGCTGGGCAAGAATCAGCGGCGCAAAAACCGCCTGGCTGCAGGTGGTTTCCACCAATGCGCCGGCGATCGCCCTTTATCAAAAATTCGGGTTCTCCGAGGCCTATCGTTATCGTTACTGGCGCAAGGGAGCCGGCGAATGAGCGAGGCAGGCAAAAAAATCCTGCTGGTCGCCGCCTGCGCCCTTCTCGATCAGGATGGCCGCATTCTTCTGGCGCAGCGTCCGGAAGGCAAGTCGCTTGCGGGCCTGTGGGAATTTCCGGGCGGCAAGGTGGAGCATGGCGAGACGCCGGAGGAAACCCTTGTTCGTGAACTGGACGAGGAGCTGGGTATCAAAACCAAGGTCGCTTGCCTCGCACCGCTGACATTTGCCAGCCACACCTATGAGACCTTTCACCTCCTGATGCCGCTTTATGTGTGCCGCCGTTATGAGGGCATTGCACACGGCCGGGAAGGGCAGGCGATTAAATGGGTGAAGCCGCAGGCACTGCGCGATTACCCCATGCCGCCGGCCGATGAGCCGCTCATCCCCTTCCTGCAGGATTTGCTATAAAATCGGGAAGCCCCCGAGGTCCTCGCGTATTATCCCGTCACAGCTTCGTGAAAATGCCCCGTTTGCAGCGCTTTGCCGTGCCAAAACGGGGCTGTGTTAAGAGATCGTTCAGCACCCTCTGGCAGATTGTTAAGCTAAAGAAGCGGTAAACTGCGCGAGACGAGGTTGCTCATGAACGAGGATTTCTGGAAGACGGTGGAAGGTCGTCACTTGTATTCCCACAAATCCCGTCGCACCGGCGTACTCAATGTGGCGCTGCTTTTCGGCACGGCGGTTATCGCGCTCTCACTCATCGTCACTCCCATGCTTGCCGGAAAATCCTCCACGCGGGTGGCGCAGTTTCCCGATAATTACGACATGATCAGCACGGGCTCCATCAAGAAGACCGATGTGGGCAAGACCTATTCCATCCGTCGCAGCATCACCCAGCCAATGCCGGAAATGCCCTGCGTGGTCAGGGGTTATAGCAACGAGAGCGGTTGCTGATCGTTTACCATCAAAGGTAACGGATTCCTCACATCGCCGACCTACGATGGAGTTGATTTCAACAGGGCAGATGCCGGTTGTCGCAACGCACCGGATGGCGGATGGGGAATATCCTGTGCTGCATTTTTTTATCAATTTTTGCAAAAGCGAAGACGGTGCGACAGCGGTTGAATACGGCTTGATCGCCGGGCTGATTTCCGCCGCCCTCATCGCTGGCGCAGGCAGCATAAGCAGCAATATCAATGCCGTGTTTCAGTTCATCGTAGACACATTGGCGAGTTGAAGCCTTTCGGCTGACCGCTCAGGACAGCTTCACCTCGGTTGTCTTTAAGGCATCGGCGAGCCGCACCTTGGCGGAGCCGGGTTTCAGCGGTTTGTGCTGGCTTTCGTGCGGCGCCCAGCCCGATACATAGATGATGGAAAATGTCGCCCTTATCCGCCCGTCAGGATCGGAATATCGTTCGGCGTAAAGCTCCGCCGCGCGCAGGAAAAAGGCGCGGTTGAGCGGCTTTCTGCTGCGGCTTGCCAGCGGATTGGCCATGCCCATGGCGCGCAGATCGCGCATCAGCGGGAAAATCGAATCGTAACGCACGGTGTAGCTTTCCGCATCGGTCACGGGGAGCGCAAAGCCGGCGCGCTGCAAAAGCGCGCCGACATCGCGGACATCGGCGAAGGGAATGACGCGCGGGCTGGCGCCTCCGGTCAGTTCCGCCTCGGCGGTCAGCAGCACGTCGCGCAGTTCCTGCAGGGTGCCGCTGCCGGGAATGGCGCCGAGAAACAGGCCGTCCGGTTTCAATGCCCGCCGGATCTGGATCAGCGCGCCGGGCGTATCATTGGTCAGATGCAGGGCAAGCGGTGAAACGATGAGGTTGGCGGAGGCCTCCTCGAGCGGCAGATGTTCCATGGAAGCGGCGTCGGGAATATTCGCATCCGTCGCAAAACAGCTCTCGGTTTCGATACGGCGAATGGTATCCACCTTGCCGGTCTCCGCCAGCCGCCGGGCGGTGACGCCGGTGCCGCCGTGAAGTTCGATTGCGGTCTCGAACTGGCGCTCGACGATGGCAAGCCTGTCGGCCAGCTCTTCGGCCGCCATATCGAGAAGAAACAGGGCCTTGTCGTCGCGCCGGTTCCACGCCCGGCGACGGTTTTGTTCGATCAGGGCCTGGTCAAAGAGAATATCCATCATCTTGCCTGCTCGGCCTCAAACGCCTTTGGGATCGGCGGGCCGTATCGTTGGTCTCATGCCGTTTTGGGCACCGTTTTCCCGGTGTCGGGAAGGAACTATCGCTCTCGCAAAGGCACCCGTTCGGCGGTAAAGTCAACCTCATGGGTGCTGGTGAAAGTCTGTTTTCGGGTTTGCTGTCGAAGTCTGCGGCCGTGCCGGCAGCGGCGGGAGACATGTGGCGTGCGGTCTTTCGTATGGTCTACCCGCCAACCTGCGCGGGCTGCACCCGCATGACCGGCGGCGAGGGCGCCTTATGCGCGGATTGCTGGCGGGATGTGGCCTTTATCGATCGCCCTTTTTGCGAGGTTCTGGGCATTCCCTTCGCGCGGGACCACGGAGATGGTTTCGTCAGCGCGCAGGCGATTGCCGAACCGCCGCCTTTTGACCGGCTGCGCGCCGTTGCAAGCCATGAGGGAACCGCCCGCAAGCTGGTGCACCGGCTGAAATATCAGGACCGGACCGATCTCGCCCGCCTGATGGCGCTGTGGATGCTGAGGGCAAGCGACGGAACGGTGGATGCCTGCGATTGCATCGTGCCCGTTCCATTGCATCGCAACCGCTTCCTGCGCCGCCGCTTCAATCAATCCGCCGAGCTGGCGCGGCATCTGGCCAGGGCCTCCGGCAAGCCCTTGCTTGCCGGCACGCTGCTGCGCGTGAAGCCGACAGAGCGGCAGGTGGGGCTTTCCGCACTCGCCCGGCGGGATAATGTGCGCGGCGCTTTCGCGCTCGCACCCGGCCGGGAAACAGATGTTCATGGCAGGCGCGTGGTGCTGGTGGACGACGTCTATACCACTGGTGCGACGGTGGGTGCGGCAAGCCGCGCCCTGCGCAGGGCCGGTGCCGCGGATGTGACGGTTTTGACCTTTGCAATGGCCATTTCCGGGCCTATATGAAACCTGAATGACATGACTTTATCGTGCGTTTTACCGCACGTTTGCGAGGGCTTTGAAAACATGGCACCGGTGACGATCTATACGCGGGATTTTTGTGGTTATTGCGCGCGCGCCAAGGCGCTGCTGGACAGCAAGGGCGTGGATTATGCCGAATATAACGCCACGACGACGCCGGAATACCGGCAGGAAATGATCGAGAAATCCGGCGGAACGACGTTCCCGCAAATCTTCATCAACGGCCAGCACGTGGGCGGTTGCGACGATCTGCACGCGCTGGAGCGCGCCGGTAAACTGGACGCGCTGCTGGCCGCCTGATCGGCCGCGACCTTGCGGGTATGGAGGATGTGATGGTTTTCAAGGCTGCCGCCATTCAGATGCGCTCCGGCGTCGATCCGGCAAGAAACGCCGCCGATATGGAACGGCTGGTGCGTGCGGCTGCGGCCGAGGGCGCCGTTTATGTGCAGACCCCGGAAATGACGGGCGCAATCCAGAAGGACCGGCAGGCGCTGCGTGCGCAACTGCGTGATGACGATGGCGATATCATCGTTGCGACGGCGGCCCGTCTTGCCCGCGAACTCGGCATTCATGTCCATGTCGGCTCCACGGCCATTGCCCGCCCGGATGGCAAGATCGCCAATCGCGGTTTTCTCTTCGCGCCGGATGGTTCGCGCATCTGCAGCTATGACAAGATCCATATGTTCGATGTCGATCTCGACAACGGTGAAAGCTGGCGTGAAAGCGCTGCCTATCAACCCGGCGAAGTGGCGCGTATCGCCGAACTTCCGCTGGGGAAATTCGGCTTCGCAATCTGCTATGACGTCCGTTTCCCGCAGCTGTTCCGCGCGGAAGCGCTGGCAGGTGCGGAGGTTCTGACTGTTCCGGCGGCTTTCACCCGACAGACGGGGGAGGCGCATTGGGAAATCCTGCTGCGTGCCCGCGCCATCGAAAACGGCGCTTTCGTCATCGCCGCCGCGCAGGCCGGCGTGCATGAGGACGGGCGGGAGACCTTCGGCCATTCCATCATCATCGACCCATGGGGCAAGGTTCTGGCCGTTGCCGGCGGCGCTGGCGAAGAGATCATCTTCGCCGAGATCGATACCTCGCTGGTGGCTGCCGCGCGCGGAAAAATTCCCAATCTCCGCAATGCCCGCGAGTTCGGTCTGGATACGGTTATTCCCCTGAAACCTGCCGGAGGTGAAGCGGCGTGATCCGTTATGCGCTGGCCTGTGAAAAGGGCCATGAGTTCGAAGGCTGGTTTGCCGGCAGCGACGATTTCGACGATCAGTTGCAGCGCGGTTTCCTGTCCTGTCCTGTCTGCAATTCCGTGCAGGTCTCCAAGCTTTTGATGGCGCCTTCGGTTTCCACCGCCCGCAAGAAAGACGAACGCCAGACGCTGGCCATGGATACTGCCCGAAAAGAGGCGCTTGCAAAAATCCGCGAGGCCGTTGCCAATATCCGCGCCAATGCGGAAGATGTCGGCGATAAATTTCCCGAAGAAGCCCGCAAGATCCACTATGGCGAAGCGGATGAGCGCGGCATCATCGGCAATGCCTCGGCGCAGGACGCCAAGGCCCTCCTGGACGAAGGTATCGAGATCGCGCCGCTGCCGGTGCTGCCTGACGACGTCAACTGAACTTCTTTAGGACGACCTCACTCAAATAGCGTCCGGGATTACCCCTGCGCCGGCCGCTTCGCCAGCATCATGTAGTTGACATCCATATCCGGCGAAAGATTCCAGCGATCCTGCAGCACGTTGTAGAAGACGCCGGTGCGGTGGACGATATCCATGCCGCTCGCCACCAGCGGCCGCTCGAGCTCTTCCGGGCGAACGAGCTTTTCATACTGGTGGGTGCCGCGCGGCAGCCAGCGCAGCACATTTTCGGCGGCAAAGATCGCCAGTGCCCGGGCTTTGAGCGTGCGGTTGATGGTGGCGGCGAACATCAGGCCGCCGGGGCGCACCATTTTCGCGCAGGTGGTGACGAAGAGATCGACATTGGCCACATGCTCGACCACCTCCATGTTGAGGATGACGTCGAAGGTTTCGCCGGCTTCCTGCAACTGCTCGGCAGTCACGGCGCGGTAATCGACGCTGACCCCGCTTTCGCGGGCATGGGTGGAGGCGATGCCGATATTCTTTTCCGAGGGATCGGCGCCCACCACATCCGCGCCCATGCGTGCAACGGGTTCGGAGAGAAGGCCACCACCGCAGCCGATATCCAGTATGCGCAGCCCTTCCAGCGGGCGGTGCGCCTTCGGGTCGCGGCCGAAATTATCGCAGATGCGGTTGCGGATATATTCGAGCCGCACCGGATTGAACTTGTGCAGCGGGCGGAACTTGCCGGTCGGGCTCCACCACTCCGCAGCCATCGCGGAGAAGCGATCCACTTCGCTCTGGTCGACGGTCGTCTGTGCGGTTTCGCTCATGGTTCTGCTCCATATTGCTGTTGCATTGAAGTCGGATGATTGCCCCCCGAAGTCAAGACCGGCGGTCCACTCCGGCGGCGATTTATCGGGCGCTGATTGCCGCAGGTGGAACTGATTGGATGCCTCATTTGTTTCATGCTGCGTTCATGCAGAACCGCGTATTTTCCGGTCGTGGCAGTATGTGGAACGCATACTGGTCCATCGAACAGGGTGGATGCCGACAAGGGCAAAGCGGGCCTTTGCTTGAGGAGAAAGAAGTGAAGAAAAAACTATTTGGCGCAATTGCGCTGGTGGCCATGCTCGCCGCGCCGGCACTTGCCGAAGCTGCGACGCGGGGTTTCGCCACCGCGAATGTGAATATGCGCTCCGGCCCGAGCACGGCTTATCCGGCCGTCGTGGTCATTCCGAATGGTGCGCCGCTCACCGTGCACGGTTGCCTTTCTGATACGCCGTGGTGCGATGTTTCCTTCGTGGGCGGCCGCGGCTGGGTGGCCGGGCGTTATATCGCCACGACCTACCGGCAGAACCGGGTTTATGTGGAACCGCGTTACTACCGCGATCTCGGCGTGCCGGTGATCACCTTCGAAGTCGGCCGTTATTGGGACCGCTATTATCGTGACCGCGACTTCTACCGCGAGCGCGACCGCTGGCGCCGTCCGCCGCCGTCCGGCGGGTACTGGAACGCCCCGCCTCCGAGCGCCGGATGGGATCGTCCGCGTCCGCGTGACGAGTGGCGTGACGGACGCCGGGACGACTGGCGTGATGGTCGCCGCGACGAGTGGCGTGATCCCCGTCAGGGTGGCCCGAATGACGGACGCTGGGAACGTCGCTACGGCGACTGGAACCAGGGTGATAGAAATCAGGACAGGCCGCGTCGCGACGACGACCGCCGCCGCTGGGAAGATGAAAACCGCGACCGCAATGGCCAGCAGAACCAGGATGAAGGCCAGCGTCGCCCAGAGCGTCGCCAGTGGGATGACACGCGCCGTGCGCCTGCCGGGGAAAATTTCCGCGATGGCTGCCGGATCGGCGATCCGGGTTGTGACCCGCGCTAAACAGACAAAGCCCGGCATGATTGTCGGGCTTTTTCTTTTATGGCTTCAGTTGAGCTTTACGAGCCGTTATTTCGCGGCGGCAGCCTTGCGGGCACGGGCCTTGGGTTTTGCCGGGGCTTGCGCATCCGGTGCGGCTTCCACAGCGGCGGCCTTGGGAGCGGCCTTCTTGCGCGTTGCGGGTTTCGTCGCTTCCGATGTCTTCAGCAGCGAAAATTCATGCTTGGCCTGTTCCCAATGGTGCGCGTCGCGCCCATGGGGGTGGCCTTCCTTTTCCCAGAGTGTATATGCCCGTTTACTGATCCATTCGTGTTCCGAAACCTGCATGCTCGTCTCCCGTTGCTGTTTACAGCGCCTATGAGAAGGCGACATTCCGCTTTGGTCCGGCACACGCTCGACAGGAATCAATGCCGGCATTTCCAGAACCCATTACATGCCATGATTTTCCGGGCGTCAAGCAAACATGCTGCATTGCGAAAACGGATTTCCGGCATTTTCTGCCCGTTAAAGCGGTTTGAGCGAAAGACGTTCCCGCGGAACAAGATCAACGTTGCGTGATCGCGCCCGGCCCGCCAAGATGGTCGGATGAATGGGCAGCGGAGGAGGCGGTCTTGGAACAGAGAACGGAAGCGGATGAGCAGGTCATCGTCGAAAAACGGGGAGGGGCAGGCATCATCCGCCTCAACCGCCCGAAGGCCATCAACAGCCTGACCTTGCCGATGGTGCGCGACCTGTTTCAGGCGCTCCAGCGTTTCGAAGAGGATGCCGATATTTCCTGTGTGGTCCTTACAGGGGAAGGCGACAGGGGGCTTTGCGCCGGGGGCGATGTCCGCATCATTCACGACCTCGGCAAGGCGGGCGATCCGCAGGTGCTTGATTTCTGGCGGGAAGAATTTCCGCTCAATTATCGCATCGCCCGCTTCGGCAAACCCTACATTGCGCTGATGGACGGCATCGTCATGGGCGGCGGTGTCGGCATTTCAGCCCATGGCAGCCACCGCATCGTCACGGAACGCACAAAACTCGCCATGCCGGAAACCGGCATCGGTTACTTCCCGGATGTCGGCGGCTCCTGGCTTTTGCCACGGGCGCCGGGCGAATGCGGCACCTGGCTTGGGTTAACGGGCAATGTCGTTACCGCTGCCGATGCCATCTATGCCGGTTTTGCCGATTATCTTGTTCCTTCGGACCGTCTCGACGGGTTGGTCCAAGATCTGTCGCAAGCGGCGGATACGGACAGCATCGAGACGGCAATTGCGGCGCACGCAGTCGAGGCTGGTGAAGGCGTTTTATCCATAAATCGGGAGATCATCGACGCGACATTCCGTTTCGACACGGTCGAGGAGATTGTCGCCGCACTTTCGGCGCGCCAGGATGCGTTTTCGCGCGAGACCCTTGAGGTCCTGCAAAAACGCTCCCCCACCAGTCTGAAACTGACCCTGAAGCTGCTGCGTCTCGGCCGGGAAAGCGCGAGCCTCATCGAATGCCTGGAGCGGGAATTTGCCGCCGGTACGGAAATATTGCGCCAGCATGATTTTTACGAAGGCGTGCGTGCTGCGCTGGTCGACAAGGATCGCAATCCCCGCTGGCAACCGGCACGGCTGGAGGAGGTGAGGGAGGAGGACCTTGCGCCTTATTTTGCCGCGCACTCCGGCAATCTGTTTCCCGATCATCGTCTTTAGGTCGGCGCAAAAGAAATCCGGCTTCTTGCCGTATATGAAATCATCGCCTTTGGAGTCGATATTCTTTGGGTGAAATTTCCAATCCGCGCGCCCGGAAAGCATGGCTGTTTCTCGCGGGCGTTGCCGCCGCCCGCTATGTTGAGCACCATTCGAATTGCCGGGGGTATTCATGAAACGTCTTCTCATTATCGGTACTGCCATTGCCGCTCTTTTTGCAGGTGCGGCGCAGGCGCAGTCTCCGACCACCATTCTCAACGCATCCTACGATGTCGCCCGCGAAGTTTTCGCGGCCGAGAACGAGGCGTTCATCAAGCTGCATCCGGGCATCACCGTCGACCAGTCGCATGCCGGCACCTCCAAGCAGGCGCGCGCCATCGTCGAGGGTCTGGAAGCCGATGTCGTCACCTTCAATCAGGTCACCGATGTCGATTTTCTGGTGAAGCAGGGCTTCGTTTCCGCCGACTGGAAGAAGGATTTTGCGAACGACGCATCGCCCTTCTATTCCTTCCCGTCATTCCTCGTGCGTGCCGGCAATCCCAAGGGTATCAAGGACTGGGACGATCTTGCCCGCGACGATGTGAAGATCGTCTTCCCCAATCCGAAGACCTCGGGTAACGCCCGTTACACCTATCTCGCCGCCACGGCTTACGCCAAGGAGAAGTTCAACGGCGACGACGCGAAGGTTCAGGCATTCGTCAAGAAAATCTTCGACAATACGCCGGTGTTCGACACGGGAGGCCGCGCCGCCACCACCACCTTCGTTGAGCGTGAAATCGGCGACGTGCTGATCACCTTCGAAGCCGAGACGCGCGGCATCGCCAAGCAATATGGCGCAGACAAGGTGGAAGGCGTCGTGCCCTCCGTCAGCCTGCTGGCCGAATTCCCGGTGGCCGTGGTGGACAAGGTGGTCGACAAGCGCGGATCGCGCGATCTGGCGAAGAGCTATCTCGACTTCCTCTATACCGAGGAAGGCCAGCGCATCGCCGCCGAATTCGGCCACCGCGTCCACAATGAAAAGGTCGTCGGCGAATTCAAGGACAAGTTCCCGGCCATTCGCCTCGTCAACGTCGATGATGTCTTCGGCGGCTGGGACAAAATCCAGAAAGAGCATTTTGCATCCGGCGCGACGCTTGATACGCTTTACGGCAGCCGTTAATCACAGCGATACGCAACAGGTAAAAGACCCGGCGGGAAACCGCCGGGTCGCTTTTTGATGAATGGGGGGCGGGGTTTGAAGCGGAATGTTCTGCCGGGGCTGAAATTGTCCCTTGGCGTTACCCTGACTTACGTTGCCATCATCGTGCTTCTGCCGCTCTCGGCGCTGGTGTTCAAGGCGGCAAGCCTCGGCCCTGCCGAATATTGGTCGATCATCTCCTCGCCGCGCGCCGTGGCCAGTTATCGTGTTACCGTGCTCTGCGCGCTCGCCGCCACGCTGTTCAACGTCATCTTCGGGCTGGCGCTCGCCTGGGTGCTGACGCGTTACCGCTTTCCCGGCTGGCGCATCGTCGACGCCATCGTCGATCTGCCTTTTGCGCTTCCGACCGCCGTTGCCGGCATTGCACTGACGACATTGTTCGCAGGTAATGGCTGGTTCGGCTCGGTGCTTTCGCAATTCGGCATCAAGGTGGCCTATACGCCGCTTGGCATCATGGTGGCGATGGCCTTTACCAGCCTGCCCTTCATCGTGCGCACGGTGCAGCCGGTGCTGGAAGACCTCGATCCGGCACTTGAGGAAGCGGCACAATCGCTCGGCGGTTCCGATCTCGAAATTTTCCGCAAGATCATCCTGCCGCTGTTGACGCCATCGTTGCTCGCCGGTCTGTCGCTGTCCTTCGCCCGCAGCCTCGGCGAATTCGGGGCGATCATCTTCATCGCCGGTAACCAGCCGTTTTCGACGGAAATCACGGCGCTGCTGATCTTCATCCGGCTGGAGGAATATGATTATCAGGCCGCCGCCGCCATCGCCTCCGTGCTGCTCATCACCGCCTTCGTGATGCTGGCGGTGACCAATTATCTGCAGGCGCGTGCGCTTCGTTATACGGTGAGGGGCTGAGAGATGAGCGCCGTTTCTTCACATCGCAAACCGCCGCGCGTCGGCGACTCGCCTCTCGTTCGCCGCAGCCTGATTTCTTTTGTGCTGGTCATAGGCGCCCTGTTGGTCCTGGCGCCGCTTATCATCATCGGCGTCGAGGCGTTTTCGCAGGGCTGGAAGGCCTATACGGCCACCATCACCCATCCCGATACCCGCCACGCCATCATGCTGACGGTGCTGACGGCGCTGATCGCCGTGCCGGTCAATACGGCCTTCGGTGTTGCGGCCGCATGGGCGATCACCAAGTTCGATTTCCCCGGTCGACGCTTCCTGCTGGTGCTGATCGAGATACCCTTTTCCATCTCGCCGATCGTCGCCGGTGTCGCCTATCTCTTCGTTTACGGGCTGCAGGGGCTTTTCGGCCCGTTCCTCGATGCACATGACATCAAGATACTTTTTGCGCTGCCCGGCATCGTCATCGCCTCGATGTTCGTCACGGCACCTTTCGTGGCGCGGGAACTTATCCCGCTGATGCAGGCGCAGGGCCGCGATCTGGAAGAGGCGGCGACCTCGCTTGGCGCCTCCGGCTGGCGCACCTTCTTTTCTGTCACCTTGCCGAATATCAAATGGGCGCTGCTTTATGGCGTCGTGCTGTGCAACGCCCGCGTGATGGGTGAATTCGGCGCGGTATCGGTCGTATCGGGCAATATTCGCGGCCAGACCAATACGCTGCCGCTGCATATCGAACTGCTTTACCACGACTACCAGGCGGCCGGCGCTTTTGCCTCGGCCTCGATCCTCGCCACCCTCGCCGTCGTCACCATCATCGCCAAGGTGGCGCTGGAACGACGCGGCGCCGGGCGCGGGGCCAAGAAGACCAACGGCGATGCCGCCATCGCCACGGAGACCTGATTCCCATGAAAATCCGCCTCGAAAATGTGGTGAAGACCTTCGATACCTTCCGCGCCGTGCGCGATGTTTCGCTGGATATCGAAAGCGGCGAACTTCTGGCGTTGCTCGGCCCCTCAGGTTCCGGCAAGACCACGATTTTGCGCATGGTCGCCGGCCTCGAATATAGCGATGGCGGCCGGATCTTTTTCGGCGACGAGGACGCCACCAATATTCCGGTGCGGGACCGGGGCGTCGGTTTCGTATTCCAGCACTACGCGCTCTTTCCGCATATGACCCTGCATCAAAACATCGCTTTCGGCATGAAGGTCTCGAAGGTGAAGCGGGACAAGGCGGCAATCGATGCCCGCGTCGAAGAGCTTCTGCGGCTGGTGAAGCTCGATGGCCTGGGCGACCGTTTCCCGGCGCAGATTTCCGGCGGCCAGCGGCAGCGCGTGGCGCTGGCGCGTGCGCTTTCGGTCGATCCTAAGGTGCTTCTGCTCGATGAGCCCTTTGGGGCGCTGGACGCCAATGTGCGCCGCGACCTGCGCCGCTGGCTGCGCGAGATTCACGATTCGCTCGGCATCACCACGATTTTCGTGACGCATGACCAGGAAGAGGCGCTCGATCTTGCTGACCGTGTGGTTATTCTCAATCAGGGCGAGATCGTACAGCAGGGCACGCCGAAGGAGGTCTGCCGCCAGCCGAACAGCGCCTTCGTCATGCGCTTTCTGGGCGATGCCAACCGGGTGTCCGGCGTGGCGCGCGGCGGCAAGGTCTATGTCGGCGATAACGAGCTGCCTTTTTCCTATGCTCAAGGCGATGGCGCGGTGGACATCTATGCCCGCCCCGGCGATCTGGAGTGGGAAGATCTGCATGAGGGCATTCCGGCTTCTGTGGCGCGGGTTCTCGACCGTGCGGGCGAGCGCCGGGTGATTGCCAGCACCGATGGCGGCGACCTTCTGGAATTCGACGTGCCGCCGGAAAACGATGTCGCCGCCGGAGACCGCGGTTCCGTCATCATCCGCCGGGCGAAGATTTTCCCGGCGGCGTGAGGCGCTATCAGCCCAGAAGCTCGAACGCGCTTTCTGCCACAAGCTTGCCGTTGATTGTCAGGTCGACCCTGTGGATGCCGGGATAGTGTTTGCGGGTCGTGAAATCACGTATGGCGCGGCTGATCGACAGCGCACATGTCTCGCCGGGCTGAAGTTCGATCTCTTTCCACTTGAAGACTTTTGCGGAGGCGTCGCCGCTCTTCTTCACGTAGTGCACGGCGTAGTCGATCACCAGTTTCTGCGGCCGTTTCGCCGTCGAGGTGAAAGAGGTTGCAATCCGCACCGGATTGCCGAGCGCAACCTTGTCCGGCGTAACCTGAAATGCCGTAAGGGAAATTTCCGCTTCCTCATGTGCGCCGAGATGGGCAAGCGCCGCCGCATCGCCCTTCTTGATCAATGTGCGCAGGGCCTGCCGCGTGATCCAGCGTGTATGCGGATTGTCCTTTGGCCATGTATCGATCAGCGCCAGCACGAAAGCCGGATTGTCCTTGGTGATGTCGTTCAGATGATTGGCGACGGATTTGCGCACATAAAGCGCCTCGTCGGCTTTCATCGTGTCGAGGATTGCGGTGACGGGCGAGGGATCGTCGATCAGGGGTTTGAGCTGGAACGACCATGGCAGGCGGGGCCGGCAGCCTTCGCTTGCCAGCCGCCGCACATGTTCATTCGCGTGCCGTGACCATGTTTCCATCACGGCAAGGGTGCGGGCCATATCCTTTTGCAGGAAATGCCGGATGGCGAATTCCGAGGAGCCGAAGCGGGTGAAATAATGCAGCGCTTCCATGGAAAGATCGAAATCATCGAGGCCGTAGAGCGCCACATATTCCGGCAGCGAAATGGAGGCGAAACCGTTGCCGATGCCCGGCGCTGCGGCGGTCAGGATTTCGATATTGCGGGCATAGTCGCCGGGAAGTGTCGCATGCAGGCTCGTCGCCACCTGTCGCATGCGCTGCATGATGCCCAGCGCTTCGAGGTTTTCGGTGGCGAGCGCCATGAAGGCGGAAACGTCAAATGGCGGATGAACGGCCTTCGTCTCATCGGCGATATGCCGCAGTTTCTCGCGGTTAAAGATTTCCTTCAGTGCCGGTGCCGCCGCGTCGCTCATATCGCCCCTTAAAGTTCACTTTTTGTTCTTTTAGGGAATGATGCAGACGAAAGCAAGCAGGACCGAAGCAGCGAAAAAACGCTGTGGCTGATTTTGCCTGTTCTCAGATCAATAAGGCCTCTCTTCCGTCATGCCGGACTAGATCCGGCATCCAGCCGACGCGCGTCTGCGCGGCGAATAAAGTCTTTTCAGCCCAGGGACTTGTGCTGGCAGGACCCCGGCTCGAGGCCGGGGTGACGAAGGTGCAGATGCTCCGGGTTCGCCAAAAAAGCGTCAGCTCATCTGGCTGACGAATTTGGTCTCCAGATAGGCCTGAACCGCTTCCGAGCCGCCTTCCGTGCCATAACCGGAATCCTTGATGCCGCCGAAGGGGACTTCCGGAAGCGCAAGGCCGTTGTGGTTGATGGTCAGCATGCCGGCCTCCACCTGCTGGCCGAGTGCATGCGCGGTCTTGACCGAGCCGGTGAAGGCATAGGATGCAAGGCCGAAGGGCAGGCGGTTCGCCTCGGTGATGGCGTCATCGAAGCTCGAGAAGCGATTGATGATGGCGACCGGGCCGAAGGGTTCGTCATTCATGATTTTGGCGGTGGTCGGCACATTGGCGAGAACCGTCGGCTCGAAGAAATTGCCCTTGTTGCCGATGCGGCGGCCGCCGGTCTTCAATTCTGCACCATGGGAAACGGCGTCGTTGATGAGGCCTTCCAGCGCCGGAATGCGGCGCTCATTGGCGAGCGGCCCCATGATGACGCCGTCTTCCAGCCCGTTGCCGACCTTGATGGCCTTCGTCGCTTCCACGAAACCTTCAAGGAAACGGTCGGCAACGCCGTCCTGCACGAGGAAGCGGGTGGGGGCGACACAGACCTGGCCGGCATTGCGGAACTTGGCAAGCGAGGTGACTTCGATTGCCTTGTCGATATCGGCGTCGTCAAAGATCATCACCGGCGCATGGCCGCCAAGCTCCATCGTGGCGCGCTTCATGTGTTTGCCGGCAAGCGCGGCCAGATGTTTGCCAATGGGAGTAGAGCCGGTGAAGGAGATCTTGCGGATGACCGGATGCGGGATCAAATATTCCGAAATCTCGGATGGAACGCCGTAAACGAGGCCAATGACGCCCGCCGGTACGCCGGCATCCACGAAAGCGCGGATCAATTCAGCCGGTGACGCCGGAGTTTCTTCCGGGGCCTTGACGATGATGGAGCAGCCGGTGGCAAGCGCTGCGGAAAGCTTGCGGACGATCTGGTTGATCGGGAAGTTCCACGGCGTAAACGCCGCGACGGGGCCGACCGGCAGCTTGATGGCAAGCTGCGAAACGCCGGTTGCGCGCGCCGGAATGACCTGCCCATAGGTGCGGCGGGCTTCTTCGGCGAACCAGTCGATGGTATCGGCGGCGCCCATGATTTCAGTACCGGATTGCGCCAGCGGCTTGCCCTGTTCGCGGGTCATGATGTAGGCGATCTTGTCCTTGCGCTCGCGCAGGAGATCGGCCGCCCTGCGCATGATCTTCGAGCGCTCGAAAGGCGAGGTGTCGCGCCACACCCTGAAACCGCGCTCGGCGGCGGCAAGCGCCAGATCGAGGTCTTCCTTCTCGGCATGCGCAATCGCGCCGATGATCTCGTCGGTTGCCGGATCGGACACGGCGATCGTCTTGCCGGAAACGGCGTCTCGCCATTCGCCATCAATGAGAAGTTTGATGTCGGGATAGGTGTGCATAGGGGCTACCTTCATGATGCGGCCAATTCGGCGAAATGCCGTCCGGCCCTGAGACGTGAACAGAATTTTCCTGGCCGGACGATATCCGGCATCGCGGCTTTCGCTGCGCGGAACATGTGTCTGGATATTTCCGACGGGGGCTTCTGGAATTGTCGGAAACGGAAACGACAGCCTTTATATTAAGGTCCGGGCGGTACGTTTCAACCGTGTGCTCCGGCAATCGCCATGATTTTTCCGTGACGTGGAATTTGCCATTCGTCATTTCAATCCGGCACGCGGACGGGGCGTCGCTTATCCGGCTGCCTCAGGCGAATCAGATGCAGCTGCGCGACGACGGAAAGGCTCTCGCCACAATTCGGCCTTTGTCGGACCTGACGAGTTATCGGGAGGGGTCTCCGCAGCTTGCCGCCTGTGTCATAATGGGACGCGTGGCCTGAAAAAATACAATAAGACGGAAAACTTATCCAAAGGGTTTACTCAAAACCTAGAGAAAATACGGATAAAATCTCACTAAGGATATAACATCCATTCCTGATATATATTGCTAGCGTCGGTTCCCTTGACCTTCAAAGGTTGGTGAAAACCCTCGACCTGAACGTTATCGATGGAGAAAAAGTATGAGTTTCGCCCGGGTACTTCTCAGTGCGTTCTTGTCGCTCGCGTGGCTTTCCTGTGCCGAAGCCGGCGAAATTGCCAAACCGCAAGGAAAACCGATATTAACCATATCCGGAAACATCGCCAATACGAATGGCGAGGGTGCCGCCGTATTTGATCGTGACATGCTGGAAGCGCTCGGCATGGTGACGGTGGAGACGACGACGCCCTGGCATGATGGCCGTGTCCGTTTCGATGGTGTTTCGCTGGCAAAATTGATGGATGTCGTCGGCGCAAAGGGCACCAGCGTCACGGCAGTCGCTCTCAACGATTATGTCAGCACGATACCGATTGAAGATTTTAAGAAATTTAACGTTATCCTGGCGATCAAGCTGGATGGCAATTACATGACAGTTCGCGAAAAGGGCCCGTTGTTCGTCATCTATCCCTATGACAGCGATCCGGAGCTGCAGAAGCAGACCTATTATTCGCGGTCCGCATGGCAAGTTGCCAAACTGATAGTGGAATAAAGGTGCCGTTTGCGAAAACTTGTGGCGGTGATCATCTGTTGCTTCGTCCTGGCAACGGGCTATATCGCTTTCGTCATTGCCGAGCGGCAGACCGCTCTGCAGAAATTCGCCCGCTACAATGATTCCTGGGCCGTCAGCCAGACCGTAGCCGAATATCTGCGCCTCCAGAACAAGCTGGCCGTGTTCGCGCTCAATCCCGGCAAGATCGACCGGGATGAGCTGCAACTGCGTCTGGACATCATGCTGAGCCGCCTCGAGCTTTTGAAGCAGGGCAATCTCGGGGCCTTCATCAATGAAAAACAGCAGTGGCGGGATCTCGTAACCCGCCTCGATGCCGTTCTGGCCCGTCTCGAGCAGCGGGTGAACACCCTCGATCCGGCCGAGGTTCCGGATCTGCTGGCGACGATGAGCGCGCTCGACGCGCCGATGACGACGCTTGCCTCGTCTTCCGTCGCTTATGACGTCAATCTGATCGATACGGCCCATGAGGATGTGCGCAAGCTGCATATCGTCTATACCGCGCTGGCGGGCGGCCTGATCCTGTGCGGTATCGCGCTTGTCATATTGCTGCTTCGCCAGAATGATCTCCTGAACCGCGCGCAGAAAAGCATGCGCGGCCTGACGGACGATCTGCGCGCCGCGACGCTGGAATTGCAGGCTAAAAATGTTCGGCTCGAACACGACGCCTATCACGACGCGCTGACGGGACTGCCGAACCGCGCACTGTTCCGGCAGGAACTGATCGAAAGGTTGCGCCGATCCTTCGGCGGGACGGGAACGACAGCCATCCTCCTGCTTGATCTCGACGGGTTCAAGGACGTCAACGACACGCTCGGCCACGATGCCGGCGATGCGCTGCTTCAGGCCGTGGCGCAGCGTCTCTCGGGCATCGGCGGCGATTATGACATGGTCTGCCGTCTGGGCGGCGACGAATTTGCCGTCGTCTCCGACGATCTGAACGAGGATGCCGCCCGCCGTCTTGCCACCAAGCTCATCGACCAGATCAGCCGCACCTACCAGCTGGGCGAGCAGGAGGTCAAAATCGGCACCTGCATCGGCATCGCCATATCGCACGGCGCCGTCGACGCGGATGAATTGTTCAAGCGCGCGGATCTGGCGCTTTATGAGGCGAAAGCCATCGGCCCCGGCCGGGCGAGCGTTTTCAAGGTCCGCATGCAAAAGCAGCTGACCGAGAAAAAGTCCTTCGAGGCCGATCTGCAGACCGCGTTGCAGAACGACGAGATGGAAGTCTATTACCAGCCGCAGGTGGCGACCCAGACACGCAAGCTTTGCGGCTTCGAGGCGTTGCTGCGCTGGAAACATCCCGTACGGGGCGATGTGCCGCCCAGCGTGTTTATTCCCGTTGCGGAAAGAACCGGTCTCATCCATTCGCTCGGAAAATGGGTGATGGAGACCGCCTGCCGCGAGGCGATGGGTTGGGACGAGGACATGAAGGTGGCGGTCAATCTGTCGCCGGTTCAGTTCCACAGTACCAACCTCATCCAGAACGTCATGGGCGCGCTTGAGAAAAGCGGGCTGGAACCGAGCCGGCTCGAGCTTGAAATCACCGAATCGATCCTGCTCAACAAGAGCGACCAGACGATCAACACGCTGTCGCGCCTGAAGGCCGTCGGCATTCAGATCGCCATGGATGATTTCGGGACAGGTTACTCATCGCTCGCCAATTTGCGCGGCGTGCCCTTCGACAAGATCAAGATCGACCGCTCGTTCCTGCGCGATATCACCAGCGACCGCGACGCGCTGGCGATCGTGGAATTCGTGGTTGGTGTCGGCCGCAGTCTGCGGATGACGACGATTGCGGAAGGTATCGAGACGGAAGAGCAATATGAATGCGTCAGGCGTCTGGGCTGCGATCAGGTTCAGGGATATCTGATCAGCAGACCGTTGCCGGCCAAGGAGCTTGTGGCCTGGAGTTCCGTCTGAGACGCGCCTGTTTTGGCGCCGACCGTATCTTGAATTTTTTACCACGTCATAGCGTTGCTTGCGAAAACCGATACCGGTTGCCGCAACGATGCTGTAGAGCATTCCCGGTCGATATGGGATCATTGCGACAAAGCGGCCGGGTTTTGCGAAAAGGCTTGAGACATGGAAATACTGGACGTGCATGGAGTTGCCCTTCCCCTCTCTTCCGATGAGGTGTCGCCGGTCATCTGGCAGGCGCTGACCGACGGCAGCTATGAGGCGAAAGAGGCCCGCAGCGTCCTGAAAGCCATCAAGCCCGGCGATCGCGTACTGGAGCTGGGCTCCGGTATCGGGATCATCACCTCGATCATCGCCGGCATCGAGGATGTTTCCGTCTGGGCTTTCGAGGCCAACCCCTCCACCGCGGCGCTGGCAGAGCGGGTGATCAAGGCCAATTGCCGCGGCAATGTCGTGTTTTCGCAGGGGCTTCTCACCGCCGATGAGCCGAGCTCCTATCCTTTTTACGTCCGCAGGGATCTCTGGATGTCGTCCATGGACGAAAATCAGGGCCCCTATGAAAAACGCATCGAAATTTCTTCCGCCAATATCGATGAATTTATCGCCAGCCGGGGCATCACCGCGCTCGTGATGGATATCGAGGGTGCGGAACGCGATCTGCTCGGCAGGGCCGATCTGACCGGGGTGGAGCGGATATTCGTGGAGCTGCATGACCATCTTTACGGTCTCGCCGGGGTTCGCGATATCATGCAGGCGCTGACCGCCAAGGGATATGCCTATGATCCACGCGGTTCACGCGGACCCTGTGTCCTGTTCTCCAAGGACGAGAGCCCGAGGGAATACGATCCCGAGGTAGACTGAGGCCGCACCGAATTCACGGAACCGTCCGCCGCTCATCCCCGTTCTCACACTTGCATGAGGGCGCGGAGCGGGTCAACACGTGTGCCGGAATGGTATGCGGGTCGAGAAGATAATTTCATAAACAGCAATTCATTGCCAATTATTGTTGCAATTGTTGCAACCGTTATCCTGCGTCATCATCCCTCCATCAAACCGGCGCACAACAGGCTGTGCTGGAGATGCCAACGCAACCGAAGGAGTAACGATCATGGGCTTTGTTAAGACGACAGACGGAACCGAAATCTTCTACAAGGACTGGGGCCCGAAGGATGCCCAGCCGATCATGTTCCACCATGGCTGGCCGCTCTCGTCCGATGACTGGGATGCGCAGATGCTGTTCTTCGTTTCCAAGGGTTTTCGCGTCGTCGCCCATGACCGCCGTGGCCACGGCCGTTCCGCCCAGGTCGCCGACGGTCATGACATGGATCACTACGCCGCCGACGCCTTTGCCGTCGTTGAGGCCCTCGACCTGAAGAACGCCGTCCATATCGGCCATTCCACCGGCGGCGGCGAAGTTGCCCGTTATGTCGCAAAACATGGCGAACCCGCCGGCCGTGTCGCCAAGGCGGTTCTCGTTTCCGCCGTGCCGCCGCTGATGCTCAAGACCGAGGCCAATCCGGAAGGTCTGCCGATGGAGGTTTTTGACGGCTTCCGCTCGTCGCTCGCCGCAAACCGCGCGCAATTCTTCCGCGATGTGCCGGCCGGTCCGTTCTATGGCTTCAACCGCGATGGTGCGACCGTTCATGAAGGCGTTATCCAGAACTGGTGGCGTCAGGGCATGATGGGCGGCGCAAAGGCCCATTATGACGGTATCAAGGCCTTCTCGGAAACCGACCAGACCGAAGACCTGAAGAATATCAGCGTTCCTACACTGGTGCTGCATGGCGAAGACGACCAGATCGTGCCGATTGCCGACTCCGCGCTGAAATCGGTTAAGCTGTTGAAAAACGGCACGCTGAAGACCTATCCCGGCTTCTCGCACGGTATGCTCACCGTCAATGCCGATGTGCTGAACGCCGATCTTCTGGCCTTCATCAAGGGCTGATCCTTCTGCAAAATCAAAATGCGGCCGAGCGTTCGGCCGCATTTTGCGTTTCGCATCAAGCCATGTGGCCTCGCCAGGCATTGCGGTAAGAGGAGAGGCCGGGAATGTCGTGTGGCGTGAAATGGCGCTCGCGACCGGCAAGCGGCTTGATGCCGGTGAGCAGGGCCGCACCGGCGCTGGTGCCCGTCGACCCTTCGACCGCCGTTACTTCGGTCTCTGCAAAGCCGGCCAGCGCCTTCAGATAAAGGGTGTTGCTGGCGAAGGGGCCTTCCACAAGGATCGGACCTTTCCGCCCGATGAGCGAGAGGCTGCATTCCGTCATCAGGGCGAGATAAAGCGACGCCGCTGCGTGCCGTTCCGCGGCCGTGGCCGTGGCTTCGCCGATCCAGCGCGCCGCCTTGTCCGGAAATGGGCCGGAGCCGCTGACGACGCTCGGCAGCAGTATCATGCCATTGGCAATCACGCCGCCGAGAGCCGCGTCCATCGCTTCGTCTTTCACGGCCCCGAATTGCTGCGCCAGCATTTCGTACTCCCTGCCGCCCATGAAGCGGGACGAGGGAACCGGACGGCCGAAAGCATCGACATTCAGGAGTGTATCACGGGTGGGATCGAGCGAACCCGCCGCGCCGCCGATGGCGAAATTCACCACCCAGGTGCCGGTGGAGACGACCGAAAAATCACCGTCCCGACGCAGAAGATGCGGCAGGAGGGATGCGTTGGAATCGTGGATGCCACAATAGACCGGCATATGCGGTGAAAGACCGGTTTCCAGCGCAATCGACGGGCGAATTGTTCCCAGCACATCGAAAGCGGAGCGGACCGGCGCCATCAACTGCTCGATGCCGAGACACGCGACGAGCGAGGAGAAACTTCTCCGCCGTGGGTTCCATAGATCGGTATGGCAGCCGAGCGAGGTCGTTTCGGTCGCCTGAATGCCCGTCAGCCGTCCCGCCCAATATTGCGCATAGGTGACGATGCTGCGCACTCTGGAGAAATCGTCCGGAAAGGCCGTTTTCTGGAAATGGATTTGTGCGCCGAGGTTCAGCCCGACGGGTAGCTGCGGTGAGCCGGTCTCGGCAAAATCGGGCCTGATGCCGCGATAGGCTTCTTCAATGGCAGCGGGATAGCCGTGTTCATAATCGAGCACCGGCATGGCGAGATCGCCGTTCGCATCTAGAAGCGCTGCAGAAGCGCCATGGGTGGTGATCGAAATCGCATCGAAACCAGGCTTCTGGCCGAAACGCTGAAGCGCGGAGAGAATGAAGCGACAAAGCATCTCCACATCGTAATGCGGATAAATCCCATCGCGAAGGACGGGGTTCGCCTGTTTCTCAGCGACAATCTCCTCGCCGCTGCCGGTGTCGATGACGACGACCTTGGCATTGGTTTTGCCGATATCGATGACCGCGACGCGGCCCGGTTTGATGCCCTCGCTCATGGCAGATGGAACACCGTCACCAGATCTTTTGCGACCGGCGAATTATCGACATTGCTCTCCATGATGTCGGCCATATGCGCCCACCACTTCTTCATCACGGGATGGTCGGGCAAGGCCGCCATGCCGTGGTTCTTCGGGCGCGTCAACACGCCGAACAGGATGTTAGTTTCCGGGTCGAGATGGATGGAGTAATCGCTCACACCCGCGTCGCGCAGCAGCGTCACCAGTTCCGGCCATATCTCGTCATGGCGCTTTTTATATTCGGCCTCTTTTCCGGCAAAGAGTTTCATCTTGAAGGCGTGTTTTTCAAGTTCCGGCATGGCTTAACTTCTCATGGCGCGAAGGCGACGGACAACGATGGGGATGGCGATGGTTACGATGAGCAGCAGACCGACAAAGATCGACATGACGATGCCCGGCACATTCACAAGACCGAGCCCGAAGGTGACGAGGCCCATGACGAAAGCGGCAATGACGACGCCTGCGATGGTGCCGGAGCCGCCGAGAATGGAGACGCCGCCCAGCACCACCATGGTCACCACCTCAAGCTCCCACCCTTGAGCGATGGACGGGCGGGTGGAGCCGAGCCGCGATGTGAGGCAGACGGCGGCGATGCCGCTCATCAGGCCGGTGAGCAGGAACAGGATGAACTTCACCCGCTCGACGGGTATGCCGGAGAAACGGGCGGCGAAGGGGTTGTTGCCGATCACATAGACCTGCCGGCCGAAATTGGTGGCATGCAGCAAAATGGCGAAGAGGATGGCCATGGCGATGAACAGCACGAATTCGAAAGAAATCACCCAGAAAACGTAACCCTGACCGAAATAGGCAAAATCGGCGGGATATTTGCCATAGGCCTGATCGCCCAGCACCATATAGGAAATGCCGCGAAACAGGCTCATCGTGCCGATGGTGACGACGATGGACGGCAGTTTCAGCCCTGCGACCAGAAAACCGTTGAAGGCCCCGCACAAAAGCCCGGTGCCGATGCCGATGGCGACGAGGCCGGGCGTGCCGATCCCCATTTGCACTGCCGCACCCATGGCGGTGGAGGCGAGCGCGATGATGGCGGCGACGGAAAGATCGATTTCACCGGCGATGATCAGCAGCGCCATGGCGAAGGCGATGATCGCCTTTTCCGTGAAGTTGAAGGTCGCGTCCGACAGGTTCCAGGCATTGAGGAAATAGGGTGAGGCCAGCGAATTGGCGATGAAGATGAGGATCGCAACACCAAGCAGCAGCACTTCCCAACTGGCCATGATGCGGCGTATCGGCGTGCCGAGCTTGTCTGGAATGATGCGCGGATTCTGCGCTGGTTGAGGCATGGTGCTCATGCTGCGGCCTCCCTGGCCTGATCGCTTGCTGCGCGGTCACGCAGGATGATACGGCCTTTTCGCGCTTCGGCGCGGGCGTTGAAGACGACGGCGAGCACGATGACAACGCCGGAAATCGCCATCTGCGCGAAGGGCGAAATGCCGATGACGGGCAGGGCGTTCTTGATGACGCCGAGGAACAGCGCGCCGAGCACCGCACCCGCCACCGATCCGATGCCGCCGGCAATCGAGATGCCGCCGATCACATTTGCCGCCACGCTGTCCAGTTCGAAGCCGGCGGCGATGTCGACATAGGCAACCGCATAACGCGACACCCAGAGATAGCTGGCGAGACCGGCGAGCGCGCCCGAGAGCACGAAGGCGAAGAAGCGCGTCCGGCCGACATCGATGCCCGCATAGACGGCGGCACTCGGATTACCGCCCGACGCATAGGCGGAACGGCCGAAGGAGGTGCGGCTGAGCACCAGCCAGGCGCCGGCGATGATGAGGATCGCCACCCATGAAAGCACCGGCATGCCGAGGATCATGGTGCGCGGCACATTGAGGAAGGTCGGCGAAAGCTGGTGCGCATTCACCCAACCGCCGCCGGACAGAACGAAGGCCATGCCGCGATAAATGGTAAGCGTGCCGAGCGTGACGACGATGGGCGGAATGCCTAGCCACCAGACCAGCACGCCGTTGAGCGAGCCGAGAAATGCGCCGATGCCGACCGCCATGGCGATGAGAAGCGGCAGGGGAATTCCCGGAAAGGCGGCATTGGTCATCGCCACCGCCATGCCGGTGAAGGCGAGATTGGCGGCAACCGAAAGATCGATGGATTTGGTGAGAATGACCGCCATCTGGCCAAGCGCCAGAATGATGAGGATGGAGGTATCGTTGAAGATATTGACGAGATTGCCGGGCCGGCTGAAACCGGGCGCGCGCAGCGCAAAACCGGCGATCATGATGACGATGATGCCCGCCAGCAGCCATTCGCGATTTTTAAGTAGACGTTGCATGGTTTTGCCCCTCTCAGGCATTGCCGGTGGCGGCGCGCACCAGCTTTTCCGGAGAAAAATCGGCGCGTTCGAACTGGCCCGCCATCAGGCCTTCGCGCATGACGATGGCGCGGTCGGACATGCCGAGGATTTCGGGAAGTTCGGATGAAATCATGATGATGGAAAGCCCTTCCGCCGCAAGCTCGCTGATGAAACCGTGCACGGCGGCCTTGGAGCCGATATCGATACCCTTGGTGGGTTCATCGAGAATGATGACCTTCGGCTGGGTGGCGAGCCACTTGCCGATCACCACCTTCTGCTGGTTGCCGCCTGAAAGCGTGCCGACCGGCACCGAAAGGGCGGCCGCGCGCAGATCGAGCCGTGAGGCATATTTGCGCGCCAGCGCGAATTCATTGGCGGCGGCCAGAAAGCCCTTGCGCGACGTGCGCGTGAGCGATGGCAGCGACATGTTCTGGTAGATCGGCATATCCAGCGCCAGCCCGTGGCGGCCGCGCTCCTCCGGCACATAAACGATGCCGGCGCGGATCGCGTCTTCCGGCGAGCGGATGGAAAGCGGCTGGCCTTCCAGCGATACCTGCCCTGAAGCCGGCCGGGTAATGCCGAACAACGACTGGCAAAGCTCGGAGCGGCCGGCGCCGATCAGCCCGTAGAGGCCGAGAATCTCGCCCTTGCGCAGTTCGAGCGAAATATCGCGGAATTCCGTCTGATGCGAATAATCGCGCACCGAAAGAACCGTCGGCCCAAGGGTGACGGCCTGCTTGGGAAAGGCGTTCGTCACGTCACGGCCGACCATCAGCCGCACGATCTCGTCCTGCGGCGTGGCGGCGAGATTGCCCGCTCCAACCATCCTGCCATCCCGGAACACGGCATAATTCTCGGCGATCTCATAGACCTCGTCGAACTTGTGGCTGATGAAGAGGATCGCCTTGCCCTGCCGCTTGAGGTTTTCGACGATGCGAAAGAGATCATCGATTTCCTTGCGAGAAAGGGCGGCCGTCGGTTCGTCCATGATGACGATGCGCGCCTCGACCGAAAGCGCGCGGGCGATGGCGACGAGATGGCGCTGGGCGATGGACAGGTCCTTCAGCCGGATCGTCGGATCGATGGTGCTTTCGAGCTGTTCCAGCAGGGTTCTGGCGCGCGTGTTGATGGTCTTCCAGTCGATCAGACCGAAACGACCTTTCGGCGCATGGCCGAGGAAGATGTTTTCGCCGACGGAAAGCTCGTCGAACAGCACGGTTTCCTGATGAATGGCGGTGACGCCGGCATCGATGGCTTCCTGTGCGCTGTAAAAATGGACGGGCTGACCATCGAGAAGGATTTCGCCTTCGTTGGGGCGATAGATGCCCGTGAGGATTTTGACGAGCGTGGATTTACCAGCACCGTTCTCGCCGATCAGCGCGGTGACCTTGCCGGGATAAAGCGCGATATCGACGCCATCCAGCGCTTTGACGCCGGGGAATATCTGGCTGATGCCGCGCATTTCCAGAATGGGCGTTGAATTTGAAGCCTCGACGACATCTAAAATTTTCGTTTCGATACGCATCATCCGTCTTACCGGTCAGTTTGATTGAAGCGGTGAAGGGCACCCCCCTCTGCCCTGCCGGGCATCTCCCCCTCAAGGGGGGAGATCGATATGCGGCACCGTTGAGGCCATCACTAAAGTTGAGAGTGAGCGAGTGTTATAATCTGGCTGATCTCCCCCCTTGAGGGGGAGATGCCCGGCAGGGCAGAGGGGGGTGCCCTCCGCACACTGCCGTCACTTCTCTAGATCAGAAAATTTTCGAGAACTGGTCGATATTCTTCGCGTCATAGATGAACGGATCAGCCATCGCCGCTTCGCTGTTTTCGCCAACCTTGATCTTACCCATACGACCGGCTTCGATTTCCGAACCCGGCTTGCCATCGGTTTCGCCCTTCACCAGGCGATAGGCGATCTGGGTGGCGGAGTAACCGAGGTCGATCGGGTTCCAGATGGCGAATTCCTTGGTGGCGCCCGACTTGATGGCGCCGGCCATTTCAGACGGCAGGCCAAGGCCGGTCACATAGACCTGACCGATCTTGCCCGCATCCTTCACCGCCTGCGAGGCGGCGAGAACGCCAACCGTTGTCGGCGCGACGATAACCTTCACATTCGGCTGCGAGGAAAGCAGGCCCTGCGCTTCGCGGTAGCTCTTGTCGGCCAGATCGTCACCGTAAACCGTGGTGACAAGGTTGAGGCCGGGGAAATCCTTCAGCTGCTTTTTCATCTCGTCGATCCAGATATTCTGGTTCGTGGAGGTGGTGGTGGCCGAAAGAATGGCGAAATCGCCCTTGCCGCCTTCCAGATGCGATGCGGCGAGCTGCAGGCACATCTTGCCGATCAGCGCGTTGGACGAAGGGTTGAGCTGGAGTATGCGGCCTTCCGGCGCAACACCGGAATCCCAGGAGATGACCTTGATGCCGCGCTGGGCCGCCTTTTTCAGCGCCGGAACCACGGCATCCGGGTCATTGGCGGAAATGGCGATGGCATCGACGCCCTGCGCGATCAGCGAATTGATGACTTCGATCTGGCCTTCGGCCGTGGTGCTGGTCGGGCCGGTATAGATGATCTCGACGCCGCCGAGGTCCTTTGCGGCCTCCTGCGCGCCCTTGTTGGCGGCTTCGAAAAAGCCGTTGCCGAGCGATTTGACCACCAGTGCGATCTTCACATCGGCGGCCTGGGCAACGCTGCCCAGCCCTGCGACGGAGAGCGCCGCGCCAAGCGCAAGAGCGCTCGTCAATGTTCTGCGTGTAAGTTTCATGTCCCTTTTCCTCCCGTTTTGAACCTTTTTCCTCCCTCCGGTGCTCCTCAGGCGACCGAAGAAGAATCCTCTTCATCCGGTGGGGTGGCTGTCTTGCCATCCCTCACCGCGCCGACGATCAACAATTCGACGCCGGCATCTTCCACCATCCTCGCCGCCTCGTCGGAAATCCCGTCATCGGTAATGATGGTCGAGACATTTTCGAGCGGGCATAAAATGAGGCTGGAACGTTTTCTAAATTTCGAAGAATCGACCATCACGATAAGCTCTTCCGCCTGTCGCATCAGCTTCTGCTCGCTCTGGATAACCAGCGCATCGGATTCCATGATGCCAAGCGCTCCCACGCCCTGCGCACCGAGAAAAATCCGCCGCGCATAAAAATTGCGGATCGCATCATTCTCGAAAGGCGACAGGATAAGGCTCTGGTCGCGATAGATCGCGCCGCCCGGCACGCTGACACTGCATTTGGAATGTTTGACCAGATGCTCCGCGATGGCGAAAGAATTGGTCATGACTTGCAGGCGGCGCGCCGCCATGTAGTGCACCATCTGGAATGTCGTCGTGCCGCCATTTAGGATGATCGCATCGCCATCGTGGCACAGATCGACGGCCTTGCGCGCAATTGCGCGTTTCTTGTCGATGTTGACCGATTCGGACACCCGGAACGGCCGCGCGGCCAGATTGCCGAGCTGCGGCGGATGCACGGCTTCCGCCCCGCCGCGCACGCGGCGCAACTTGCCCTGAACATGCAGCGAGGCGATATCCCGGCGGATCGTCGCTTCCGACGCATCCGTCAGTTCGGCAATATCCTGCACCGTCACGACAGCTTTTTCCTGTGTGGCGCTCAAGATGATGCGATGGCGTTCGCGTTCGTGCATGGGGTCCTCCTGATCGTGATTATTCGCAATCTCTTTACGTTGTCAATCAAGAACGATCAAATTAATCAATATCGCGCTGCAACATGAAAATTTATGATCGTTTTTGATTGACATTATGCTTTTCGATGCGCGATATCTGCCATCAAAGGAGGCGGGCCGGTATCGGCTCCGCGAATGCAGACAGATATTGGGAGGAAGACATGACGGGAAAATCCCGCCTTCTCGAAAGCCGTTGGGACGATGCCTATGCCAAAACGCTCGATGAGCCGGGCAAGCTGCTTTATCGCTCCAATCTGCTCGGTGCCGACAAGCGCATCACCAATTATGGCGGTGGCAACACATCCGCAAAGGTGCTTGAGACCGATCCGCTGACGGGCGAGAAGGTCCGCGTCATGTGGGTGAAGGGCTCCGGCGGCGATGTCGGCACCATCAAGCTCGATGGTTTTGCGACGCTTTATCTCGACAAGCTGGAAGCGCTGAAGGGCATTTACAAGGGTGTCGAGGATGAGGACCGCATGGTCGGCTTCCTGCCGCATTGCACCTTCAACCTCAATCCGCGCGCGGCTTCCATCGATACGCCGCTGCACGGTTTCGTGCCTTACGATCATGTCGACCATATGCATCCGGACGCGATCATTGCCATCGCCGCCTCGAAGAATTCGAAAGAATTGACGCAGCAGATTTTCGGTGACGATATCGGCTGGCTGCCCTGGCGTCGCCCGGGTTTCCAGCTCGGTCTCGATCTCGAAGCTTTCGTCAAGGCCAACCCGAAGGCCAAGGGTGTCGTGCTGGAAAGCCATGGTCTCTTCACATGGGATAATGACGCCAAGGCGTGTTACGAACTGACGCTTGCCATCATCAACAAGGCGATCGAATGGTTTGCGGCCAAGACCGAAGGCAAGACGATTTTTGGCGGCGCGGTGGCGAAGAGCCTGCCCGTTGCCGAACGCCGCGCCATCGCCGCCCGGCTGATGCCGGAAATCCGTGGCCGCATCGGCCGTGAGGAACGCAAGCTCGGCCATTTCGACGATCAGGAGGCGGTTCTCGAATTCGTCAACTCGAAGGACCTGAAGCCGCTCGGCGCACTCGGCACATCCTGCCCGGATCACTTCCTGCGCACCAAAATCCGCCCACTGATCCTCGATCTCGATACGGCGAAGCCGGATGTGGACGCGCTGACGGCGGGTCTCGACAAGGCGCTTGAAGCTTACCGCGCCGATTATACCCGCTACTACGAGGCCTGCCGCCACGACAATTCGCCGAAGATGCGCGATCCGAATCCGGTGATTTTCCTGATCCCCGGCGTTGGCATGTTGTCCTTCGCCAAGGACAAGGCCACTGCCCGCATCGCCGGCGAATTTTACGTCAACGCCATCAACGTCATGCGTGGTGCTTCCACCGTGTCCGAATATCAGGGCCTGCCGGAGCAGGAGGCTTTCGATATCGAATATTGGCTGCTGGAAGAGGCAAAACTTCAGCGCATGCCGAAGCCGAAGAGCCTTGCCGGCCGGGTGGCCTTCGTCACCGGCGGTGCTGGCGGTATCGGCCGGGCGACGGCGGAAAGGCTGGCGGGGGAGGGCGCCTGCGTGGTTCTGGCGGATATTGACGAAGCGGCGCTGGAAGCCGCCAAGGCCGATTTCGTCAAGCGCTACAGCACTGACTCGGTGCGTACCGTCAAGCTTGATGTGACGAAAGAGGATGCCGTCATCGCAGCCTTCGCGGAAGCGAGCGTGGAATTCGGCGGCGTGGATATTCTCGTCTCCAATGCTGGCATAGCTTCCTCCGCGCCGGTGGAAGACACGACGCTTGCCATGTGGAACAAGAATATCGACATTCTCGCCACCGGCTATTTCCTCGTTTCGCGGGAAGCGTTCCGGCTGCTGCGGCGTCAGAATCTCGGCGGCAACGTGGTGTTCGTCGCCTCGAAAAACGGTCTCGCTTCCTCGCCCAATGCCTCCGCCTATTGCACGGCCAAGGCTGCGGAAATTCATCTGGCCCGTTGCCTCGCCCTCGAAGGAGCGGAAGCCGGCATTCGCGTTAACACCGTCAATCCCGATGCCGTGCTGCGCGGTTCTAAAATCTGGAGCGGCGAGTGGCGCGAGCAGCGCGCGGCTTCCTCGAAGATCGAAGTGACCGATCTGGAGGAACATTACCGCAAGCGTTCCATGCTGAAGCTCAATGTCTTCCCGGAAGATATCGCCGAGGCGATCTACTTCCTGGCGTCCGACGCCTCCGCCAAGTCCACCGGCAACATCATCAATGTCGATGCCGGTAATGCGCAGAGTTTTACGCGGTAGGGTGTCGGTGGATATCGACATATAAAAAGACACGATGCTTTGAGAAGTGGCGAAAGTCCCACCTTCGTCATTCCGGCCTTGAGCCGGAATCCAGCAGCCGCGCGTCTGCGCGGCGAGAGAGTCTTCTCAGCCCAAAGACTTGGGCTGGCTGGATTCCGGCTCAAGGCCGGAATGACGGGGTGGTGGCGTCGCGGGCCGAAGCACCTGTTGTGTTCATTGCCTGGGAGGAAGAGATGACCGAGACGAAAATCGCTGCCGATGTGATCGCGGCGGAAAACGACAAGCGTGCTCACGCGCTGAAGGACGATTATCAGGCGCTGGGCAACCAGCTTGCGCGCCGCAATATCGATATCGAGGCCGTTACGGCCAAGGTCGCGGAATTTTTTGTGGCCGTGCCCTCCTGGGGCGTGGGCACCGGCGGCACCCGTTTTGCCCGTTTTCCCGGCACGGGCGAGCCGCGCGGCATTTTCGACAAGCTGGATGATTGCGCCGTCATCAACCAGCTGACACGGGCGACGCCCAACGTTTCCCTGCATATTCCGTGGGACAAGGAAGACCCGAAGCGATTGAAAGCCCATGCCGATGCGCTGGGTCTCGGCTTCGACGCCATGAATTCCAACACGTTTTCGGATGCGCCCGGCCAGAGCCATTCCTACAAATACGGTTCGCTCAGCCACACGGATGCCGCCACGCGCCGGCAGGCCGTCGAGCACAACATCGAATGTATCGAAATCGGCAATGCCATCGGCTCGAAGGCGCTGACGGTGTGGGTGGGCGATGGTTCGAACTTCCCCGGCCAGAGCAATTTCACCAGAAGTTTCGAGCGTTATCTTGCCGCCATGGCCGATATCTACAAGGCGCTGCCGGATGACTGGCGCATCTTTTCCGAACACAAGATGTACGAGCCGGCCTTCTATTCGACCGTCGTGCAGGACTGGGGCACCAATTACCTCATTGCCAATACGCTCGGCGAAAAGGCCTTCTGCCTCGTCGACCTCGGCCACCATGCGCCGAACACCAATATCGAAATGATCGTCGCCCGACTCATCCAGTTCGGCAAGCTCGGCGGTTTCCATTTCAACGACAGCAAATATGGCGATGACGATCTGGATGCCGGCTCAATCGAGCCATACCGCCTGTTCCTCGTTTTCAACGAGCTGGTGGATGCCGAATATCGCGGCGTGAAGGGTTTCCATCCCGCCCATATGATCGACCAGTCGCACAATGTGACGGACCCGATCGAAAGCCTGATCTCCAGCGCCAACGAAATCCGCCGCGCCTATGCGCAGGCGCTGCTGGTGGATCGCGCGGCCCTCGACGGCTACCAGCAGGATAATGATGCGCTGATGGCTTCCGATATGCTGAAGCGGGCCTATCGCACCGATGTGGAACCGATTCTTGCGCAGGCCCGGCAATTGGCGGGCGGCGCTATCGATCCGGTCGCGACTTATCGTGCGAGCGGCTATCGCAGCCATGTTGCGGCGAAGCGCCCGGCTTCGGTTGGCGGCAGCGGCGGGATTGTATAGGGACGTCCCTCACACCCGTCACCCCGGACTTGATCCGGGGTCTAGTGCGATCAAGTCCTTGATCGCGCAAGAGTCTTTCACGGCGCAGACGCGCCGTGGCTGGATGCCGGATCGAGCCCGGCATGACGGAAATAGTCTCACTTCCCCGAAGGCGATTGCCGTCGCACCTGAAACGTATGCTCCGGCCCGGGAAACGCCCCCGAGCGAACCTCATCGGCATAAGCGGCCGCTGCTTCCGAAACCGCCGGGCCCAGATCGGCGAAACGCTTGACGAATTTCGGTTTGAAATCGGTGAAAAGGCCAAGCATGTCGTCGGAAACGAGCACCTGCCCGTCGCAGGCCGGCGATGCGCCGATGCCAACCGTGGGAGCTGCGAGTTTTTCGGTCAATTCGCGGGCAAGCGGTTCGACGGTGCCTTCCACGACGATGGCGAAGGCGCCGGCCTGATCGACCGCAATCGCATCGCGCCAGATTTTTTGCGTTTCCGCATCCGAATGCCCGAGCGAGCGGAAGCCGCCGGCGGTGTGCACCAGCTGCGGCATAAGCCCGACATGGCCGAACACCGGAATGCCGCGCGCCACCAGAAAGGCGATGGTCTCCGCCATTTCCTCGCCGCCTTCCAGCTTCACGCCGTCGCAGCCGGTTTCCTGCATCAGCCGCACGGCATTGCGGAACGCCTGTTCCTTGGATTCCTGATAGGTGCCGAAGGGAAGATCGACGATGACGCAGGCATGTTCGACGCCGCGCATGACGGCGCGGCCATGGGCGATCATCATATCCAGCGTGACGCCGACCGTCGTGTCCATGCCGTAAAGCACCATGCCGAGGGAATCGCCGACCAGAAGCAGATCGCAATGCGGATCGAGAAGGCGGGCAATCGGCGTGGTATAGGCGGTCAGGCAGACAATGCGCGCCTCGCCCTTCATCTGCCGGATGGAGGCCGTCGTCAGCCGCTTGTGTTTTCCATGGGCGCTCATTCGGCCGCCTCCCGTTGATTGATCCTGTCGCGCCCGATGACGCGGTTGTCGAGGAGCCTCGTGCTGCCGAGCCTGACGAACAGCGCCACCAGCACCGGCCCCGCCTGCAATGAAGCGACGGGGGCAAGCGTATCGGGATCGCGCACTGCAACAACTTCCGGCAAGGCCAGCGGCTCGGTGGCGATGAATTTTTCTATCGCGGCTTCGAATGCGGCGGGGTCGTCGAAGCCTTCACCATAAAGCCGTTCCGCCTCATCGAGTGCGCGCGGCACGATCACGGCGGCGGCGCGTTCCGCGGGGTTTAGATAGACATTGCGTGAAGAACAGGCCAGCCCATCGGCTTCGCGCACCGTAGCGACTGGCACGACCCGCACCGGCTGGGCAAGGTCCTCGACCATGCGGCGGATCAGCGTTACCTGCTGATAATCCTTCTCGCCGAAATAGGCGGCGTCCGGCTGGACGAGGTTAAAAAGCTTGGTCACGACGGTCGCAACACCGGCGAAATGCCCCGGCCGCACCGCGCCTTCCAGCTGGCTTCCCAGTTCGGGCACATCCACCACGGTCTGCATCGGGCGCGGATACATCTCGGAGACTTCCGGTGCGAAAAGAATGTCGATGCCCGCCTCTTCCAGCAATGCGCTGTCCCGGGCGAGATCGCGGGGGTAACGGGCCAGATCCTCATTCGCACCGAATTGCAGTGGGTTAACGAAGATCGAAACCACCGTCACGTCGTTTTCCGCCTTGGATTGGGCAACGAGCGTCAGATGGCCGATATGGAGAAAGCCCATTGTCGGTACGAAGCCGATGGTTTTGCCCGCACGGCGAAAGGCGGCGGTGGCATCCCGCAATTCGGCGACGGTTTTTACAAGCTGCATGGGTCTCCTCCGGCTTCCCCAATCGCTGCCCGGCGAAAGGTGCTGGATAGAACTCGATTTGCCGAACGGGGTCAACGGACGCATCGGGATTATCGATTAACCCTATGACGACTTTTAAGAAAACCGGTGCCGGGACAGATGGCGGCGATCACTCCACCCAGAGCGGTTTCCTTTTTTCGGCAAAGGCCAATCGCCCCTCCCGCGCCTCGTTGCTGCCGCTGATTGTGGCGATGACACTTTCGGCAAAGGCGAGCCGCTCGCTGGAGGGCATATCGCGCATCTTCAGCAACGCCGCCTTTCCGGCCGCGATGGCGCCCGGCGCATTCTGCCGCAACCGGGCGAGAACATCCCCGACTACGCCATCGAGTTCGGCCAACGGGACAGCCCGATTGACGAGGCCAAGGCGCTCCGCATCAGCGGCGTTAATCGCGGCCCCGAGATAAGCCATTTCCTGAAGCTGGCTCAGGGGTATCTTCGCCAGAAGCTTCGCCGCCACCATGGCCGGGAAAAGCCCGACACGGACTTCCGGCAGGCCGAATTCGGCATGGTCGGCGGCATAGGCGAGATCGCAGGCGGCGACGAGGCCAAGCCCGCCGGCCAGAACCCGACCGTTGATGCGGGCGATGACGGGCCTGTCGCAGCCCTCGATGGCACGCATCACATCGGCAATAGGGTTGGTTCCATCCCGCGATAGGAACATGCCGCCGGCGCTTTCTTTCAGATCGGCCCCCGAGCAGAAGCTGCGGTCTCCCGCAGCCGTTATCACCACGGCGCGCAGGCCGCCATCACCGGATGCCGTGCGGATGGCCGTCGTCAGGGCGTCCGTCATCGCGGCATTTAAGGCATTGTGCACCTCCGGCCGGTTGAGCGTCAGCCAGAGAACGTCCTTGCGCCTTTCGCTCAGCAACTCATCCGCCATGCGCGTCCCCCTCCTGTCTTGCTGCAAGCAGCGCCTTGCCGGCGCGGGCCGCATTCGGTCTGCCGAGATGCCGGCTGATCCAGTCTCCGGTTTTTGCCACCGCCATCAGGTCGATACCGGTTTTAATGCCAAGCCCCTGCAGCAGATAAACGACGTCTTCGGTGGCGACATTGCCGCTCGCCCCCGGTGCAAAGGGGCAGCCGCCCAGCCCGGCCACCGAACTGTCGAAGACGGAGATACCTTCATCCAGCGAGGCCAGCACATTGGCGACGCCCTGCCCATAGGTATCGTGGAAATGCATGGCGAGTTTTTCACGCGGGATGCGGGCAGACACCCGCTTGATGAGATTGCGAATCTGCTCCGCCGTGCCGATGCCGATCGTATCGCCGAGCGAAATTTCGTAACAGCCTAGCGCGATGAGCGTTTCGGCCATCGCCGCCACGTCATCTTGTGCAACCGTACCGTCATAGGGGCAGCCGGCTATGCAGGAGAGGTAACCGCGCATGAGGATGTTCCGGCCGGCCGCGGCTGATGCGACATCGCGCAGGCGCTCAAGGCTTTCGGCGCGCGAGCAGCCGATATTGTGCTGGCTGAAACCTTCGGATGCGGAGACGAAAACGGCGATTTCCGTCACGCCGGCTTCAAGGGCGGCCTCGAAACCTTTCATATTGGGAACGAGTGCCGGATAGGCGGTGCCGGGTCGCCTTTCGAGGCCCTGGAACACCTCTTTCGAACCCGCCATTTGCGGCACTTTTTTGGGTGAGACGAAAGCACCCGCTTCCACCGCCGCCAATCCGGCTGCGGCCAGCCGTTCGATCAGCTCGATCTTGATGGCGGCTGGAACCTCGGCGCTTTCGTTCTGCAAGCCGTCACGCGCGCCCACTTCGACGATTTTGACGGTTTGAGGCCAACTCATCTCAACTGGCCTCCGGCTCGAAATCCACCAGCACCGCACCGGCGGCGACCATATCGCCCTCGTTGCAATTGATGGCCGTGACGGTGCCTTTCGCCGGCGCGCGGATCGTGTGCTCCATTTTCATCGCCTCCATCACCACAAGCGCCTCGCCGGCCTCAACCGCGGCACCGTTGCTGCTCAGCAAGGCGCGGATGACGCCGGGCATAGGTGCTTCCAGACCGCCGGTATGGGGAGCGGAATCCGCGATATCGACCGGATCCGGCTGGTTGATGCGATAATGCTCACCATCCAGAAAAAGTGCGTAACGGCCATCCTCTGCAAAGAAATGGCCCTGCCTTTTCCTGCCTTCCACCGTCGCACGGAATTTACCGTCCTCGAAAAGGTTGCCATAGGCGCTGATCGCCCGTCCGTCGATCTCCAGCGAAAAACCGTCCGCCTCATGCGTGACGTCGACGCCAAGCGGCTGGTTGTCAAACACGAAATACAGCGTTTCCCGCGCTGGCGCGTTGAGGCGGAAGGCGGCCGTCATGTTCCAAGGGCTATGGGGATCGGCCTGCGAACCTGGCTTTCCGTTTTTCTGCCGCGCAAGCAGCAGGCCAAGCGCGGCCATAGCTATCTCGTTCCCGTCCGTTGCTGTCGGAGCAAACAGCGCCGCTTCGTTACGGGCGATGAAACCGGTGTCGAGATCGGCGTTCGCGAAGGCCTCCAGTCCCGCAAGCCGCATAAGAAAGGCGGCATTGCTGGTGACGCCGCAGATCGCCAGATTTTCGAGCGCCAACCGCAGACGCCGCACCGCCGAGGGGCGATCTCGGTCCCAGACGATCAGCTTGGCGATCATCGGATCGTAATGCACGGTGATGGCGTCGCCGGCGCGGATGCCGCTGTCGATCCGGACGTGAGGGCCCTGATCGGGAAAAACCAGATGGCTGATGGTGCCGATCGACGGCAGGAAATCATGCGCCGGGTCTTCGGCATAAATCCGTGCCTCGATGGCATGGCCGTTTATGCTCAGATTCGCCCAGTCTTCCGGCAGGGCCTCTCCGTTGGCGACGCGGATCTGCCATTCGACCAGATCGAGCCCGGTAATATATTCCGTGACCGGATGTTCGACCTGGAGCCTCGTATTCATTTCCATGAAATAGAAGTCGCCGGAAGGGTCGAGCAGGAATTCCACCGTTCCCGCGCCGCGATAATCGATGGCGCGGGCGGCGGCGACCGCCGCTTCATACATGCGCTGCCGAAGCGCATCGGGCAGGCCGGGGGCAGGAGCTTCCTCTATGACCTTCTGGTGCCGGCGCTGGATCGAGCAGTCGCGCTCGAAAAGCGAAACACACTTGCCGTGGCCGTCGGCAAAGACCTGCACTTCCACATGGCGCGGCCGTTCAAGGTATTTTTCGATCAGCATGCGGTCATTGCCGAAGGCGGCCAGCGCTTCGCGTTTTGCACCCGCAAGCTCCGCTGCGAAGTCGCGCTTTTGCCGGACGATACGCATGCCCTTGCCGCCGCCGCCGGCTGAGGCCTTGAGCAGCACCGGATAACCGATCGTATCCGCCTCGCTTGCCAGTCGTTTCTCCGATTGTTCGTCACCGTGATAACCGGGAACAACCGGAACGCCGGCCTTTGCCATCAGCGCCTTCGCCTCGCTTTTCCCACCCATGGCGCGGATTGCTTGCGGCGGCGGGCCAATGAAAACGAGCCCTGCGGCGGCACAGGCCTCGGCAAATCCGGCATTTTCGGAGAGAAAGCCATAACCCGGATGGATCGCTTCCGCGCCGCTTGCCCTGGCGGCGGCGATGATTTTTTCGCCATCGAGGTAGGAGGCCCGCGCAGGGGCAGGGCCGATGACGATGGCCTCGTCGGCAAGCGCCACATGCATGGCGTCACGATCGGCATCCGAATAGATTGCGACGGTGCGGATACCCATCTTGGCGGCGGTGCGGATGATGCGGCAGGCGATTTCGCCCCTGTTGGCGATCAGTATTTTCGAGAACATGGTCGCCTCACATCCTGAATATGCCGAAACGGGTGGGTTCAATCGGTGCATTGAGCGCGGCGGAAAGACCGAGGCCAAGTACGAGGCGTGTATCCTTCGGGTCTATGATGCCATCGTCCCAAAGTCGCGCACTGGCATAATAGGGATGTCCCTCCCGCTCGTATTTTTCCCGGATCGGCTGTTTGAACGCCTCTTCGCCTTCCTTCGACCAGTGGCGGCCATCGGCCTCGATGCCGTCGCGGCGGATTTGCGCCAGAACGGACGCCGCCTGTTCGCCACCCATCACGGAAATGCGGGCATTCGGCCACATCCACAAAAAGCGCGGTGAATAGGCCCGCCCGCACATGCCGTAATTACCGGCCCCGAACGAGCCGCCGATGATGACGGTGAATTTCGGCACTTTGGCTGAAGCGACCGCAGTCACGAGCTTTGCGCCATCCTTGGCGATACCACCAGCCTCATAGGCCTTGCCGACCATGAAGCCGGTGATGTTTTGCAGGAAAACCAGCGGGATGCTGCGCTGGCAGCAGAGTTCGATGAAATGCGCGCCCTTCAGCGCCGATTCCGAAAACAGGATGCCGTTATTGGCGATGATGCCGACAGGATAACCGTGGATATGGGCAAAACCGCAGACTAGCGTGGTGCCGTAAAGCGCCTTGAACTCATCGAATTCGGAACCGTCCACCAGACGCGCGATGATCTCGCGCACCTCGAAGGGTTTTCTCGTATCGGCGGGAACGATGCCATAAAGCTCTTCAGCCGGATAAAGCGGCTCCGTCGGCTCGCGAATATCCAGTTCCACCTGTTTGCGGCGGTTCAGCGTGGAGACGATCCGCCGGGTCAGCGCCAGCGCGTGGCGGTCGTCGCGGGCATAATGATCGGTGACGCCGGATTGCCGGGAATGCACATCCGCGCCGCCCAGCTCTTCCGCGCTCACCACCTCGCCGGTCGCGGCCTTCACCAGCGGCGGGCCTCCGAGGAAGATTGTGCCCTGATTTTTGACGATCACGGACTGGTCGCTCATGGCAGGCACATAGGCCCCGCCCGCCGTGCAACTGCCCATCACCACGGCAATCTGGGCGATACCTTGTGCCGACATATTGGCCTGATTGTAGAAGATGCGGCCGAAATGATCGCGGTCGGGAAACACCTCGTCCTGATTGGGCAGGTTCGCGCCGCCGGAATCCACGAGGTAAATGCAGGGCAGGCGGTTCTCCGTGGCGATTTCCTGCGCGCGCAGATGTTTCTTCACCGTCAGCGGATAATAGGTGCCGCCTTTTACCGTCGCATCATTGGCGACGATCACACATTCGCGGCCAGAGACCCGGCCGATGCCGGTGACGATGCCAGCGGCGGGAACGGGTTCGTCATAGACCTCGTAAGCTGCGAATTGCGAAAATTCGAGGAATGGACTGCCGGGGTCGAGAAGTGTTTCGATCCGGTCGCGCGCCAGCAATTTGCCGCGGGAAAGATGCCGTTCACGGGCCTTGTCGCCGCCGCCTTTCGAGATTTTTTCGACGTGTTGGCGCAGGTCATCCACCAGCCCCGACATGAAATCGACATTGGCAGCGAAGGTCGGGTCGCGGTTCAGACTTGAAGTAAGCTTCATCGTGTCCTCACCCGTTGCCCTTGACCAGTTCGCGGCCGATCAGCATCCGGCGAATTTCGCTGGTGCCTGCGCCGATCTCATAAAGCTTGGCGTCGCGCAGCAGCCGTCCGGCCGGGCTTTCATTGACATAGCCGGAGCCGCCGAGAAGCTGGATGGCGTCCAGCGCCACCTGCGTCGCCCGTTCGGCGGCAAGGAGGATCGCGCCCGCCGCATCCTGCCTTGTGATGCGGCCATTGTCGCAGGCCCGCGCCACGGCATAGACATAGGCGCGCGACGCATTCATGGACGAGTAGATATCGGCAAGCTTGCCCTGCACCAGCTGGAATTCGCCGATAGGCTTGCCAAACTGCTTACGCTCACGCGCATAGGGCAGCACCAGGTCGATGGCCGCCTGCATGATGCCGACCGGGCCGGCGGCCAGCACGGCGCGCTCATAATCCAGCCCGCTCATCAGCACCGTCACGCCGTCATTGAGGCGGCCGAGAATGTTCTCTTCCGGCACCTCGCAATCCTCGAACACCAGTTCGGATGTAGGTGAGCCGCGCATGCCGAGCTTGTCGAGTTTCTGGGCCGGGCGAAACCCCTTGAAGCCCTTTTCGATCAGGAAGGCCGTGATACCGCGCGGGCCGGCGGACATATCCGTCTTGGCGTAGACCACCAGCGTATCGGCCTCATGGCCGTTGGTGATCCACATTTTCGCGCCGTTCAGCACATAGTGATCACCTTTGCGCTCCGCCTTCAGCCGCATTGAGACGACATCCGAACCGGCCTCAGTCTCGCTCATGGCGAGTGAACCGACATGCTCGCCGGAGACCAACTTCGGCAGATATCTGTGCTTCTGCTCTTGCGTTCCCCAGCGGTGAATCTGGTTGATGCAGAGGTTGGAATGAGCGCCGTAGGAAAGGCCGATGGAAGCGGAAGCCCGGCTTATCTCCTCCATCGCCACGCAATGGGCGAGATAGCCCATATCGGCACCGCCGAATTCTTCCGAAACGGTGATGCCGTGCAGACCGAGCTCACCCATCTCGGGCCAGAGTTTACGTGGAAAACGGTCGTCGCGGTCGATCTCCGCCGCCAAAGGGGCAATTTTATCGTCTGCGAATGCACTTGCGCTGTCGCGCAATGCTGCGATTTCCGGGCCGAGATCGGCATCGAAAATGGCGGCGAGGTTCAAACTCATCGCGTCTCCTCCTCCGGACGACCCTTGCCGCCGTCCCTTTTATCAGCGGCCGGCGCCTCCTCCGCGCCGGCAACCCTCGATTACGGCGCGTCACCCCCGGTGAAGGCGGCGGAACGGCGCACGAATGTCTTGATGGCGAAATTGGACTGGATGCGCGACACGCCGGGAACCGTGGTCAGGAAATCCAGAAGCTCCTGATAATGCGGCAGATCCCGCACCATGGCGTGGATCAGATAATCCGAACTGCCGCTGGTCTGATAACCGCCCACCACTTCCGGAATGGAGGCGACATGGTGTTCGAAGGTCGTCAGCGCTTCCTTGATCTGCCGTTCCAGCGTGACGGAGATGAAGACACCCATATTGCCAAGCAGCCGGTTCTCATCGAACACGGCGGTATAGCCACGAATGATGCCTTCCTCTTCCAGCTTGCGCACGCGCCGCAGCGTCGGCGTGAAGGAAAGACCTATCCGCGCCGCCAGATCGCGCCAGCTCACCCGCCCGTCATCGCCGAGCACATGCAGAATCTTGCGGTCGAAACTGTCGAGCTCAATCATGGATCATTTGCTCTATGATATGACTAATTGTTGGATCAAAGATATCGCCAATCAAAAAACTGTCAATCAAAATAGCTTTGAAATGAATTCGAGATAGTGATAGCGTTCACCTAGAGCGATGGACCGCTCTAGGTTTTTGCTTGGCATCGGATTATCCGAAAACCGCGGCACACTTTTCGGTCCGATGCTTTTGTCGAGGTCTGGAGGAGATCGCGATGATGGTCGTTTTCTGAAGTGAGAGAATGACCAAGGGAGGTGAATTTGGCTGTGCATGACCCTGTCGTGATCGTTGGGGCCGCCCGTACTGCTATGGGTGGGTTCCAGGGCGAATTCAAATCGGTGGCCGCGCCCGATCTCGGTGCGGCGGCGATCCGCGCGGCCGTCGAACGGGCTGCGGTTCCACCCACTGATATTGACGATGTGCTGATGGGCTGCGTGCTTACGGCCGGGCAGGGGCAGGCTCCGGCCAGACAGGCGGCCATTGCCGCCGGAATCCCCAATACGATTGGCGCGACGACCATCAACAAGATGTGCGGCTCTGGCATGAAGGCGATCATGCTGGCGCATGACCAGATTTCGGCGGGAAGCTCTTCAATCGTGCTTGCGGGCGGCATGGAAAGCATGAGCAATGCGCCCTATCTCTTGGACCGCGCCCGCAACGGCTATCGTCTCGGCCACGGCAAACTCACCGATCATATGTTTCTGGATGGCCTCGAAGACGCCTATGACAAGGGTCGGCTGATGGGCACTTTCGCGGAAGATTGTGCTGAAGCCTACCAGTTCACCCGTGCCATGCAGGATGACTATGCGCTGACCTCGCTGGAGCGCGCCCGGCGTGCCATTGCTGAGGGGGCTTTCGAAGCGGAAATAGCACCCGTCGGGGAGATCTCGGTGGACGAGCAGCCGGGCAAGGCGAAGCCGGAAAAAATCCCGCAACTGAAGCCCGCCTTCCGCGATGGCGGAACGGTGACGGCGGCCAATTCCAGTTCGATTTCCGATGGCGCTGCCGCTCTCGTTCTCATGCGTCGCTCCGAAGCGGAAAGGCGGGGCCTGTCACCGCTGGCGACCATTATCGGCCAAACCTCTTATGCGGATGCACCCGCCGGATATCCAACGGCTCCCATCGGCGCGATGAAAAAGCTGTTCGATAAAACCGGCTGGGCGGCGAAGGATATCGATCTGTTCGAAATCAACGAGGCCTTTGCCGTGGTGGCGATGGCGGCAATGCGCGATCTCGATCTGCCGCATGAGAAGGTGAATGTGCACGGCGGGGCGTGTGCGCTCGGCCATCCCATCGGCGCTTCCGGCGCGAGGATCGTCGTCACATTGCTGGCCGCTTTGCAGCGCCAAGGGCTGAAGCGCGGCGTGGCCGCCGTCTGCATCGGCGGCGGCGAAGCAACCGCGCTCGGCATAGAGCGATATTAAGGGGAGGCGGCGATGATCCTGAACGAAGCCCAGCAGCAGATCAGGGGCATGGCCCGCGATTTCGCCCGCGAGCGGCTCGCCCCTGGGGCTGCTTCGCGTGACCGGGAAAGCCGGTTCCCGAAAGACGAACTGAAGGAGATGGGAGACCTCGGCTTCCTCGGAATGCTGGTCTCCGAGGACTATGGCGGCTCGGAAACCGGTGCCGTCGCTTATGCTCTGGCGCTGGAGGAAATCGCTGCCGGTGACGGGGCTTGTTCCACCATCATGAGCGTTCACAATTCGGTGGGTTGCGTGCCGATCCTGAAATTCGGCACCGAAGACCAGAAGCAGCGTTTCCTGCCTAAGCTGGCTTCCGGCGAATGGATCGGTGGTTTTGCGCTGACCGAACCGCAGGCCGGTTCCGATGCCTCCAACCTCAAGACCCGCGCCCGGCGCGATGGCGACCGATATATTCTCGACGGGGCGAAGCAGTTCATCACCTCGGGCAAAAATGGCGATGTCGTCATCGTCTTTGCCGTTACCGATGCGGCGGCGGGTAAGAAGGGCATCAGCGCCTTCATCGTGCCGACCGATACGCCGGGTTACGAGGTCATAAGGGTCGAAGAAAAGCTCGGCCTGCATTCATCCGATACCTGCCAGATCGCCTTTACCGAGATGGCGGTCCCAGTCGAATTGCGGCTGGGCGAAGAGGGGCAGGGGTATCGCATCGCGCTTGCCAATCTGGAAGGTGGGCGCATCGGCATCGCCGCGCAGGCGGTCGGCATGGCGCAGGCCGCCTTCGAGGCGGCGCGGGATTATGCGCGCGAGCGCAAGGCCTTCGGGCAGGCAATCGTGGAGCACCAGGCGGTGGCGTTTCGCCTTGCGGATATGGCGACGCGCATTGAGGCGGCGCGGCAACTGGTGTTGCATGCGGCGGCGCTGAAGGAGGCGGGAGAGCCCTGTCTTTCGGAGGCCTCGATGGCCAAGCTCTTCGCCTCCGAAATGGCCGAGCGCGTCTGCTCGGACGCCATCCAGATTCACGGCGGTTACGGCTACATGGCGGATTATCCGGTGGAGCGGATCTATCGCGATGTGCGCATCTGCCAGATTTACGAGGGGACCAGCGATGTCCAGCGGATGGTGATCGCGCGGAACCTTTGAGAGTTGTTTCGCGGTCTGGAGGAGATCGCGACGGGAGGAGTAGAATGGATATAACCGAAACGCCACGTCTCAGCCTGCATGTTCCCGAACCTGCGGTGCGGCCCGGCGGGGAGCCGGATTTCTCCAATGTGAAAATACCCAAGGCCGGTTCCGTGCCGCGCCCGGAGGTTGACGCCGCGCCGGAAAGCATGCGCGATCTTGCCTATTCCATCATTCGCGTCCTCAATCACCAGGGCGAGGCCGTCGGACCCTGGGCAGGGCTGCTTTCGGATGAAGACTTGCTGGTGGGCCTCAAAAACATGATGCGGCTTCGGGCTTTCGATGCGCGCATGCTGATGGCGCAGCGGCAGGGCAAGACCTCCTTCTACATGCAGCATCTGGGTGAAGAGGCGGTGAGCTGCGCCTTCCGAAAGGCGCTTTCCAAGGGCGACATGAATTTCCCGACCTATCGGCAGGCAGGGTTGCTGATCGCCGATGACTATCCACTCGTCGCCATGATGAACCAGATCTATTCCAACGAACTGGATCCACTGCATGGTCGTCAGTTGCCGGTGCTTTATTCCTCGAAGGAGCATGGTTTTTTCACCGTCTCCGGCAATCTCGCCACGCAATATGTGCAGGCGGTCGGCTGGGCGATGGCGTCGGCCATCAAGGGCGATACGAAGATCGCCGCAGCATGGATCGGCGACGGCTCGACGGCGGAGTCGGATTTTCACTCGGCGATGGTCTTTGCCTCCACCTACAAGGCTCCGGTCGTTCTCAACATCGTCAATAACCAATGGGCGATTTCCACCTTTCAGGGCATCGCGCGCGGCGGCTCCGGCACCTTTGCGGCGCGCGGGCTGGGCTTCGGCATTCCCGCACTGCGGGTCGACGGCAACGATTATCTCGCCGTTTATGCCGTGGCGCGCTGGGCGGTGGAACGGGCGCGCCGCAATCTCGGCCCGACGCTGATCGAATATGTGACCTATCGTGTCGGCGCCCATTCCACGTCGGACGATCCGAGCGCCTATCGTCCCAAGACGGAATCCGAGGCATGGCCGCTGGGCGACCCGGTTCTGAGGCTCAAAAAACACCTCATCCTGCGCGGCGTCTGGTCGGAGGAAAGGCACCGGCAGACGGAGGCGGAAATTGCCGATGAGGTGCTTGATGCGCAGCGCGAGGCGGAAAGCCACGGCACGCTGCATGAGGGCGGCAAACCGCCGAAAAAGGATATTTTCGAAGGCGTTTACGAGGAGATGCCGCCGCATCTCGCCCGCCAGCGCCAGAAGGCAGGATGGTAAGACATGGCAAGAATGACGATGATTGAAGCCGTCCGCAGCGCCATGGATGTGTCCATGGAGCGCAGCGACGAGGTCGTGGTGTTCGGCGAGGATGTGGGCTATTTCGGCGGCGTGTTCCGCGCCACGCAGGGGCTACAGGGAAAATACGGCAAGACCCGCTGTTTCGATGCACCGATCAGCGAGTCCGGCATTGTCGGCACGGCCATCGGCATGGCGGCTTATGGCCTGCGCCCCTGCGTCGAAATCCAGTTCGCCGATTACATGTATCCCGCCTATGACCAGATCACCCAGGAGGCGGCGCGTATCCGCTATCGCTCCAATGGCGATTTCACCTGCCCCATCGTTCTCAGAATGCCGACCGGCGGGGGCATTTTTGGGGGGCAGACGCACAGCCAGAGCCCGGAAGCGCTTTTTACCCATGTCTGCGGGTTGAAGGTGGTGGTTCCTTCAAATCCTTATGACGCCAAGGGGCTGCTGATCGCATCCATCGAAGACCCCGACCCGGTGATGTTTCTGGAGCCGAAGCGGCTTTATAACGGTCCCTTCGACGGGCATCACGACCGGCCGGTAACGCCCTGGTCCAAACACGAGATGGGGGAGGTGCCGGAAGGGCACTACACCATTCCCATCGGCAAGGCCGAGATACGCCGTCCCGGAAACGCTGTCACCGTCATCGCTTATGGCACCATGGTGCATGTGGCGCTGGCGGCGGCGGAAGAGACGGGTGTGGATGCCGAGATCATCGATCTGCGCAGCCTGCTGCCGCTCGATCTCGATACCATCGTGAAGTCCGTCTCCAAGACCGGCCGCTGCGTCGTGGTGCATGAGGCGACGTTGACCTCCGGCTTCGGGGCCGAAGTCGTGTCGCTGGTGCAGGAACATTGTTTTTATCACCTCGAGGCTCCCGTCGTCCGCGTTGCGGGCTGGGATACGCCTTACCCGCATGCGCAGGAGTGGGACTATTTTCCGGGACCTGCCCGTGTCGGGCGCGCCCTTGTCGAAGTCATGGAGGCCTGATTATGGCGGAATTTGTTCTCACGATGCCTGATGTCGGTGAAGGTGTGGCGGAAGCCGAACTGGTGGAATGGAACGTCAAACCGGGCGATCTCGTCCATGAGGACATGGTGCTGGCCGCGGTGATGACCGACAAGGCGACGGTGGAAATCCCGTCCCCGGTGGCGGGGGTCGTCACCTGGCTCGCCGTGACGGTCGGAAATACCGTGCCTGTGAAGGCGCCGCTCCTGCGCATCGAAACCGATGTCGCGGCCGCCGCTCCCAATGGCAGCGTGCCGGAAGCGGAAGCGCCCACCCAGATGACGGAAGCGCCTGCCGACATGACGGACACGCCACCACCTGTTGAAGCCCAGCCGACGGCGCGAGAGCCCGAGGAGGCGCCGCCGGCGCCCGCCGCCGAACCGCATCATAAACCGTTGGCGTCTCCCGCCGTTCGCCAGCGCGCCGACGATCTCGATATTGATCTCACCAAGGTCAAGGGCACGGGGCCGGACGGGCATATCACCCATGCCGATCTCGATGGGTTTTTAACGGTACGGGGTCGTCCGGAACGCCCTGAACCTGTAGCGCCGCACGATAGCGCCGTCGAGGAAGTGAAGATAACTGGACTGCGGCGCAAAATTGCCGAGAAGATGGTGCTTTCCGCCTCCCGCATTCCCCACATCACCTATGTCGAGGAAGTCGACGTGACCGATCTGGAGGATTTGCGCGCGACCATGAACGGCAATCGCCGTTCCGGGCAACCGAAGCTGACGATCCTGCCGTTTTTGATGCGCGCGCTGGTGAAAGCCGTTGCCGATCATCCCGGCATGAATGCCACCTTTGACGACGACAAAGGGGTCGTCAGCCACTATGAAGCGGTTCATATCGGCATCGCCACGCAGACGCCGTCGGGTCTCACCGTTCCGGTCGTGCGCCACACGGAAACGCTCGGTCTTTGGGAATGCGCGGACGAAGTCGCACGCGTCGCCGAAGCCGCCCGCACCGGCACGGCGCATCGGGAAGAGCTGATGGGCTCCACCATCACCATCAGTTCGCTGGGAGCCTTGGGCGGTGTGGTCTCGACACCCATCATCAATCACCCCGAAGTGGCGATCATCGGCGTCAACAAGATCATGACGCGTCCGGTGTGGGACGGGACGCGGTTTGTGCCGCGCAAGATGATGAACCTCTCATCGAGCTTCGATCACCGGGTTGTCGATGGGTGGGATGCGGCAGTCTTCATCCAGGCCGTCAAGGCATTGCTGGAGAAGCCCGCGCTTATTTTCATCGAGTGAAGGCGATCCGTGCTCCCTCATCCCTGTGCTCGTCACAGGGATCCAGCCAGCCCAAGTCTTTGGGCTGAAAGGACTCTCTCCACCGCGCAGACGCGCGTCGGCTGGATTCCTGGGACAAGCACAGGAATGAGGGCGTATTCGTGTCATGACAGCATTTCTTAGCCCGCGTTTTCGACCTTCACGGAACTGTTTCGCTGTCGGTATAGGCTTGCGTTCGTCATCTTCGGGTATAGAAGAGAAGAACGAGAAGCATGTTTTCTCATCATGATCATAGTGGCGGAAGAGGGCGCTCCGGTGCCCGGCGGTCCGCCCTCCGCCGGCAACCGAATGAAGAAGAAGGTCCTCCCATGAGCACTCCCAAACCCGTTGTCCTGACTATTCTCGATGGCTGGGGGCTGAACGAGGACACCTCCAGCAATGCGCCGGTGCTGGCGAATACGCCCACCATGGACCGGCTTTTCGCCACCTGCCCGAATGCGAGGCTCACCACCTTCGGCCCGAATGTCGGCCTGCCCACCGGGCAGATGGGCAATTCCGAAGTTGGCCACACCAATATCGGCGCCGGCCGCATCGTCGCCATGGATCTCGGCCAGATCGATCTGGCTATCGAGGATGGCAGCTTTTTCCGCAATGCGGCGATGCTTGATTTCGCCGCCACGGTGAAGGCCGCGGGTGGTGTGGCGCATCTGATGTGCGTCGTTTCCGATGGCGGCGTGCATGGCCATATCCTCCACGGCCAGGCGGCGGTGAAGCTGATGATCAGCCACGGCCTGAAGGTGGTGGTACATGCCATCACCGACGGCCGCGATGTCGCGCCGCAATCTGCTGAAGATTTTGTGGCGGCGCTGGTGGCAAGCCTGCCGCAGGGGGCAAGCATCGGCACGGTGATCGGCCGCTATTATGCGATGGATCGCGACAATCGCTGGGAGCGCGTCGAGAAAGCCTATGACGCCATGGTTCTGGCGAAAGGCGAACACGCGCGGGATGCGGTGAGCGCCGTTGCCCAGAGCTACAAAAACAACGTCACCGACGAATTCATCCTGCCGACGGTGATCGACGGCTATGAGGGCTTCAAGGCCGGCGACGGCCTGTTCTGCCTGAATTTCCGCGCCGACCGTGCCCGTGAAATCCTGCTTGCCATAGGGGCGGACGATTTCGATGGTTTTTCGCGCGAAAAGCCAGTCCTTTCGGCGCTGCTCGGCATGGTGGAATATTCCACCCGGCACAATGATTTCATGACCACGGCCTATCCCAAGCGCGATATCGTCAATACGCTGGGCGCATGGGTGGCGAAGCAGGGGCTTACGCAGTTCCGCCTTGCCGAGACGGAAAAATATCCGCATGTCACCTTCTTCCTGAATGGCGGCAAGGAAGAGCCGGAGGTCGGCGAAGACCGCTTCATGCCGAAATCCCCGAAGGTTGCGACCTACGATCTGCAGCCGGAGATGAGCGCGCCGGAAGTGACGGAAAAATTCGTTGAGGCAATCGGCAAGGGTTACGATCTGATCGTCACCAATTACGCCAACCCCGATATGGTCGGCCATACCGGCGATCTGCAGGCCGCAATCAAGGCCTGTGAAGCCGTGGATCGTGGGCTTGGTGCGGTCGTTGCCGCCCTCGAAAAAGTGGGTGGCGCTATGCTTGTCATTGCCGACCACGGCAATTGCGAAACCATGGTCGACCCGGTGACCGGTGGCCCGCATACGGCGCACACCACCAATCCGGTGCCGGTGATCCTTTTCGGTGGCCCGGAAGGTGCGAAGCTGCATGACGGCATTCTCGCCGATGTCGCCCCCACCCTGCTGCAACTGATGAATGTGCCGCTGCCGCCCGAAATGACAGGCAAAAGCCTCATCGACCTCTAATCACACGCAGTCGCGCGGGAGCGTTCCAGCCCCGCGCGACGGCCCGTTCCCCGCGCGCCGAACCAGCGTTTGCATTATGGCTGCTTTGCGTAGAGGCGGTCGTGGACCAGCATGCCGGCAATCATGGCGCTGACGAAAAGAACGACCGGCACAAGCCCGAGGGCGAGAGCCGATAGTGCCGGGCCGGGGCAGAAACCGGCAAGCCCCCAACCGACGCCGAAAATGGCCGAGCCTGTTATGAGCGGCCGGTCGATGCGGGTTTTTACTGGAAGGCTGAAATCCTCTGCGAGGACCGGTTTGGCGAGACGTCGGCTGAGCAGCACACCCGGCACGGCGACCATCACGGCACCGCCGAGAACGAACATCAGGCTCGGGTCCCAATGGCCGCTCGCCACGTCGAGAAAACCGGAAACACGGGCCGGATCGACCATGCCGGAGAGCGAGAGGCCGAAGCCGAACAGCGCTCCGGCGGCCAATGCCAGGACAACACGCGCCACGGCCGGATTTTTCATGACAGGGCTCCCACTATCGTCGCGACGCAAATGCCGGTGATCAGGAAGGTGGCGGTCGCGGCGATGGAGCGCCGGGAAAATCGCGCCAGCCCCATGATGCCATGGCCGGACGTGCAGCCGGAGCCCATGCGTGTGCCAAAACCCACCAGCAGGCCGGCAATGAGGATGAGCGGCCATGGTGAAACTATGGTGACGGCAGGCAGCCGGCCGAATGCGGCGGCGTGGATATAAGGCCCGGCCAGCAAGCCGGCGACGAAGGCGAGATCGGCAAGACGCCGCTCCCTGCCGAGCATTTTTCCCATTATCCCGCTGATGCCGGCAATGCGGCCGTTGAAAAGAAACAGCAGAATGCTGGCAAGACCGAGCAGCATGCCGCCGAAAAGAGAGGGCCAATAGGGGCTCACGGGGTCTCCTCCTCCGGCGCGCAGAATATGGTGTAAAGGGCCTCTATCAGTTGCGCCGCTTTCGCTTCGCTCAGTTGGTAGAAGATTTGCTTGGCGTCGCGCCGGGTTTCGACCACACCGGCTTCCCGCAGGACGCCCAGCTGCTGGGAAAGCGTCGGCTGGCGAATATCCAGCTTGACCTCCAGCTCGCCGACGGAAAATTCCCCCTGCGCCAGCGTGCAGGCGAGCATCAGCCGCGCAGGATGGGCAAGCGTCTTCAGAAGCAGCGCGACCTCGACAGCCCGCTCTTCCATGGCGGGGAGAGGGATTTCTGCAATATGCCGGGGCTTTTCCAGCGCGTTTTCCTTTACCATATGCTGCCCTCCAGCACGTCGAGCGGGAATTTCAGGTAACGTTTGCCATTCGCTTCCGGCTCCGGCAGGCGGCCGCCGCGAATATTGACCTGCAGCGCGTGGAGAATGAGCTTCGGCATCGGCAATGTGCGATCCCGCGCTTCCCTGAGGCGGATGAAGCCCTCCTCCGTCATGCCGGCAAGATGCGGATTGCTGCGTTTCTGTTCGCCGACCGTGGTTTCCCATTTAGGCGCGCGGCCGCCGGGCTGATAATCGTGGCCGGTGAAAAGCCGTGTTTCGTCGGGAAGGGCGAGAATGTCCTGGATCGACGCCCAGAGTTCCCTGGCGCTACCGCCGGGGAAATCGGCGCGCGCGGTGCCGGAATCGGGCATGAAAAGCGTATCGTGCACAAAGGCGGCATCACCCACCACATAGGTCACGGAAGCGAGCGTGTGGCCGGGCGAAAACAGCACGCGCGCTTCAAGGGAGCCGATATTGAACCTGTCGCCCGCCTCGAACAGCCGGTCCCATTGCGAGCCATCGGTTTTGAAATCCGGCCAGTTATATTTCTCCTGCCAGAGCTTCTGCACGCCGGTGACCTTCGCGCCGATCGCCGTCTGCGCGCCGGTCTTCTGCTTCAGATAATGGGCGGCGGAAAAATGGTCGGCATGCGGATGGGTATCGAGAATCCATTCCACCGACAGACCCTGGCTCTCTACATAGTCCAGAATGGCGTCGGCATTCATCGTTCCGGTCGCGCCGGATTTCTCATCAAAATCATAGACCGGGTCGATAATGGCGCAGCGCCCGGTGGAGGGATCGGACACGACATATTGCACGCTCCATGTGCGCGGATCGAAGAATGCCTTGACGTGCGGAACCGCCGCAGCGCGCCGGTCCAGCCAGCGGGTGGCGCCGGAAAGGTCAAAGCCATGCGCCTTGCCGAAAACCTCGATATCGTCTCTTTCGATGCGCCCATCCAGCGCTTCCCCGAGAACATGAAGCGTGAGCGCGCGGGTGCCGCCCTTGCAATGGGCAAAAACAGGACCTTCCGCTTCCGCCATTTTCTGCTGGAAGGCGCGGATATCGGCTTCGGTAATGGTAGGGCCGCTGACCGGGATGAAACCATAATCCATGCCCGCCGCGCTGGCGGCGCTTTTTTCCTGGGCATTGCCCGGCTGGCCGGGCTCTTCACCATCAGGCCGGGCGTTGATGATGCTTTTATAACCCTGGGCGGAGAGCGATGGGAAATCGGCGATCATCGGCTGGCCCGCAACTGTCAGACGCTCGTTGATCTTCACGGCATTCATCGGCACCTCCTGTTGTAATAATTTAATATATATTATTATATAATGTATATTGTATGTTTGCAAGGGCGCGGACTGCCCTCGTTTCCGAATGTCTCCTGCCGTATTTTCAGGAAAGGTTCGGAAGGAAATCCTAGACACGGGATTTCTTCGTTTTGTGACGGGTGGGCGGAGATTGCCTGTATCGGACATGCAAAAACATGCCTTGCGCCCGAAATATTGGGGCACAAGGCATGTTCGCGAAAACCGGTTCGAATTCAGGCTCGCTTCAGACGGCGAGCCTGCGGCGTGTCGCCTTCCAGCCAAGACAGATGGCTGCAACAAGCAGAACCGTCTGGGCGACCACGAAGGGTGGCTCATTGCCGTTCGGCGCCAGGTTGTTGAGTGTTTCGACCTTGAGAAAAGCCTGAACGATCAACACGAACATATTGAGATAAAGGCTGATCGTGGCGGTGATCGTATAAATGATGCGCGCCCTGCCATTCAGACCGTATCCATAAAGCGCAACCAGTGCGATAGCCAGAACGAGGGTAGAAATGATGCCGACGCCGAGTGCCGGTGTGAAATTTCCGATTGGAAACAGGAAGCCGGTAAGTGTGGTGGCGAGCGTGGTGACGAGGAAAATCGCCATCATGCGGGGCATCCACCGCCCCGCCGCATAAGCGGGCAGGGCGATCAGTCCGGTGACAATGCCGATGAAGCTTAAGCCCACATGCAATGCCGTGAATTGGGGAATTGTCAGTCCGAGGATCATGATACGTCTCCCTCTATTCGGTTTTGGCTGCACGATACCGGCTGGCGGCAAGTGCATGCGACAGATTGGGCCTTAACGCCGCGCGCGCCGCAAGGAAATTTTCGAGATCGGCCGTATCCGGCAGGGAAGGAATGGTCAGCGCTTCGCCGAGGTCGAGACCGGCAAGGGCCGCATCCACCATGTCGTAAACATCCATGACCATGGCGGCCGGAATGGCTTCGAGCCGTTCCTCTTCCCAGATCGCCGTGCGGGTGATGCCCGGCAGGACGGCCTGAACCCGCACACCGGAGGGCGAAAGCTGCGCCTGCAGCGCCTCGGTGAAGGCAAGCACGAAGGCCTTGGTGGCCGGGTAGACGGCGGTGAACGCCGCCGGCATCAAAGCTGTGACCGAGGTGATGTTGATGATCGTGCCCCTGCCATCGGCGGCAAGGCGCGGTGCGATGGCTGCCGCGAGCCGGGTGACGGCAAGAATGTTGAGGTTGATCATCGTCGTCACATAGGCCGGGTCCAGCGCCGTGATTGCGCCCTCGCCGGCAATGCCGGCATTGTTGACGAGGCCGGTAATCCGCCGGTCCTCACGCAACCGCGCCTCCACCTTTTCGAGGTCTTCCGCCCTGGAAAGATCGGCGGAGAGAACCTCGACTGCGATATGATGATCCTTTTCCAGCTGTGCGGCGAGCGCCTTCAGCTTTTCGGCGCGCCGCGCCACGAGAATGAGATCATGGCCGCGTTTTGCCAGACGTTCGGCATAGACCGCGCCGATGCCGTCGGATGCGCCGGTGATGAGAAATGTATTCCGTGTCATGTCCGTGTCTCCTTTGTGCGGCGGTTTCAGGCGTTGATGAAGGCGAGAAGGTCGGCGTTGAACCGGTCCTGATGGGTCTGCGTCAGGCCATGGTCGGCGCCTTCATAGATTTTGAGGACCGCGTGTTTGACGATTTTGACCGTGGAAAGCGCGGATGCGCCGACCGGCACGATCTGGTCGTCATCGCCGTGCAGAACCAGCGTCGGTTTGTCGAAGGCCTTCAGGTCCTGATGGAAATCGCTTTCCGAAAAGGCGCGAATACTGTCGAGCTGACCTTTCAGGCCGCCCATCATGCCCTGCCGCCAGAATTCCTCGCGGATGCCTTCGGATATCACGGCGCCTTCGCGGTTGTAGCCGTAAAAGGGAATGGTCAGATCCTTGAAGAACTGGCTGCGATTGTCATAGGTGCCCTTGCGGATACCGTCAAAAACATCGATCGGCAGGCCGATGGCATTGCTTTCCGTCTTCAGCATCAGCGGCGGCACCGCGCCGATGAGGGCGATTTTCGCGATGCGGGCCGTGCCATGGCGGCCGATATAACGCGTCACCTCGCCGCCGCCGGTGGAATGGCCGACCAGAATGATGTCGTGAAGATCGAGCTGTTCGATCAGCTCGGCCAGATCGTCGGCATATTGATCCATGGTATTGTTATGCCAGACCTGATCGGAGCGGCCGTGGCTGCGCCGGTCATGGGCGATGGTGCGGAAACCGTTGTTAGCGAAGAACACCATCTGCGCATCCCATGTATCGGCGCTGAGCGGCCAGCCATGGGAGAAGATGATGGGCTGGCCGTCTTTGCGGCCCCAGTCCTTGTAGAAAATATGCGTTCCGTCTCTGGTGGTGATCGTTGTCATGGCTCTCTCTCCTGTTGCAGGGAGCTTGCTTGCGTCCCGTGGGAATAGAGATACTCTGGAGGCCGCCGGGGCTGGATTGGCGCTTCTGACAGAAAACGAGCCGAAACTGACAAAACGGGGTGTGGGGCGCATGGCAGGTGTAACGGGAAGCGCGCTGGAAGTGGGGTTGGTCCTCTATCGGGACTGTCAGATCGCCATGGTGCATGGCATCACCGATCTTTTCGCCATCGCGTCGGTATTTTCACAGGATCGCGGCGGGCCTAAATTGCGGGTCAGCCACTGGAGCATGGGCGAAGGCGGTGAATTTTCCCGCTGTCATGACACCGAGCCCGGCGGGCCGGGGCATCCCGATATCTTCGTTGTGCCGGGCCGGTTGACCGGGCCGGCCGAAATCGCGGAAGCCGAGCCTTACGCCCGCTGGCTGCTGGATCGCCATGCGCAGGGGGCGACGCTCGCCGCCAGTTGCGGCGGTTCCTTCATTGTCGCCGCGACGGGTCTTTTGTCCGGTCGCCCGGCCACTACCCACTGGTTGTTTGCCGAGCGGTTCCGCGAACGTTTTCCCGATATCCGGCTGGAGATCGACAAGATCGTCATCGAGGATGGCGATATCATCACGGCTGGCGGGTTGATGGCGTGGACCGATCTTGGCCTGCGCATCGTCGACCGACTGCTCGGACCTTCGGTGATGATCGAGACCGGAAAGTTCCTGCTGATCGATCCTTCGGGGCGCGAACAGCGTCATTATAGCAGCTTTGCTCCAAGGCTGACGCATGGCGATGAGCCGATCCTGAAGGTGCAGCACTGGCTGCAGGCCCGCGCCGGGCGGGCGACGAGCGTTACCGACATGGCCGGCCATGCCGGGCTGGAGGAGCGGACCTTCCTGCGCCGCTTCAAGGCGGCCACCGGCATGAAGCCCATCGAATATGTTCAGCATCTGCGGGTCGGCAAGGCGCGGGAATTGCTGGAATTCACCCGCCGTTCGGTCGATCAGATCGCCTGGTCGGTGGGCTATGAGGATTCAGCCGCCTTTCGCCGGGTGTTTCACCGTATTCTTGGCCTCTCACCGGGTGAATATAGGAGCCGCTTTTCCAGCAGTTCGGCCATGGCTGCAGCGTGAGGGCGGCCATTCGTCCCGGTGGTGCGCAGGCCCGGCCCTTGCAATGTAGCGGACGTTTGCTAACATGCCAGACAAGTTTAAAACAGGTGGGCCGGAATGGACGTTGAGAGCAGCACGAAGCAGGGGGTATCGCTCGCGGCGAAAATCAGTTCGGCATTACGGCGGGATCTGTCGGAGGGTGTGTTCCGCCCCGGCGACCGTCTTCCAAGCGAAAGCGAACTGACGCGTGAATATTCCGTCAGCCGAACCGTGGTGCGCGAGGCCATCGCCATTCTGCGCGCCGATGGCCTTGTTGAAGCGCGCAAGGGCGCGGGTGTTTTTGCTGTCGAAGTAAAACCGGCCAAGGAGCTGCCCTTTAACGATCTGGCCGTCGGGCGAATTTCCTCGGTGATCGAATTACTGGAATTGCGCACCGTTTTCGAGGTCGAATCCGCCGGGCTTGCGGCATCGCGCCGTTCCGCCGTGCAGGTGGAGGCGATTGTGGATGCGCATCGGCGCGTTGGTGATTGTCTCGCCGCCGGCCTGCCGACGCGGGACGCCGATTTCGAGTTCCATCTGGCCATTGCACAGGCGACGCAGAACAGGCGGTTTCCAGAGTTTCTTCAGCTCATTCGCTCCGGCATCATTCCCCGCGGCGAATTGCAGGGTGCGGCGCCCGGGTCGCGTCCGAAGGACTACAACCTGCATCTCCAGGAGGAGCATGCGAAGATCGTTGACGCCATCATCGAAGGCGATGCCGATGCCGCCCGCCAATATATGGCGGCGCATCTGCGCGGCAGCCTTGAGCGCTACAAGGTGCTTCTGCGCTCCCGCACAGCGGTGGAGTGATCCCGACCATATATCAATGGTTTACGCAGTTGCCCGCCGATAGAAGGCCAGCCCAATCCCAATGCAACCGCGCCGACCAGGATGAAACCCGAGAGAGCAGCGCCGGCCATGCCGATCATGGCGCGGCGTATTCCGAATCTCCAGCCATTGGCAAGCGCCAGCAAAGGGTGGGGCCGGGTGTTGCAATTCCGATAATGGCGGCCACGGCAAATGCCAGAAGCGTCATGTCAGCCATATTTTCCTCCCCCTGAAGTACGCACCTTATTGGTATCATAGCCAGGGACAGGTATCGGCGCATTCCGCAAGGCCGAGAATACAGGCTTTTGCGGTTGCGGCAACGCAGGCCCTTTTCCCCAAAAAAACGAAAGCGGGGTGAGTCCCGTCCGAAATTCCACCCCGGACACATATTTCGGAACCTCGTCCAATACGGATTTCGCTGGCATGCGCTTGACAGTCTCCAACACCTGTGACAACTTGCCGATAGTTGTCAGACAGGATTGCGCCCTGGTCACTTGCGCGGTCGATCTCTGGCAAGGGAGGAATCATGTCAAAAAGACGCCTTTCGCTATATGGCCTGTCCGGCCACATCGGAAGTATTGCGGTTACGCTGCTTGGATTGCTGCTGCTGACCTTTTTTATCGGCCGCCTGATGCCCGCCGATCCCGTGCGGGCGATCGTAGGCGAGGATGCGACGCGCGAAACCTATGAACAGGTCTATCACGCGCTCGGTTTCGACCGTCCGCTGTGGCAACAGTTCTTCTATTATCTGGGAGACGTGTTCACCGGCGATTTCGGAACCTCGATCCGCACCGGGCGTCCGGTCATCGAAGACATCATCAGGGTCATGCCGGCGACGATGGAGCTGGCGACCTTCGCGATCCTGATCGGCGCCGGCCTCGGCATTCCCATGGGCGTTTATGCCGCCGTCAATAAAGACCGCTGGCAGGATCATCTGGTGCGGGTGCTCAGCCTGTTCGGCCATTCCATGCCGATCTTCTGGACTGGCATGATCGCGCTGATCGTTTTTTACGCCCATCTCGGCCTTGTCGGCGGCGGTGGACGCATGGACCAGTTCTATATCGGTCTGGTCGAGGAGCGGACGGGCTTTCTGCTCATCGACAGCCTGCTTGCGGGCGATATGGAGGTCTTCTGGTCGGCCATCAACCACCTCATCCTTCCCGCCGCTTTGCTCGGTTATTCCTCCTCGGCCTATATCACCCGCATGACGCGCAGCTTCATGCTGGACCAGCTGGGCCAGGAATATGTGACGACCGCTCGCGTTAAAGGCCTGTCGCAGCGGCAGACGGTGTGGCTGCATGCTTTCGGTAATATCCGCGTGCAGCTCGTCACCATCATTGCGCTTGCTTACGGCTCGCTGCTGGAAGGGGCGGTTCTCATCGAGACCGTCTTCGCCTGGCCGGGTTTCGGGCAATATCTCACCAGCAATCTTATTATCGGCGACATGAATGCCGTGATGACCTGCGTGCTTATCGTTGGCGTCATCTTTATCGGGCTCAATCTCCTGTCCGACATTCTCTACCGCTTTTTCGATCCGAGGACCCGCTGATGACGGCCCGTACAGAAACCTCCTTCCGCCTTCCGGTGCCCTTGAATGCGCTGAAGAACATCGTGGTTTTCCTCCTGAAAAGCCCGACATCGGCCTTCGGTTTGGCTGTGCTGCTGCTTCTGGTCATCGCTGCGATTTTCGCGCCCTGGCTTGCGACGCATGACCCCTACGCGCAGGATCTCGCCAATACGCTGAAGGCTCCGGGTAATGGCCACGTCTTCGGCACGGACGAGTTGGGGCGCGATATCTACAGCCGCCTTCTCTGGGGCGCACGCATCACACTCACCATCATCTCGCTGGTCTCGATCATCGTCGGTCCCGTTGGCCTTCTGGTCGGCACGGCCTCCGGTTATCTCGGCGGCAAGTTCGATACGGTGATGATGCGCATCACGGATATCTTCCTGTCCTTCCCGAGCCTCATCCTGTCGCTCGCCTTCGTCGCAGCGCTCGGCCCGAGCCTCAACAATGCGATCATCGCCATTGCACTCACCTCCTGGCCGCCGATTGCGCGCCTTGCCCGCGCCGAAGCCATGACTTTTCGCAAGGCGGATTATATTGCCGCCGCGCGGCTTCAGGGCGCATCGACGCTGCGCATCATCGTCAAGTCGATCATGCCCATGTGCCTGCCCTCGGTCCTCATCCGCCTGACGCTAAACATGGCGACCGTCATCCTCACCGCCGCCGGCCTCGGCTTCCTCGGCCTCGGCGCGCAACCGCCGCTGCCGGAATGGGGGGCGATGATCGCCACCGGCCGGCGTTACATGCTGGATAGCTGGTGGCTCGTCACCTTCCCCGGCATTGCGATCCTCTCCGTCAGCCTCGCCTTCAATCTCCTCGGCGACGGCCTGCGGGATGCGCTCGATCCGAAGCAGATGAACCGGAGATAGGGCCATGGAAAAACCAATCCTCGACGTCGAAAATCTCCGTATCCGTTATGGCGGCTCGCCGACTGAGGCGGTGCGCGGCATCTCCTTCACCCTTGGCCGGGAACGGCTCGGCATCGTCGGTGAAAGCGGCTCGGGCAAATCCACCGTCGGTCGCGCCCTGCTGCGCCTCCTGCCGTCGGCGACGATCACCGCCGACAGGCTGGATTTCGATGGTCTCGATCTTCTCTCGCTTGATGAGAAGGAGATGTTGAAGGTTCGCGGCCGGCGCATGTCGATGATCCTTCAGGATCCGAAATTCTCCCTCAACCCCATCCGCCGGGTCGGCGACCAGGTGACGGAGACTTATCTGCGCCACTTCAAGGCTTCGAAAGCCGAGGCCCGGGAAAAGGCGCTGGCCATGCTCGATGCGGTGAAAATCCGCGATGCCGCCCGTGTTTACGAACAATATCCGCATGAGATTTCCGGCGGCATGGGCCAGCGTGTCATGATCGCCATGATGCTGCTTGCCGATCCCGATCTCGTCATCGCCGATGAGCCGACCTCGGCGCTCGATGTGACGGTGCGGCTGCAGGTGCTGAATATTCTCGACGGTCTCGTGCGTGATCGCGGCATCGGCCTCATCATGATCAGCCACGACCTTAATCTCGTGCGGAATTTCTGCGACCGTGTGCTCATCATGTATTCCGGCCGGGTGGTGGAAACGCTCGCCGCACGCGATCTCGATCAGGCGCAGCACCCCTATACGCGCGGCCTGCTGGCGGCGCAGCCGCGTATCGGCGGCTCGCGTGCGCCGCTTGCGGTGCTCGATCGCCGCCCCGAATGGCTGGAGGAGAACGTATAATGGCCGTTTCCGTTGAAACTCGCGATCTCTCCATCACCTTCGGCAGCGGCCATACGGCGCTGAAAGTGCTGCCTTCCGTATCCTTCCGCGTCGAGCCGGGCGAGTGCTTCGGGCTGGTCGGCGAAAGCGGATCGGGCAAATCCACCGTGCTTCGCTGCGTCTCCATGCTCAACGATTTCTGGACCGGCGATATCCTCATCGACGGCAGGTCGGTGCGCGATATGCCGCTGATCGAGCGGTGCCGCATGCTGCAAATGGTGTTTCAGGACCCCTACGGATCGCTGCATCCGCGCCAGTCCGTGCGCACCGTGCTTTCGGAATCGCTTGCGATCCATAAGCTCGGCGACCGGGAAGAGCGGATGCGCAAGGTCATCACGGATGTCGGACTGCCCATCTCTTTCCTCGACCGCTTCCCGCATCAGCTTTCCGGTGGCCAGCGGCAGCGCGTGGCGATTGCCCGGGCGCTGATCCTCGAACCGTCGCTGCTGCTGCTAGACGAGCCGACGTCTGCGCTCGATGTCTCGGTGCAGGCGGAAATCCTCAATCTCCTCCAGCGCCTGCGGGAAGAGCGTGGCTTCACCTATATCATGGTGACTCACGATCTCGCCGTCGTCGATCACATGTGCGACCGCTTCGCGGTGATGCTGCGTGGTGAAATCACCGAAATTCTGCCGCGCGAGGCTATCGCCGGCAATGGCGCGACGCATCCCTATGCGCGCGAACTGATCGGCGCCTCGCTGGAATATGAAGGCGCGTGACGGCTCCAAGACCGTGACCGTCCTCCTCCGGGGCGTCACGGATAATAACATCCTCCTTCCTTGCCCGGCCTCCCTGCCGGGCATTTTTTTGGAATGGCTACGGCGGGGATGGCGGGCCGCCAATTACGCATAGGCTACTGACATAGTGCGAGACCCGCCTTCCGTCATGCCGGACTAGATCCGGCATCCAGCCACGGCGCGTCTGCGCCGTGAGAGGAGTCTTACGCGATCAAGGACTTGATCGCACTAGACCCCGGATCTAGTCCGGGGTGACGGAGTGAGGAGGCTTCGCTTGCGCCTGACACATTGGCTAAGTGGGGCTTTGTTACAGCAAAAAGGCGCGGTGTTAGCCGCGCCTTTTCCTGAGTAACCGCTGTGTCGGCGAATTACCGCTCCTTGCTCACCTCTTCAAACCGCGAAAGCCAGGGGCTGACGATCATGCCCTTGACGTCACTGCGGAAGGCGGCGGTGTCGATGACTTCGGAGAAGGGCTGAATGGACATGACGATCTCGTCCATATAGCCCTGCAGCTCCTCATAAAGCTTCGTCTGTTTCGCCGCGTCGCGCTCGACAAGCGCTGCCTCGATCATCTTGTTCAGCTTCTCATCGAAGAAGCTGGTGCGCCAGCTCTGGTAATTGGTGAGCTTGGCATCATCGGCATTGTTGGGATTATAGGCGATGGAGCGCAGGTTGTTGTCCGGGTGCGGCTGCTGGCCGCCGCCGCCGCGGCCGAGCAGCAGTTCGAAATTCCGCTCGCGCATGGCGCCATAGATCTGGTCGCCGGAGCCGCTGATCAGCTCGGCTTGAATGCCGGCCTGCGCCAGCGTGTTCTGGATCGCCGTTGCCGCCTTCATGAAGGGGTCTTCCGAAAGCACGCGCAGCGTGGTCTTGAAACCGTTAGGATAACCGGCCTCGGCCAGAAGCGCCTTGGCTTTTTCGATGTCGAGCTTGTAGCCCTGATCCGGCAGCGTGCCCATGACGCCAGTGCTGAGGTAGCGCTGATGCAGCTTGCCGTAATAGGGCATGACCGCCTTGTCGAGACCGTCGTAGTCGATCAGGTAGCGCAGGGCCTCGCGCACCTTCTTGTTGGCGAAGCGCTCATCCTTCATCGAAACGCTGAGGTAATAAAAACCGGAGCCGGGTGTGGATTCGATGGTGACGGCCTTGTCGGCCTCAAGCGATTTGAGGTCCGGGGCCTGAAGGGAATAGGCAACGTCGATATCGCCTTTTTCCAGCATCAGCCGCTGCGATTGCGATTCCGGCAGATGGCGCATCAGGATGCGCTTCATTTTTGCCTTCTCACCCCAATAATCGTCGTTGCGGGTGAGGATGATATATTCGTTGGATTTCCACTGCGTCAGCTTGAAGGGGCCGGAGCCGGCGGAATTCAGCGTCAGCCATGCGCCGCCCAGATCGCCGTCCTTCTCGTTCTCAAGCGCCGTCTTGCTGTCGATGATCGAGCCGGGGCCGTTCTGCGCAAGGATCATCAGCAGAAGGTTGGGATCGTCGGGCTTCGGGATATTCAGCACGAAGGTCTGGTCGTTTTCGGCAACGAAGAGCTTGTCGGCCTCTTCCAGCTTGAAGCCGCGGGTTTTCAGGAAGGAGGATTGCGCCAGGTTGCGGGCAAGCAGCCGCTTTAGGCTCCACGCCACGTCCTTTGCCGTCACGGCATTGCCGGAAGCGAATTTGGCATCGGCGCGCAGATGGAAACGAATGGATTTCCGGTCTTCGGCAATCTCCCAGCGTTCGGCAATGCGAGGCTGAACGCTGCGATCTTTCGGGGAAAGCACGACCAGCGTGTCATAGACATTGTTCAGCACCTGCACGGTCTCGCGGCCGGTAATGGCGGCGGGATCGAGGGTGAGGATATTGCTCATGGTCGTGGCGACGATGAGCTGGTCCTTCGGCGTTTCGGCAAAGGCGCTGAGCGGCATGGCGCCGATCAGCAGGGCGCCAAGTGCTGCGGTTGCAAGAAAATGTTTCATCTTTCCTCCCAATACGGCCGGTTCATACGGCCTTTCCACGTTTTGATCCACACGCCCGGTTCCTCCTCGGGCGTCGCAGGATCAGCCAAGAATCTCTCTGACCGGAGCTGCTAGCGCCCGGCCGATTGCCGCCGTTGCCGGCGCGTCCAGATGCACGCCATCCACCGGTGAGGCGCTGGCAACCGACCCGGCATCGAAAAAGGCATGTCCAAGTTCGGCGGCGAGTTTGCGGTAAAGCGGCGCAAGCCTGAGCGATTGCCCGATGTCCCGCCCACCCGCGGGCTCTCCGCCGGGGCCCGCGACGCAGGGCGGCGGGGAGACGATCAGCAGTTTTGGAACGGCCTCACGCGGTTTGTAAATGAAGGTCTCGACAATCTGCGCCAGCCGCCGCATGCCGGAAACAGCGGCTTCCGCACGCCCGCCATGCACCGGTTTGATATCGTTGGTGCCGAGCATGACGATGACGAGATCGAGTGGCATGTGGCAGGACAACGCGACTTCAAGCGCCCGCGCGCCATTGCGGCAGGCCGGGCCGGCATGGTCATCGTAGCAGGTGGTGCGCCCGCCAAGCCCTTCCGGATGAACCTTCGCCTTTCCGGAAAGCTCCGCCTCCAGCACCTCCGGCCAGCGGTGTTCGGCGGGGTGCCGCAGACCCGTTGCCGGGTCCGCGCCCCAGGTGAGGCTGTCTCCGAAGGCGAGCACCGTTTTCATCGCCCCTTACCTCACCCGATTGTTGTCGATGAAGGTAAAATCGATGTCCTCGCCAAGGCCCGGCCGGTCAGGGACATGCACGAAGCCGTCGCGATCCATCGGGTCCGACAGCGATTTCAGATAATCGTGGCCGTCATCATATTCGAGGAAGGGGTGCAACAGGCCGCGCTCATACCAGCGGCAATTCTTGGTGGCGGCGACAACATGAAGGTTCATGGCGGTATTGCCATGCACCTCGCATTCCATGCCGAAGGCTTCAGCCAGATGCATGGTCTTCAGCGCCGGGGTGATGCCGCCGACATCGTTGACGCCGGTGCGCAGAATATCGCAGGCGCCGGATTTGATCCATTCGGCCCGGTGCCAGTGCTTGCCGGCCGCACTTTCGGGGCCGACGACCGGGATATCGAGATTGTCGGAAAGCCATTTGTAGGAGGACAGAGATTGCTCATCCATCGGCTCTTCGATCCAGTCGAAGCCGAGTTTTTCGAGGCCACGCCCAAGCGCCAGCGCATCGGTGCGGGAATACCAGTGGAAGGCGTCGATCATCAGGCGAATATCGGGGCCGACCGCCTCGCGCACGGCCGCGCAGGCCTTGAGGTCCATCTTCACATCCGGCGCCCAGCTGACCGGGGGCATCCATGTGTGCAGCTTGATGCCCTTATAGCCGCGCTTAACGAGTGTTTCGGCAAAGCGGCCGTAATCTTCCGGAGTCGCCAGCCCGCCTTCAAGCTCGTCGCCGCACATGATGGAGCCATAGGCCAGCACTTTGTCGCGATAACCGCCGATCAACTTGTATACAGGTTGGTTGAGCGAGCGGCCGGCAAGGTCCCAAAGCGCGCAGTCCACCACCGCCAATGTGCGGTCGGTCAGCTGCGCGGCCGAACCACGCTGCCAATGGGCAAGGTCCTGCCACAGTCGTTCCCGGTCGCGATGGTCCTCGCCGATCAGGACTTTCTTGACGAATTTTTCGATGACATGCGGGCGAACGATCTCCGGCGCGGTGAAGGAGTGGCCTTCCTGTCCATCTTCCGTGCGGATGGTCAGCATGGCCTGTTCCACCTGATGCGCCGGCCCCGGATGCGCGTGACCGGCGCTGTCCGAGTGGCGACGGGTCGTCGTGCGGAAAACACGGACCTCGACGTCGGTGATGATCATAATTCCTCCCTCATGCAGGTATGGCAGCGTTTGTGATTGCTGCAATGTCATACATGTATGTGTTATTTGTCAACATGTATGATAATCTGTATTACATGTTGGTGCGGAAAATCAAGGCCATTTGCGCATCGTGTTGCACAGCTCTTCAATGTGAGAGGGCGACTGAGGGATATCTTGCCATTCGGAGAAGAAGGTCCAGCGGGAGGCGTGAGCGCGGCCTATTCCAAAGGAGGGGTGGTAATCCATAATTTTAGTAGACTATTGAATCGCGCAATGATCTTTCAACAAAGGCCGGGACTATAAACGAACATGCCGTGCCAGCCGTGCCTGTCATCATGCATTCTACATGGGTATGCGCCGCATTGAACGGCTGTCCGGAACGGGGATGGCTGCATCTGCGCTGCTGAGCTTCAACAGTCATTTCCGGATGTACAGCCATGCCTCTTTCCCATATCTCCCAATTTGCCTTTCTCGTTCCCGGCAATTATCAGGACGACGATCCGGCACGAGGGCTGGAAGAAACCCTGCGGCTTTTCGAAACCGGAGAGGCGCTGGGTTATCACAGCGCCTGGGTTCGCCAGCGCCATCTGGAACGGGGCGTGTCATCGGCGGCGACTTTCCTCGCGGCGGCATCGCAGCGCACGAAACGGATCGGCCTCGGCACCGCCGTCATTCAGCTTGGTTACGAAAATCCCTTCAGGCTGGCGGAAGATCTGGCCACCGTGGATGTCCTGTCGCGCGGGCGGTTGAATGTCGGGGTTTCGGTGGGCGCGCCACCCTTCGCCCATCTTATTTCGGATTATGTCGATACGGTTCCCGATGCCGATTACAGCCATGCCCGCGCCGAAAAGCTGGCAAGGGCCCTGCGGTCGGAACCGCTATCCAGCGAGACGGAAGCGGGTAATGCGGCCGGCGCGCAGGTGCCGCGCCTGCGTCCAGTCGCCAGGGGGCTGACGGACCGGCTATGGTATGGCGGTGGATCGCAGAATTCCGCGCTTTGGGCGGGGAAGGCAGGCTTCAATCTTCTGACGGGCAATATCGTCAGCGGCGAAAATACCGATGATTTTCTGACCGCGCAGGCGGCGCTGGTCAGCCGCTTCCGGCAGGAATGGGCGCATGAGCGCCAGCCGCGTGTCGCTCTTGGCCGCGTGATCCTGCCGACCGATAGCGCGAGCCCCGCGACCCGCCGCCGTTACAAGGAATTCGCCGCCGAGCGTGACAAGCGCACGACCACGCCGCATGGCGCGCGCCGCACGCTTTTCCTGCCCGATATCGTTGGAACGACGGACGAAATTCTGGAGAGACTGTCGCGCGATCCCGTTCTGCCGCACGTCTCGGAATTCCGCCTCGAACTGCCCTATGAATTCCAGCCGGAAGATTATCGCCAGATCGTCACGGATTTCGCCTCCGTCCTGCCGCAGCTCTCAGGCGGGCAGCCGGTTTTGAAAGTGGCGACGGGCCAATAATATGTTCCGTTCCCGCCATTCCCGCCTCATGCGGGAGGGGCGGGAGATCGACATTTGCGATAGCGCCACCGCTGCTATTCAATCTGGATAAGGCAGGCCATAGCGGTCGCGGATCGTCGCGCCTTCATATTGGCGCGGGTAAACACCCCGATCCTGAAGCACCGGCACGACCTTTTCGACGAATTCAGCAATGTCGTCGGGTGCTCGCGGCGGCTGCAGGGTGTAACCACCCGGCCTGCTGGGTCTCGTCACGGCTGAAAAGGATGGCGGCTGGGGCGAGGGCATGGAAACGGCACATGCCGTCATTACGGCCATTGCAAAAGGCGATCCGTCGACCGCCCTCATCCTTGCCATGCATTACAGCGTTCATGCCGCGATACGGCGCGGCAAGTGGCCGGCAGCACTTGCTGCAAAGGTACTGGCCGCCAATAGCAGGGAACCGGCGCTCCTGAACAATGCGCAGGCGGAGCCGGGTGTCGGTTCGCCGGCCCATGGCGGCCTGCCGGAAACGACGGCGCGGATCGAGGGCGATTTCTGGGTGGTCAATGGCCGCAAGAGCTTCGTCACCGGCCTACCGGGCCTGAAATGGGCGATCGTGCTTGCCGTGACGACGGAAGAGATGCCGCGCCTCATCCAGCTTCTGGTCCCTCTCCATGCGGCTGGCATCGCCCAGGAAAAAGCATGGGAGGCGACCGGCATGTACGCCACAGCCAGCCATGATCTGGTGCTGGAAGACGTGAAGGTGCCGCTTGCCGATATCGTCGCCGAGCAGCCGGCGGATGAGCCGCTGCGGCGCGATGAGGCGGACGGTTATAATTTCTTCGTTCTGCTGGCTTCCGTCTATCACGGTGTCGCGCTTTCGGCGCGGGACGATCTGTTGCGCCATCTGAATGGCCATGTTCCGGCAAGTCTTGGCGCACCGCTCTCCTCCATCCCCCGCATTCAGGAAGGTCTCGGCCAGATCGAAGTGCTGCTGGCGGCGAACCGACGCCTCCTTCTCTCAGTCGCCCGCGATGTCGATGCGGGGGAGAGGGTGGGAACCGATGCACTGGCCGTTCGTCATGTGGTTATCGACAATGCCGTGGCGGTGACTGATCTGGCGCTGGAGCTTGGCGGCAATCGCGGCCTGCGCCGGGATTACGATCTTGAGCGCCATCACCGCGATGCCATAACGGCAAGGGCGCATGCGCCGCAGAGCCATATGATCCGAACGATTCTCGGTCGTCAGAGCATCAAGGCGGCGGGCGGTTGAAAGCAAACGGGCGGCCTTGTCCAAGGTGGGCCGTCCATATTCAAGCCACGCTCATCAATCCCGCAGCAGCGGCAGCAAGCTCTCGCCCTGCCGCTCGATTTCCTTGAGATAGGGCGTGTCGGAAAGCACGAAATGGCTGATGCCCAGCGCGCGGTATTTGCGCAGTGACGCGGCGACATCTTCCGCCGAGCCGACAAGCCATGTGGTTCCCGCCCCGCCGCCGCCGAATTTGCCCGGCGCGGTATAGAGATTGTCGTCCAGCACGTCGCTCTGACGGTGCAAATCCAGCAGGCGGCGCTGGCCGACCGCCACGGCCTGAAGATGGTCATTCCAGCGTACGCCATTGTTTGCGGCCATCTCGGCAACTTTCGCTTCCGCATCGCGCCATGCCTCGGCCGTGGTTTTTCGCACCAGCGTGGTGATCCGCAGGCCGAATTGCAGCGGCGGCAGATCGCGGCCGAGCTTTTCGCTGAATTTTCTCAGCCGCTCGATCCTTTCGCGCACGCCGGCGAGCGGTTCTCCCCAGAAAAGCTGCACATCGGCCTCGGTTGCGGCCACCTGCTCGGCTGCTTCGGAAGCGCCGCCGAAATAGAGTTTGGGATGCGGCCGGCCCTCGCGCGCGGCGATGCGCGGCGAAACCGTGGAGTTCGTCACCCGGAAATGATCGCCATTAAAAGTGACGTTCTCCTCGGTCCAGAGCCGCCGCACCAGCCGCATGAATTCTTACGTGCGGGCATAACGCTGCGCCTGATCGCCTTCTTCATCGCCATAGGCGGCAAGCTCATCCCTGCCGGAAACGATGTTGATCCGAACTCGACCGCCGGAAAGCTGGTCGAGCGTGGCGGCGGCCGATGCGAGGTTGGCCGGCTTCCAGTAGCCGGGACGGATGGCGATCAACGGCTCGAATGTGGTGGTGCGGGCCGCAAGCGCCGCCGCCACCGTAAATGTATCCGGACGTCCCCAGCCGGTGCCGATCAGCGCGCCTTTCCAGCCATGGGTTTCAAGCGTCCTGGCATGGCTCGTCAATGTATCGAGACTGTTGTGGTCTTCGCTGACGGCGTCGCCCCGGTGGCCGGGTTTGACGTCATTGGGGATGTACCAGAGAAATTCGCTTGTGCTGCTCACATTATCCGCCTGAATTTTCGTTTTATGGTGCGGTGGAATGGCCCTGCTGACATTTGGCCTTCACCACTTGTGGCTACGGGGAGGCGCAAGCCTCCGCAGCTGCGAGAATGGCAAAGCGGCGGCGGCCCGGCGAAGCAGCGACGTTTCTTTTGTGATGCGGCGGAGGAAAAGCTTTCCGTCTGGAAAGACTATATTGCATATATTTTCTATATAAAAAATTTGAGGAAATGATTCCCTCTGGACGAAATTATTTCCGACCTGGAGAACGCTTTTTCTGCATGATCGAAATTGCCTGGATCGATTTTTCGCGAGGCTTCGAAAGGTGAGCAAGGCAATAGTCGACGGAAATCGCGAAATTCACCATGCTTGCGACATACCGTCCACAACCCATGGAGCAGGCATGTGTACCACCTTGATTGTCCCTGGCCTGAATGGTTCGGATGAAGGACATTGGCAGCGGCACTGGTTGCTGGATGATCCCGACTCGCGGCTGGTCGATCAGGACAATTGGCAATGCCCGGTTCTCGCGGACTGGCTCGATCGTCTCGAGGCCGCGCTGGCGACAGTCGAAAGCGCTTATATCGTCGCCCACAGCCTCGGTTGCCTGCTGGTGGCGAATATGGCGTCTCGTCTCTCGGCCGCCAAGATAAAGGGCGCGCTTCTGGTCGCACCCGCCCATCTCGACCGCGTCGAGGCGATGCATCCCTGTATCGTCCGGTTCGGCGCGTTTCCGCAGCAACCGCTTGCTTTCCCCAGCCTAGTCGTGGGCAGCATGAACGATCCCTACATGGATGCCGAAGAGCTTGCGCGCAGTACGAGCCTTTGGGGGAGCGATCTCATCAATCTCGGCGCCGTCGGACATATCAATATTGCCAGCGGCTACGGACGATGGCCTGAGGGTTATGCTCTTTTCGAGCGGTTGAAGGCAGATGGCGCATCGACAAAGGCGGTGGCCGGATCGAGATTGCGTAGATTGATTGCCCTGGGCGAAGCACATTTTTGAGGAAATGACTGATCGTTCGGTTCCGTGCCCGATTACTGGTAGCCGGAAACGGATTTTTTCCCGCCGCCGCAACCTTAGTCCACATTTGCCGGCGATCCTCCAATTATAGAATAGTAATTTTATGGAAAATATTGACGATTTCGGACGGTCGCCTGAGGATAAGGGGAGTTGAGCAAAGGAGGCGCACATGCCGCAGGGACTTCATGCGTTTACTTTCGATCTGTTCGGTTTGACCCGGCGTCAGCCGCGGGAAGAGGAACAGGTCAGCCTTCATCCTCTGGATCATTCCGGACGCATCAGGCAGGAGAGAAGCGATCTCGAACTCGAACGGGAAGAGATCTGCGAAATGAACTTTGCGATGCTCGGCCTTTATCCGGTCTTCTGACGACCATCAGCGAGGGTTCCTTTTCCCTTTGCAGCGCGGTTCATCCGGGAGAGAAACTCTCCTCGCCGGATGGAAATTGGAACAAAATTTCTTAAACGCGCCGGGGAATTGGCTACCCTTTTATCATCAAGCGCATTGCCCAAGGGCAGATTGCAAAGGAACTGCCGATGAGCACATCCGATAAACCACTCGATTTTCTATGGTTCATACCCACCTCAGGCGATGGCAGCTATCTCGGCTCGGATGATCTTTCGCGTCCTGCCGATCCCGGCTATTTCCGGGAAATAGCTCAGGCTGCCGATCGGCTCGGTTATTCAGGCGTGCTCATCCCCACCGGTGTCGCCTGTGAAGAATCCTTCATCCTTGCGGCCAATCTCGCTGCTTATACCGAGAAGCTGAAATTCCTCGTCGCCATCCGTCCGGGCGTCGCTTCGCCCGCCTATTATGCGCGGCTTGCTTCGACGCTCGATCGCGTTTCCCATGGCCGGCTGCTTCTCAACATCGTGGTTGGCGGCAGCGCGCAGGAATTGGCCGGTGACGGCATCTTCCTGCCGCATGACGAGCGTTACGACCACGCCGATGAGTTCTTCCAGGTGTTCAATTCGCTGATCGAAACCGGCAAGGGAAGCCTCGACGGCAAATATATCAAGGCGGTGGACGCGAAACTCGGGCTGCCGCCGGTGCAGGAACCGCGCCCGCCGCTTTATTTTGGCGGCTCTTCCGATGCCGGCATCGAGTTTTCCGCCGGTATCACCGACAAATATCTCACCTGGGGCGAACCGCCGGCGCAGGTGGCGGAAAAGATCGCCAAGGTGCGCGCCGCCGCCGCCAAAAAAGGGCGCAAGGTTACCTTCGGAATCCGCCTGCATTTCATCGTGCGTGAAACCGATGAGGAAGCATGGGCCGATGCCGAGCGGCTGATCTCGAAGCTCTCCGACGAAACCATCGCATCCGCTCAGGAGGTCTTCTCCAGGGCTTCGGATTCCGTCGGCCAGGCGAGAATGCAGGCGCTCCACAATGGCCGGCGCGACCGGCTGGAAGTCTCTCCGAATTTGTGGGCGGGCATAGGTCTCGTCCGTTCGGGTGCGGGCACGGCGCTGGTCGGTTCGCCGAAGACGGTGGCGGCGCGGCTCAGGGAATATCAGGCGCTGGGCATCGATACCGTCATCGCCTCGGGTTATCCGCATCTGGAGGAAGCCTATCGGCTATCCGAACTGCTGTTTCCGGAAATCGGGCTCGGCGGGCCCCGCAACCAGATACGATCTTCTTTCGGCGCGAAACAGGTTTTCGGTGGTGGCGGTCATGGCGGCAACGTCAAGCTGGTGTCCGGATCCTGATCCTTCGACGGGAGGCGACCTCTGCCTCCCACCTTTTCGGCAGATATCCTTGCGGCGGGGCTAAATCGGACGGCGACACATAAAACATTATTTCTATAGAATATTATCATTATGGAAAACGATGTCTATTTCACCCCCCGCTGCCGCTGCTAGCTATTGAACAATTCAGCTGTTTTCAGGAGCAACCCGATGACATTGCAATATGCGGCCAAGGATCAACAATTCATCAACCTCCGCGACCCGGTCGCCGGCAGGGCGGCGGATGCCGACAGCCTCAAGGCGGCGCTGAGAACGCTGGGCGGAGGTGTCAGCGTGATTACGGCGGGCGAGGGCGACGAGCGAACGGGCGCGACCGTGACCTCGGCCACCGCTTTGTCGGTCGATCCGCCGCGCATTCTGGTGGCGCTCAACCGATCCTCATCCACATGGCCGGTGGTGCAGCGTTTCGGTCATCTTGCCGTCAACATCGTCGGGGCGAACCATCAGTTCGTCGCCAATCAGTTTGCCGGCATCGGCGGCCTGAAGGGCCCGGACCGGTATCGCGGTGCGGAATGGACACGGCTGTCGAGCGGTGCGCCCATTCTCGAAGACGCTGTTGCCGCGATCGATTGCACCATTGAAGAGACGATCGAACGGCACAGCCACGTCATCGTCATCGGCAAGGTTGAGGCGATCCGCATCGGCTCCGGCCATTCGCTGCTCTATCAAAACGGGCGTTATCATTCTCTGGACTGAGCGCCGGTCGTTCGGCGCTTTCACTTTGTCATTCTTTGAGGGAGTTGAGCATGGGATCCGTCACGCCTCTCGGCGAAAGACTTCGTTTCGTTCCTCCACGCCTCGGCGCGGATATCGATGTGCTGACCGTTGCCCGCACGATCGCCGAAAACTGCGCCGTTGAAAGTCCCGGGCAAATCCATGCGCGGATCGCCCGTTCCGGTCTTCTTGCTCTTTCCGTTCCAACGGAACTGGGCGGAACGGACATCACCAACGATGTTCTCTCGCAGGCGCTCGCCATCATTTCCGCAGCCGATGCGGCGGTGGCGCATGATCTCGTTGAACATTTCACCGCGCTTGAATTCATCAGGAATGCCGGCAGCGAAGACCAGCGCAAGGCGCTCTTCGCCCGTCTCGATCTTGGCGAGACCTTCGCACTGGCAATATCTGCCGCGGATCTGGATCAGGCCGTTACGGTGACGGAAGACGACTACGCCCTGCGGCTTCCCGATGACGTTGCGGGCTCGGTGAGGGGCGACGCGGACTGGATTGTCGTGCCGGCCGTCAACACGGCCGGGCAGCCTTTGCTCGTTGTTCTGCGCAACCGCCCCAATACGTCATGGGAAGGTCTGTTACGCGCGGATCAGGTGGTGTTTCTGGCTCAGGGCGCGGGAAATCTGGCCGTTTCCGTTTCCACCCTTTTGAAAGCCGCCGTGGCTCTGGGGCAGAAGCAGCGTGAACTTTCGGCGCTGCTGATCGACAGGCTGGCCGGCGATGGCGCGGCGCGACCCGTGATAGGCGAAATATTTCTCGCCATCGAACTCCTGAAGGCGCAAATATCCAGCCTTGCGGCCAATATCGATGCGGCCCAGGTGGGAGCGGAAAACGTCACCTTTCGTTCGGTTCGCAACAATGCCATCACGCTTGAAATCCTGATGGCGCGCCTCGGCCTTGTCGAAGGCGTCAGTGAAGCCGGGCTGATCGCGTCGCTGGACGACGATCTGCGCGGGCAATAGGCGAAGCTCGAATGAAGGGCCGTGCGGAATCCTATTCGCCGGCCGGAATGGAGCGGGCGTTCTGCCCGTCCTTGGCCACGAATTGTGCGAGTGTCATGTTGTCCAGAATGGTTGCGATGGCGTCACGCACGTCCGTCATCGAAACCCTAACCTGACAGGTCTCCGGATCATCACAGTCGTCACAGGCTTCAAAAGCCGTGCGGCTTGCACAGCGGATGGGGGCCAGAGGTCCGTCCAGCGTGCGGATGACCTGCCCGATCATGATTTCCGATGGCATTTTCGACAGCGAATAACCGCCATTCGGGCCCTTCTTGGAGCGCAGAATGCCGCTATTGCGCAGCTCCAGAAGAATAGTGTCCAGGAATTTTTTCGGGATATTGTTGCGGGTTGCAATTTCGGTCACGAAGGCGGTCTCGCCCTGGGGCAACCGCGCCAGATCGACAAGAGCCTTTAATCCGTATTTGCCTTTTTTGGTCAACATCGCATGGTCCGAAAAGAGAGTCGGCACGTTTTGCAGCGCCGAGCCATATTATTCCTAACTTACTAAGTAGTTTTTAGCGAATTCCGGCGCAAGCCCGTTTCGTCCGGGTTTGGCGTTGAAAGCGGCCTGTTGCGCCCATTTTGGTCATTCCTCCTGCCTTACCGATGGCTTTGCCAGGGCTGGCTTCGGAAAACATCACTGAAAACAATATTTTCTCTGATCGCGCTGCAACGTGGAACGATCATCCTTTATTAGAATATAAAATCGGTAGACAAAGTATGCATCAAAGACACGCGAGGTGATGATGTATACGCTCAGTTTGCTTGACAAGAGCCCGGTTCCAACGGGTGAGGACGCGGCGAGTGCATTCCGCGACACGATCAATCTTGCCAGGCGCGCCGAAGAGCTGGGTTACCGCCGTTTCTGGGTGGCCGAACATCACAATTCGCCGGAGCTTGCCGGTTCCGCACCGGAAGCGCTGGTTTCGTGGATATTGGCGAAAACCTCCCACATCCGCGTCGGCTCGGGCGGCGTCATGTTGCAACACTATAGCCCTTACAAGGTCGCCGAGGTTTTCAACGTGCTGTCGTCGCTTGCGCCCGGCCGGGTCGATCTCGGCATCGGCAAGACACCGGGCGGGTTGCCGCTGGCGACTTCGGCCTTGCAGCAGGCCTATGATCCTGCCCGCAAACCGGATTTCGAAACGGCCTTCAGTGAACTCACCACGTTTTTGTCCGGCGCCGCGCCGCAGGACCACGCACAGGCCGGACTGCAGGCGACACCTGCGCCACCGGTCGCTGCGGAACGATTTCTGCTCGGCGCCAGCCCGGAAAGCGCAAGGCTTGCGGCTTCAAGGGGATGGAATTTCGTCTTTGCCGGCCATCTCAATGGCGATGCGGAGGTTCTCCGCCGCAGCCTCTCGGCTTTTCGGGAAGAAAGCGGCGGAAGCGCTCCGATCCTTGCTTTGTCGGCTTTTGCGGCCAGCGACCCCGCCCATGCCGCGAGACAGGTGGAAGGTCAGCGCATCTACCGGGTATTCCTCAGCGACGGCAGGGCGTTCAACCTCGGCCGCCGAGAACAGGCGGAGGAATTCGCCCGGCAGTCCGGCGATACCGATTACCGCATCGAAGAGCGAAAACCCAACGTCCTGCATGGCGGGCCGGAGGATATTCACAAGGCGCTTCGTGCGCTTTCCGAAGAGCACGGCATCGAGGAATTCATCATCGAGCCGCCGCATGTCGGTGCCGATCAGCGGCTTGCCTCGATAGAACTGCTTGCCACGCATCGCCTTTCCCGGGCGGCGTAATTTTCTCTGAGGAGGGAATGACATGACGAGAAAGAAAATCCGTTTCGGCATCATGCTACAGGGCCCCGGCGGGCACATGAATGCCTGGCGGCACCCCAAAAGCCCGGTGGATGCCAGCGTCAATTTCGACTTCTTCAGGAAGACCGCGCTGAAGGCGGAAGCGGCGGGCATCGCCTTCGCTTTCGTGGCGGATGGGCTCTATATCAATGACAAGTCGATCCCGCATTTCCTCAACCGGTTCGAGCCGCTGACGATCCTTTCGGCGCTCGCCTCCGTGACCTCGAAGATCGGTCTCGCCGGCACCGTTTCGACCTCCTATAGCGACCCCTTCACCATTGCCCGTCAGTTCGCCTCGCTCGATCTGCTGAGCGGCGGCCGCGCCGGGTGGAATGCCGTGACGACGCCGCTTGAAGGTACGGCGAAGAATTACAGCCGCAACCACCCCGAACATGCGCTGCGTTACGAGATTGCCGACGAATATCTCGAAGTGATCAAGGGCCTGTGGGACAGCTGGGACGATGACGCTTTCCTGCGCAACCGCGAGACGGGACAGTTCTTCGACCGCGCCAAACTCCACACGCTCGGCCATAAGGGCCGCTTCTTCCAGGTGGAAGGCCCGCTCAATATCCAGCGTTCCCCGCAGGGGCAGCCGGTGGTATTCCAGGCCGGCTCCTCCGATGCCGGCATCGGTCTTGCGGGCAAACATGCGGATGCGGTCTTCACCAATTCCGCTTCGCTGGAGGAAAACCAGACCTTCCTCAAGCGTGTAAAACAGAGCGCCGTTGCGCAGGGCAGGTCCGCTGCCGATGTGAAGATTTTCCCCGGCATCGGCCCGATTGTCGGCGAGACGCAGGAGGAAGCGGAGGCGAAATACGACGTCATTCGCAACCTCATCACCATCGAGGATGCGCTCGCTTATCTCGGCCGTTTCTTCGATCATCATGATTTCAGCGCCTATCCGCTGGACGAGCCTTTCCCTGAGCTCGGCGAGATCGGCAAGAACAGTTTCCGCTCCACGACCGACCGCATCAAGCGGCGGGCCAAGGAAAAGAACCAGACGCTGCGCGAGGCGGCGCTGGAGGCAGCGACCCCGCGTGAAGGTTTTATCGGCACGCCAGACAAGGTGGCTGACGAAATCATCCGCTGGGTGGAGCACGATGCGGCCGATGGCTTCATTCTGGGCTTCCCGGTGATTGCCGAGGGATTGGACGATTTCATCCGCCTCGTCATCCCGGTGCTGCAACGGCGCGGTTATTTCGATCCGCATCTGGAAGGGGCGACGCTGCGCGACCATCTCGGCCTGCCTTTCAGGGAAAGCGTCTATTCCCGCCGCGAAAACGGGTCGAACAAGGCCATCGCCTGAGCTTGCTGCAGGGCGGAGACGATTGCCGCCCGGTGCAGATTTCAAGACGCGGCGCGTAGCGAGCCGCGCAGGAGACAGAACCATGAATATCCGCATTGACGGCGCGCGTCCGCAGGACGACGCCGAACGGGGAATCCTTGCCTTCATCGACGAGAGCATCGCCATCCGGCATGATCTCCACCGGAATCCCGAGCTTTCGCTCAAGGAAAAACGCACGGCGGCGCTCATTGCCCGCTATCTCTTGTCGTTCGGATATGAGGTGACGGAAGGTGTCGGCGGCCACGGCGTTGTCGCCACGTTGAAACGCGGTCATGGCGAAAAACGCGTCGGCATTCGCGCCGATATCGACGCCCTGCCGATTGTCGAGGAAACCGGCCTTGCCTATGCCAGCCAGACGCAGGGCGTCATGCATGCGTGCGGTCACGATGGCCATACGACGATCCTGCTTGCCGCTGCCCGGTATATTGCCGAAACATCGAGTTTTTCCGGCACGCTGACGCTGATCTTCCAGCCGGCCGAGGAGATCGGCGCCGGGGCAAGGGCGATGATAAAGGACCGGCTTTTCGAGCGGTTTCCGGTCGATGCCGTCTTCGGCCTGCATAATTGGCCGGGTGTCGACACCGGACAGTTTGGCTTCGTCGAAGGCCCCGCCATGGCCTCCGTCGACAAGGCGAAGGTGCGGATCGTCGGCAAGGGCGGGCATGGCGCCGCGCCGCATGAGACGGTCGATCCGGTTCTCGCCTCGGCAAGCTTCGTCACCGCCCTGCAGAGCATCGTTTCGCGCAATGTCGATCCGCGCGAGATGGCGGTGCTGACGGTCGGCTCCATCCATGGCGGAACCGCCTCCAACGTCATTCCCGAAAGCGTCGAGCTTCAGATCACCGCCCGGGCGTTCTCGCCTGCCGTGCGTGACAGGCTGGAGGAGCGGCTCCCGGCGCTGGCCAAAGCGCAGGCCGAGAGCTTCGGCGCGAAGGCAGAGGTCGCCTATTCCCGCGGTTTCCCGCCGGTCATCAACCACATCCCTCAGACGGTTTTCGCCCGCGATGTCGCCAAACGGCATTTCGCCGCCGGGCAGATCGCCGAAGCGTTCCAGCCGCGCACGGCGAGCGAGGATTTCGCCTTCATGCTGCAGGAGCGGCCCGGTTCTTATCTCTTCGTCGGCAATGGCGACAGCGCACCGCTGCACAGTCCCCACTACGATTTCAACGACGCGATCATCGCGCCGGCAGCACGCTTCTGGGTGCGGCTGGCGGAAGCCTATCTCTCCTGACGCGAAAATTAGGACAAGGACATGAGCGACAGTTTTTTCTACACATCGGTCAAGGATCCGCTCGCAGCGCCGCTTCTGGAGGAGTTGCTGTTCGAATATGACAGCCGCTACGGCACATTCTTCAATGCGGAGGGGGCCAAGGCGGAGCTGAACAAATATCCGCCGGAAGCCTTCAGCCCGCCATCGGGCAATTTCCTGCTGCTCCTGCGCGACGGCAAAGCGATCGCCGGCGGCGCCTTCATGCGTTACGACGACGAAACGGCGGAATTCAAACGGGTCTGGACCCATTCCGCCCATCGCCGGCAAGGGCTTGCGAAAATCGTGCTCCGGGAACTGGAGCAGCAGGCGATCCGGCAGGGTTATGCCCGCGTCTATCTGACCACCGGCTTCCGTCAGCCGGAAGCGGTCGGTCTTTATCTCACCAATGGTTATCGCGCTTTGTTCGATACCGCGGCCGATCCCGAGACGATCCGGTCGTTGCCCTTCGAAAAATGGCTGTCCGAACCCGCACCCGTCTCTGTTCCGGGAGGAGCGCCGATAGCGACTGTGCGGCCGCAACCCTCTTCCGCCCATCCGTGAAAGGCCTTTTTCCGATGACGATAGCCTCTGATTTTCCGCATCTCGCCGTGGGCGACAAGAAGAGTGAACCGATCACGGGCGGTTACTCCCATTTCCGCATCGTTCCGGCCCGCTACCCGCTGCGGACGGTGGGCACGGTTTTCTCCGTCCTCATCATTGCCGCCGTCGTGCATTCCGTTTTCGGCAACCCGCGCTGGGGCTGGGATGTGTTTGCCGAATGGTTCTTCGCCGAACCGGTGCTGGTGGGTCTCGGCCGGACGCTGCTCCTGACCGCGCTCGGTGCGTTGTTTGGTTTTGTGTTGGGAACCCTGCTGGCGCTTGCCCGTGTTTCCCGGTCGCCGCTGCTGGTCGCTGTCTCCTGGACCTATATCTGGATTTTTCGCTCCATCCCGCTGATCGTGCTTTTGCTGATCCTCAACAATCTCGGCTATCTCTATGAAACCGTGACAATCGGTGTGCCCTATACCGGCATCAATTTCTTCAGCTGGAATACGACACAGCTGATGACGCCCTTTGCGGCGGCCGTTTTGGGGCTGACGCTCAATCAGGCCGCTTTCGCCTCCGAAATCGTTCGCGGCGGAATCCTTTCAGTCGATCAGGGGCAGCTCGAAGCTGCCGCCGCGCTCGGCCTTCCGCGCAGGCGGCAGGCGTCCCGCATCGTCCTGCCGCAGGCGATGCGCTCTATCCTGCCCACGGCCTTCAACGATATTATCGGCTTGGCCAAGGGCACGTCGCAGGTCTATATCCTCGCGCTGCCGGAGCTGTTCTATACGATCCAGATCATCTATCGCCGCAATCTGGAAGTGATCCCGCTGCTGATGGTCGCCACCGTCTGGTATCTGGTGATCCTGACCGCGCTTTCCATTGTTCAGCACCACATCGAACGCCACTTCTCGCGCGGCGCGCTGCGCAATCCGCCGCCCTCGCTGTTTGCCACGCTCTATCGCACCTTCCTGCCGCGCAGGCCTTTGCCGGAAGCGGTGGAGACGCCAGCGCCCCCCATTGAAAGACCGGCTGCCGCCAGGACGGGAAGTTTCCAGCTCGGCAATCGTGGCGGTTCGGTCAATATCCACGGCGTTTCCAAGTCCTTCGGAACACTGAAGGTGCTGGACGATGTCACGCTCTCCATTCCGGCAGGCAGCGTCACCACCATTCTCGGTCAGTCCGGCTCCGGCAAGTCCACATTGCTGCGCTCCATCAATCATCTGGAGCGTGTCGACGACGGCTTCATCGCCATCGACGGCGAGCTGGTCGGATATCGCCAGAAAGGCGACACGCTTTATGAGCTGAAGGAAAAGGACATTCTGAAGCGCCGCGCCGAAGTGGGCATGGTGTTCCAGAGCTTCAATCTGTTCCCGCATCTGACGGCGCTTGAGAACATCGCCGAAGCGCCGGTCGTGGTTCGCGGCATATCGAAAGAACAGGCGGAAGCAGAGGCGCGCGATCTTCTGGCCCGTGTCGGTCTGGCCGAGAAGGCCGGTGCTTACCCCCGTCAGCTTTCCGGCGGACAGCAGCAGCGCGTGGCGATTGCCCGGGCCTTAGCGCTTCGGCCGAAGGTGCTGCTCTTCGACGAGCCGACATCCGCGCTCGACCCGGAGCTGGTCAATGAGGTGCTGGATGTCATCAAGGAGCTGTCCCGCTCCGGCGTCACGCTCATCATCGTCACCCACGAAATCGGCTTTGCCCGCGAAGTCTCCGACAGGGTCGTCTTCATGGAACAGGGCCGCATTCTCGAAACGGGCACGCCGGAGAAAGTGTTCAACAAGCCGGACCACCCGCGCACGGCCGAATTTCTCGCAAAAGTTCTCTAATCAACAACAAAGGAAACACTCACATGGCTTTTTCATCGAAATTATTGTCCCTGCTTGCCGGCGGTCTTTTCACCGCCACTGCTGCGCTCATCCCGGTCGTGCATGCGCAGGAGGTTGACCTGTCGCCTGAACAGAAGGGGCGGGTGCGCGTCGAAAAGGTGGAAGAGGCAATCAAGCTTCTGCCCGCCGGCCACAAGTTCATTGCCGATGGAAAGCTGACGGTCGCGACCGTTCCCTTCCGCTTGCCGCTGGTGGATTATGCGAGCGACACAAAAACGCCGATCGGCGTGGAGCCGGATATCGCCCAGCTGGTCGCCGACAGCCTTGGCCTTGAGCTGCAGCTTGTGCCTATCGCCTGGGCGGACTGGCCGCTCGGTCTTGCATCCGGCAAATATGACGCCGTTACTTCCAACATCACGGTGACGGAAGCCCGCAAGGAAAAGTTCGATTTTTCCAGCTACCGCAACGATCTGCTCGGCTTCTATGTCGGCAATAACAGCAAGGTCACATCAATCGGCAAGCCGGAGGATGTCGCAGGGCTGAAGGTCATCGTCGGGGCCGCCACCAATCAGGAGCAGATCCTGCTGAAATGGATCAAGGACAACAAGGCGAAGGGACTGGCCGATACCGAGGTGCAATATTATGACGATCAGGCCGTGCTTGACGTCGCCCTGCAATCCGGCCGCGCGGATGCCTATCTCGGCCCCAACGCGACCTCTGCCTTTCAGGCGGCAAGCCAGAAGAAGACGAAGCTTGTCGGCACCTTCTCCGGCGGCTGGCCGGAAGCGGCCGAGATCGCCGTCGCTTCGAAAAAGGACACAGGCATAGCGGACGCCATCACCGCCGCGCTGAACGCCCAGATCAAGAACGGCAATTACGGCAAGGTTCTCGCCCGCTGGAATCTCGGTTCCGAAGCCATCACCGAATCCCGCACCAATCCGCCCGGCCTGCCCAAGAGCTGAGGCCAGATTTTCGAAAAAGCTGAGTTGCCAAAAGCTGAGTTGAAGGTGGGACATCACTCAGCCGGTAGCGCGGGCATCCTCCCGTCCGCGCTACCTCCGTCCCACAGTCATTCTATCGGGCATTCTATCGGGAAACCACAATGACCTTCACCTCTCGTCTCGCCACGGCCACGCTTGGCGCCTTTCTCTCAATCGCCGGTTTTGCATCGGCTTCGGCAACGGATGTTTTCGACCTGTCGCCGGATCAGCCCGGCCGCATCCGGGTTGAAAAAGACCCCGGCGCGATTGCCGCCGTTCCGAAGGATTTCAAATTCGTCACGCCGGGCAAACTCACCGTCGCGGTCGCACCCGGCGGACCGCCGCTCGCGACCTATGCGACGGATGCAAAAACGGTGGTCGGCGCAGATCCCGATTACGCCCTTGTGGTGGCCGACAGCCTCGGCTTGGAGCTGGAACTGGTGGCGGTTGCCTGGGCTGACTGGCCGCTGGGGCTTGCCTCCGGCAAATACGATGCGGTGATCTCGAATGTGGGCGTTACCGAGCAGCGCAAGGAGAAGTTCGATTTCTCCACCTATCGTCAGGGCCTGCACGGATTTTTCGTCAAGGCAGACAGCGGCATAACCGCCATCCGCGAGCCGAAGGACGCGGCCGGCCTGAGGATCATCGTCGGCGCCGGCACCAATCAGGAGCGTATTCTGCTGAAATGGAGCGACGAAAACGTCGCCGCCGGACTGAAGCCGATCGAGCTGCAATATTACGATGATGAAGCGACCCGGCTTGTGGCGCTTTCAGCGGGGCGGGCGGATGTGATCGTCCAGCCGCATGCGCAGCTGGTCTTCATCGCCGCGCGTGACAAGACCATCAAGCGTGTCGGCACCCTTTCCGCCGGCTGGCCGGAGCGGTCCGATGTCGCCATCACCACCCGCAAGGGATCGGGACTGGCCGATGCGCTGACGCTTGCCACCAACGACCTGATCAAGAGCGGCGCTTACGCGAAGATTCTGGATCGCTGGCAGCTATCGGAAGAAGCCCTGCCGGAATCGCGGACCAACCCTCCCGGCCTGCCGAAAAGCTGACCGGTCGAACACATGCGGCGGACTGCAATACCCGCAGGCTCAGGCCTTGCGGGTATTGCAGTCCGTCAATTCTGGGCGGGAAGGGCGCGAAAGAGCTTTCGCAATTCACCGACGAAGGGTTTGAAGAAACGCGAGAGCGGCCGGGCCGTGTTGGTGGAAACGGCGACATTCATCGTTACGTCAGGCATGAATGGGCGCACCGTCACCCCCTCGAAACTGTTCCAGCGCACCAAGCCATCGACAAGGGCGATGCCGATGCCGCCGCGTACCAGCGGTACGGCGCCGACCGATGAGGTGACCTGCACCGAAACGTCGCGCACAAGCCCGTCGCGTTCGAAGACCTCGTTCAGCTGCGGGCCGATCTCGTCCGCATGGTTGCCATAGGAAATCAGCGGTCTGCCGGCGAGGTCGCGGGGCGTGACCGTCATCATTTCGGCGAGAGCATCATCATGCCGCATTACTGCCACGACCGGCACGGAGGCGAGGATTTCGCTGCGCACCGTCGGCGCCTGAATGGTGGAAAGCGTTACCGCAAAATCGATGTCGCCCAGCAGCAATTGTTCGGCAATCTCTTTTTTGGGCAGGGCGTTGAGGTGGATTTTGACGGTCGGATGCGCTTGCCGGAATGCCAGCAGCGCCTCGGGTAGCACGGAATAGGTGACCGGCAGGCTGGCGCCGATGCGCAGAAGGCCAAGCTTGCGCTCGCTAATCGTGCGCGTCAGTTTTTTCAGAACTTCAAGTTCGCGAAAAACCCGGTCGGCATCCTCATAGATCAGATGCGCTTCCATCGTCGGCACCAGCCGCCCGCCAATGCGCTCGAACAGCTTGTAACCCAGTTGGCTTTCCAGATGGTGCAGCACCTTGCTGACGCCGGGCTGGGAAACGGCAAGCGAATTGGCGGCCGCCGTCACGGAGCCGTCGCGCATGATGGCGCGGAAAATTTCAAGCTGTCGGGCGTTCATGGAAACCTCCAGCGTCATCTCTTCCATAACCCAGGGTTCTGTTCAAGCGACCATTTGCGATTGGCGGGAAACCTTCTGCCGTGGAAATCTGTGAGGGTGCAGGAGAGGTGCCTGCGAAGATTTCGGGAAAGGAAACGCGGATGCTGGCCAGATTCAGGCGCATCGCCGAAGAGCGACGCGCGGCTTGCCCCGTCCTGATCGACGGCATGCCGGTAGAGGCGCTGGAGGGAGACACAGTGCTGACGGCGCTGATGCTCTCGCGCGGCTTTGCCCGTTTGTCCGAGTTCGCCGATGGCGAGCGGGCGGGGTTCTGCCTGATGGGCGCCTGTCAGGATTGCTTGGTCTGGACGGGTGAAGGTGAGCGGCTGCGTGCGTGTTCCACCGCCGTACTCCCGGGCATGGATATCAGAACCGAGGTTCCGGAGGGGTTATGGCCGATTTGCGCGTCGTGATCGTGGGCGCCGGCCCCGCCGGTACGCGTGCCGCCGAGGCGTTGGTGCGGGCGGGGCTCCGCCCCGTCGTCATCGATGAGGGAGATCGCAGCGGCGGCCAGATCTATCGCCGCCAGCCGCAAAATTTCCGGCGTTCCTATGCGGCCCTTTACGGCACGGAAGCGGGCAAGGCGAAGGCCTTGCACGAGGCATTCGATGGGCTTTCGGGCCATATCGATTACCGGCCGCAGACCCTGGCATGGGCAATCCGCGACAATCGCATTCATATTCAGCGCGCCGAGACAGCCGAAGCTCTCAATTTCGATGCCCTTATCATCGCATCGGGTGCGACCGACCGCATCATGCCTTTGCCGGGCTGGACGAGACCGGGATGTTTTTCGCTTGGCGCGGCGCAGATATCCCTGAAGGCGCAGGCCTGCGCGATAGGCCGGCGCGTGGTTTTCATGGGCACGGGACCGCTGCTTTATCTCGTGGCTTATCAATATATGAAGGCAGGCGCGGCCCCCGTGGCGGTGCTGGATACCACGCCGTTTTCCACGCAGATCAAGGGTCTGCCGGGGATGACGGCGCGGCCGTTGCAGCTCCTCAAGGGCATGCGGCTAGTTGGGGCGCTGTTGGCCGGCGGGATAAGGATCGAGCGAGGCATTGCACCGTTAGAGATTATCGGTGACGCCGAGAGCGGTGTGACCGGTATCCGCTACCGGAATGCCTCCGGTGAGGAAACGCGCCTCGCCTGCGATGCGGTCGGTATGGGTTATCATCTGCGGGCGGAAAGCCAGCTTGCCGATCTTGCCGGTTGCCGCTTCTCCTTTCATCCGACGATCCGGCAATGGTTGCCGGATGTGGACGATATGGGGCGCAGTTCGGTGCGGAATGTCTATCTGGCGGGCGATGGCGTGCGTATTCTCGGTGCAGATGGTGCGGAAGCCTCCGGCCGGCTTGCCGCCTTCGCGCTTCTTGAGGATCAGGGTTTGAAGCCACCCCGCGCGGAGATCGGCCACTGCCGGAAGCAATTGAGAGCTGCGAGGCGCTTTGCGCAGGGAATGGCCTGGGCCTTCCCCTGGCCGCACCAGTTGGCGCAGACACTTGCCGACGACACGATTATCTGCCGCTGCGAGGTGGTAACGGCGGGAGAGCTGCGCGCGAGCGTGACCGGCAAGGGTGCAACGGAAGTCAATCGCTCGAAAGCTTTCTCGCGGGCCGGCATGGGCCGGTGCCAGGGGCGGTTCTGCGGGCAGGCGGGACAGGAGATTGTCGCCGCCGCCTCTGGTCTGCCGGTCGAATCGGCGGGACGGCTGCGCGGGCAGGCGCCCGTAAAACCGCTGCCGCTGGCGATTGTGAGGGGAGACGATAATGCGTAACGCGCTTGCGGAGGCGGATGTCATTATTGTCGGCGGGGGCATTGTCGGAACGGCCACGGCGTTTTTCCTGCGGCAACGCGGCGTCAGCGTCATTCTGCTGGAGCGTTTCCTCGTCGGCCAGCAGGCGAGCGGCACCAATTTCGGCAATGTGCGCCGTCAGGGCCGTTACCTCGGGCAGCTTCCGCTCGCCAACAGATCGCGGGATATCTGGAGCCGCATCCCGCAACTGACCGGCGCGGATGTGGAATTCATGCCCGTCGGCCATATCCGGTTTCTCTGGACGGAAGAACAGATCGCCACGGTCGAGAAATACCGCGACGATGCTTCACAATATGGTCTGGAATTGCATATCCTCCCGCGCGAGGTCATCCGGCAGAAATTCCCCTTTATCGGACCGGAAGCGGTTGCCGGATCATGGTCGCCGCATGATGGTCACGCCAATCCGCGCCTCGTCGCGCCCGCCTTCGCCCGTGCGGCGCAGCGGGACGGTGCAACGATCGTGGAAAATTGCGAGGTTCTGGCCATCGAAAAGGCCGGTGAGGATTTCCGGGTGATGACGGCGGAAGGGGATTATCGCGCGCCCGTCGTGCTGGTCGCCAGCGGCGCATGGGGCGGCGGGTTTGCTGGCGCTTTGGGCGAGGCGGTACCGCTGGAGGTTGCCGGCCCGCAAATGGGCGTGACGGAACCCTTGCCATGGTTCATTCACCCGGTCGTTGGCGTTTCCACCAAAATTCCCGGCGAAGTGATCTATATGCGGCAAATCCCGCGCGGAAACGTCATTTTCGGCGGGGTGAAACGATGCGCCGCCGCGCTGGATGAACGCCGGGCGAAATACGATCCCGCCGGGCTCGATGCCCAGCTGCGTCAGCTTCTGCGGCTGGCGCCCGCTTTGCGCCATGCCCGGCTGATCCGTACCTGGTCCGGCGTGGAAGGCTACATGGCCGACGATCTGCCGGTCATGGGAGACAGTGCCGCAACCTCCGGCCTTTATTATGCCTTTGGCTTCAGCGGTCACGGTTTCCAGATCGGCCCGGGTGTCGGCGACGTGATGGCGGAGCTGATAGCGACCGGAAACACCGCGACGCCGATTGCGGATTTTCACATTGGCCGTTTCCGTCTTGGTCAGCCTGTCGCATCCCACTAAGCGATGATCAGAAATCCGCGACCTTGCCCCAGGACGAGTTCAGGAAACGGCTGGGGTGATAGGGGGCGGCATCGACGATCGGGTTCGAGCCCGTCACGATATCGGCGATCAGATGGCCGGCGCCCGGCCCTATGCCGAAACCGTGGCCGCTGAAACCGGCGGCGAGAATGAAGCCGGGCAATTCGCTGGTTTCGCCGATTGCGGGCACGCCATCGGGCGTGCTGTCGATGAAACCGGCCCAGGCGGCGGAAATCTGCGTTTTCCCGAGGGCGGGCAGAAGCTCCAGCGCCCTTCTATGGCTCTCGCGGATGGCGGCGGCGTTGGGTTTCGGATCGAGAATACGAACCCGTTCCATCGGTGTCGGGGCATCGAGCCGCCAGCGTTTCAGCGTCTCGTGGCCGCCGCGAATGCCTTCCAGCCCGCCCGGCCGCAGGCTTCGCCAGCGCTTGAGGAACATCGGGATGAATTCACGGGCAAACCGCATCTGCTGCGCCGTCGGGTCGATGCGCCCCAGCCCGCTGATGGCGAGCGTGTAGCCGCCGTCTTTTCTCTTCGTTGCCGAAACGGCGGCGGTGTGCAGCGCATCTGGCAGCCCCTCCGCACCCGGTGTGACGGAGAGGATGGAAGATCGGACGGAGGCCTGCGGGAAACGAATGCCGAGCTGCCGGCAAAAGGACGACGCCCAGGCCCCGCCGGACATGATGGCGGTTTTGGTGCGGATCGTGCCTTTTTCGGTGACGACGGCGCTGACCCGGCCGCCTTCCGTCTCAAGCCCGCGTGCGGCGCAATTCTGATGCACCGTGCCGCCCAGCTTGATGATGGCGCGCGCCACGGCGGGCGCCGCCATGGAAGGATCGGCCGTGCCGTCCGTCGGCGAAAACACGCCGCCCTTCCAGCGCTTTCCCGTGGATCGGCCGCGTTCGCTCGCCTCATCGGCGCTCAGCATATGGGTCGTCACGCCTGCGGTAATGGCAAAGTCGCGCCAGCGCGCCCAGCCGGCAAGTTCGGCCTCATTGTCGCTCAGGTAAAACAGCCCGCAGCGGCGAAAACCCGTGTCCTCGCCGCTCTCTGCGCCAAACTCTTCCCAGAGCGCCAGGCTCTTGGTGGAAATCGGCAATTCGCGGGCGTCGCGGTTCTGCTGGCGGCACCAGCCCCAGTTGCGGCTGGATTGCTCGGCCCCGATCAGGCCTTTTTCGACCAGCGCCACTTTCAGGCCGCGCCGGGCAAGATAATAGGCGGCGAAGACACCGACGATTCCACCGCCGATAATGACGGCGTCTGCGGATGTCGGCAGTTCCGGCGATGTCGTGATCTGTTGCAGCGGGGCGGGCATGGTCGGACTCCTTATATTCGTCCTAATTTACCTCAGCCGGCGTGTAAACGCTGCCAGACTGGGCCTCTTGCCGGAATCTCCTGCTGTTGGGCGAGGCCTCTGCAACTCTTTATGCTGCATCAAAAAAATATCCCCACGTCGACAGGGCTCGCCCATGTGGTAAGATTTCCTTTGCCGCGCCAGAATTTTATGCCGCGTGTTCAAAAAACAAAAAAGGGGTTCCGCACGTGATGAAACTTGACCGGATCGATATCAAGATCCTCTACGAATTGCAGAAAAACGGTCGCATCACCAATGTCGAGCTGGCGGAACTTGTCAATCTGTCGCCAAGCCCCTGCCTGATGCGGGTGAAGAAGCTGCAGGCGGAAGGTTATATCGAGGGTTATTCGGCGCAGATCAACATCAACAAGCTCGGCCAGACGCTGACGGTGTTTACGGAAATCACGCTGAAGAACCATCGCCAGATCGATTTCGCCCGCTTCCTCGGCGTTGTCGAAAAGATCGACCAGGTGGTGGAATGCCACCTTGTTTCGGGCGGTTACGATTACCTGCTGAAATTCGTCACCTCTGGCATCGTCGAATATCAGTCGATCATGGAACGACTGACCGATATGGATGTCGGCATCGACAAATATTTCAGCTTCGTGGTGCTGAAATCGCCGATCATCAAATCGCATATGCCGCTGACCAGCCTGTTTCCGCTGTGAGGTGGAGGGAGCGGCCCGTTGCCGGGCCGTATCATTTCATTCTCACCTTTTCGAAAACGCCCGCACCAGCTCCGCATCCTGCTGGAGATTGTCGAGCCATGTCGGGTCGAGTTTTGGCACGGAGGAGAACAGCAGTTTCGAATAGGGATGGGATGGCGATTTGATCGCTTCGGTTTCCAGGTGCTCCACCTTCTGCCCGCCATACATCACGACAATCTCGTCGCAGATGGTCTCCACCACCGAAAGATCGTGGCTGATGAAGATATAGGAGAGGTTCAGCTCCCGCTGCAGTTCTCCGAGAAGATCGATGATCGCGGCCGCCACCACGGTATCGAGCGCAGAGGTGATTTCATCGCAGATGATGAGCGAGGGTTCGGCGGCAAGTGCGCGGGCGAAATTGACGCGTTGCTTCTGCCCGCCGGAAAGGCCGGAAGGATGGCGGTGACGCACCGAGCGCGGCAGCTTCACCATATCGAGAAGCTCATCGATCCGGGCGTCGCGCGCCTTGCCTTTCATGCCGTGATAGAAGGTCAGCGGCCGGCCGAGAATATCCTCGATGGGTTTCGACGGGTTGAGTGCGGTATCGGCATATTGGAACACGATCTGCATCCGGCGTAGCTGGTCGCCGGTTCGACGCCGTGCATCCGCATCCAGTTCCCGGCCTTCGAAAATGACATGGCCGCCGGCCGCCGGCAGAATGCCGGCGATGGCGCGCGCCAGCGTCGATTTTCCGCAACCAGATTCGCCGATGATGCCGAGATTGCGACCGGGATAGACCGAAAGGCTGACGTTATCCACCGCACGCACCAGCGGCATCTTGTCTTCGCCCTTCGTTCCGTAACCGGCGATCAGCTTTTCGATGTCCAGCAGCGGCGTTGCCTGCTCCTGTCTGGCGGGTGTGATGACACGCGCCTTGTCATGAAAAGCCGTCAGCAGTTCCTTCGTGTATGGATGCTGGGCATTTTCGAGGATATCCGTGGTCGTACCGGTTTCTTGAACCTCGCCGCCTTTCAGCACAACGATCCGGTCGGCGATCTGGGCGACAACGGCGAGATCGTGCGAAACATAAACGCCGCCGATGCCGTTCTTGCGCATTGCCGATTTGAAGGCGCGCAGAACCTCGATCTGGGTCGTGACGTCGAGCGCGGTGGTCGGCTCGTCGAAGATCACCAGCTTCGGATTGCCGATCAGCGCCATTGCGGCGGAGAGGCGCTGAAGCTGGCCGCCTGACACCTGATGCGGGTAACGCTCGCCGATGGTCTCGGGGTTGGGCAGCGACAGCGCCTTGAAAAGTTCCACCGCCCGCGTGCGTGCTTCCTGCGGCGGCATCAAATGGTGGATGCGGGTGACTTCGATGACCTGGTCGACGATTTTCTGCGCCGGGTTGAAGGCGGCGGCGGCGCTTTGCGGCACATAGGCCACTTTTGTGCCGCGGACTTTGGCGCGTTCGACTTCGGAAAGCTGCACCATGTCCTGGCCCGCCACCTTGACGCTGCCGCCGGAAATGCGGCAGCCCGGCCGGGCATAGCCCATCAGGGTCAGCGCGATGGTAGTCTTGCCGGAACCGCTTTCGCCGATCAGCGCGACGATTTCGCCATCGGCGATGTCGATGTCCACGCCTTTGATGATGTCGATACGGCGGCCGGAATCGGTGGTGGCCTCGACTTTCAGTCCACGGATTTCAACGAGATTGCTCATTATTCGCTCCTGTCGCGGATTTTCTGCGGCAGATTGTCGATCAGCAGGTTGACGCTGATCGTCAGGCTGGCAATGGCCAGCGACGGGAAGATGACGGCGGGGGCCGCAAACGGCAGGCCGCCGATGTTCTCACGCACCAGCGCCCCCCAGTCCGCATTCGGCGGCTGCAGGCCGAGGCCGAGGAAGGAGAGGCCCGATAAAAGCAGCACGATGAACACGAAGCGCACGCCAAGATCGGCCAGGACGGGCCGGACGATGTTCGGCAGGATTTCAGAGCCGATGAGGTAGAACAGGCTTTCGCCGCGCACCCGGGCGACGGTGACGAAATCCATGGTGTTGACGTTGACGGCGAGCGCCCGGGCGAAACGATAGGCGCCCGGTGTATAGATGACCGAGAGCGTGATGATCAGCACCGGAATGGAAGAGCCGACGGCGGCGACGACCACGAGACCGAAAAGCTTGCTCGGAATGGAATTTACCGCATCGAGAAACCGGCTGAGCGCCGCATCGAACCAGCCGCCGATGACGGCGGCGCACATGCCGAGCACGACGCCGGAGGTGCAGGCGATGGTGACGGCGGCGAGCGATATACCGACCGTGAAACGCGCGCCCATGAGAATGCGGGAGAACACGTCACGGCCGAGATAATCGGAACCGAGCCAGAGATCGGAGGTCATCGGCCCGAAATAATCGAGATCGACGATCTCACCGACCGGATGCGGAATGAGATAGGGCGCGAAGATTGCGACCATGGCCCAGAAAAAAATGACGAGAAAGCCGAAAACGCCGACTGCGTTGATCTTGTAACCCAAACGCGAGGTCCCCGAAGTTGTTTTGATATTGTCGGCCATCAGCGCAGCCTCGGATTGGACATGATGGCGATGATATCCGCCGTCGTGATGAGGAGGAGATAACCGACGCAGAAGATCATCGCGCAGCTCTGGATCAGCGGCAGGTCGCGGGTTGCGACGCCATCGACCATCAGCTTGGCAATGCCGGGATAATTGAAGATTGTCTCGACGATGATGACGCCGCCGACGAGATAGGAAAGCGACAGCGCCACCGCATTGACGATGGGGCCGAGCGCATTGGGAAGCGCATGGCGAAGCACGATGCGCATGCGCGGCGCGCCCTTCAAAAGCGCCATTTCCACATAGGGCGTATCCAGCGTCTCGATGACGGCGGCGCGGCTCATGCGGATCATCTGTGCGGAAACGACGAAGGTCAGCGTGATGACCGGCATGGCATAGACCCGCAGCACATCGAAAAGCGTGTGAACCTCGCTGACCAGCGACAGCGCCGGAAGCCATTTCAGATAGACGGCGAAAAGCAGCACGGCGAGTGTGGCGATCATGAATTCCGGCACCGAGATGACGCCGATGGTCAGCACGGTTACGGCCCGGTCATAAAGCGTTCCGCGCAGCATGGCGGAGCTGATGCCGAGGGTCAGCGCCAGCGGCACGGCGATGATGGTGGTAATGCCGGCAAGCTTCATGGAGTTGACGAAGCGCGGTCCGATAAGATCGGCAATCGCCATGTTGTTGGCGTAGGACGTGCCGAGTTCACCCTGCAGCAGGCCGAGAAGCCAGCGGACGAAACGCAGGAGGGCCGGATCGTCGAGATGCATGGCGGTGCGCAGGCCGGCCACGGCCTCCGGCGTCGCCGCCTGGCCAAGCAGGATCGTCGCCGTGTCGCCGGGCAGCAGGCTGGTGGCGGAAAAGACGATAAACGACACGATAAGCAGCGTCGTCAGCATGACGACCAGCCGCCTGGCGATAAGGGATAATATCCGGCTGTTCATTCACATGCTCCTGCGACGTGCCTGATTGTGGAGGCTTTCCGCAACGACGGAAAGGCTACCGGGCGCATTTTCGCGCCCGGCCCCATGGTCTATCAGGCTTCGAGCCAGACGTATTCCGCAAAGGCATAACCCATCATGCCGCCGAGCGGATTGGCTTCCAGCCCCTTCAGCTTGGAACTGATGGCGTCGACATTCGAAATATAGGCGGGAATGATGGTGCCGGCTTCGTCGGCGATCATCGTTTCCAGTTCGAAGTAGATCTGCTTGCGCTTGTCCATATCGAGCATGCCACGTGCTTCGAGCATCAGCTTGTCGAATTTCGGCGACTTGTACTGGCTTTCGTTCCACGGTGCGTCGGAAGCATAGAGCAGCGAGAACAGGATATCCGGTGTCGGGCGCGGGTTGATGTTGCCGAAATGGACAGGCGCCTTGAGCCAGTAATTGCTCCAGTAACCGTCCGAAGGCACGCGCTGCACATCCAGTTTGACGCCGATTTCGGCGGCGGAAGCCTGGATGATCATCGCCATGTCGACGGAAGAGCTTGCCGCATCCGACGCGATGACCGGAATGGATTGGCCAATGAGGCCGGCCTTCTGGAAGTGGAACTTCGCCTTGTCAGGATCGAAGGCTTTCGGCTTGAGGTCCGGATTGTGATAGGGGCTCATCGGCGGAACCGGCTGGTCGTTGCCGACTTCGCCGAGGCCGCGCAGGGCCGCCTTGACGATCTGCTCGCGATTGACGATCGACTTCATGCCGGCGACGAAATCGGCATTGTTACCGGGCGCCTGGTCAAGACGCATGTTGAGGTTGGTGTAGTTCCCCGATGTCGTCTTGGACAGAACGACACCGTCCTGCTTGTCGAGCAGGCGAAGTGCACGCGGGTTGATGGAAGCCGCGAGCTGGATATCGCCGGAAAGAAGGGCGTTGACGCGTGCATTGTCGTCCGAAATCGCCATGAATTCGAAGCTGTCGATGTGCGGGCCGCCAGACTTCCAGTAATTGGTGTTCTTGCTCATGATCGAACGCACGCCCGGCTCGAATTTTTCGAGCTTGAAAGCGCCAGTGCCGTTGCCCTTGGAGAAATCCGTGGTGCCGTCGGCAACGATCATGAAATGGTGCAGGGCCAGAATGGATGGCAGGTCGGCATTCGCGTTCGCGAGCGTGATTTCGACTGTGCTCTTGTCAAGAGCCTTGAAGCCGGTCATCTGCGCGGCAATCTTTGCGACCTTGGAACCGACGGCCGGATCGAGATGGCGCTTCAGCGAATAAACCACGTCGTCGGCCGTCAGGGCCTTGCCGTCGTGGAAGGTGACGCCGGAACGCAGCTTCACAGTCCAGGTTTTGGCGTCCTTCGTTTCGATAGCTTCGGCCAGCTCCAGCTGTGGTGTTCCGGAAACATCGAGGAAGCTCAAACGGTTATAGAGCGCGCAGCAACGAACATAGTCCGTCGAAAGTGAGGCTTTTGCCGGATCGAGCGTATCGGCGGTGGAGGAGGACCAGCCGGCAGCTTTCAGCGTGCCGCCGGATACCGGCGTTGCGGCCACGGCATTTGAAGCGCGGCCGAGGATGGCCGAACCGGCGGAAAGGGCGACGCCGCCCGCCAGCAGCATGTGAAGCAGCTCACGCCGCGTTGCGCCGCGCCGGATCGCCTGTTCAACGGCGGCATCGTCGGAGCGGGTCCAGTTTGTAATCCTGTCACTCATGGTCTTCCCCTTTTGTATGATTTGTTGAAATGCGTCTGAAGAAATTTCCGGCATGCCGCATCCCAGTTCGCGGCACGCCATTGGCGGGGCGGCTCAGCCGCCCGTCTGTTTCACTGCTTCGGCAAGGCCGGCCATCGAGGTGAAGTGGTAGTCAGGCTCGGTAAAGTTTTCCGGCTCGATCGTACCGCCATATCCTTTCTGGGCGTGGCGACGCTCGATCCAGCAATTGGTCATGCCCAGTTTCCGGGAAATGCCGATATCGTGGTACTGGCTTTGCGCGACGTGCAGAATGTCGTCCTTCGATGCGCCTTCGCTTTTCACAAAGGCGAAGACCTTTTCGAAGAAGGCGGGATCGGGTTTTTCGGTGCCGGTGTCATCCGCCGTGAAAGCGGCATGAAACGGATTGCCGAGTTCCTTCGAGAAATATTCGAAGGCCCAGCGCTGGGCGTTGGTCATGGCGATGAGGCGATGCGTCTTGGCAAGTTCGGCCATGGCGGCGCGGCTGTCTTCAAAGCCTTTCCAGCTTTTTGCCGCATCGCGCAGGCGTTCACCGAATGCGCGTTCCGCCGGCAGGCCAAGTTCGGGAGCGATGATCAGGTATACGCGGACGAGGTCATCCGGAAACAGGTCGGTCGCGTCGGAATAACGGGCCGCGCGGTAAAGCGCGAGCGCCTTTTCACCATCGACCTCCACGCCGTTTTCCGCGCCGATTGCGGCCAGCGTCGATTTCAGGCCGCCTTCGAAATCGATGAGGGTCCCCACCACGTCGAAGCTCATATATTTGAAGTCGCTCAGTTTTTTGGGCAATGTCGGTCTCCGCTTTGCCGCCTTAAGCCTCTTGGGGAGCCTGCGGCAGATTATTCTGTTCCCGGACGGGATCCTTGCCCCGTTCCCATTTACGATTACGCCCTTTTTTATGGCGTTTAGTGCCGTTTGCATTAATAGTTTGGCACTTTCGGCACACCGGATTCGCCGAAATGGATCGGCTCTTCGGCAGAATATTGCGAATATGCGGTGCGTTGCGACATTTCGAGAGGATGCCGCAACGCCACCCGGCTCGCCTCAGGCCATGGCGGCCCGTACCGCGGGGTCTTCGAGCGTCTGGTCGAGGGTCTTCAGCGTCCGCTCGATGATGGCGTCGATCTCGCTGTCGGTGCAGCAGAGCGGCGGCGCGTAACCCAGAATACCGTTCGCAAAGGCGCGCACGATCAGACCGTTTTCCCAGGCGCGGTCGAAAACCTTGCGTGCGGGTGCCGCAGCGGCCGGCAGCGGCGTTTTCTTGTCCTTGTCGGTCACGAGTTCGATGGCGGCGAGCATGCCGCGCCCGCGGACATCGCCGACCAGCGGATGGCTTCTCAGGCTCTCAAGCCCCGCCATCAGCCTTTCACCGGCGCGGCGGCCATTTTCCAGCAGCCCGCCCTCGTAAAGTTTCAGCACTTCGAGGCCGACGGCGGCGCTGACGGGATGGGCGGAATAGGTGTAGCCATGCCCGATTGCGGCCTCGCCTGCGAAGTCGGCTATTGTATCATAGACGTGGTCCGCCATGAAGACGGCGCCCATCGGCACGTAGCCGGAGGTGAGGCCCTTGGCGGTGGTGATGAAGTCCGGCACAATATCCTCGTCGGAACAGGCAAACAGCGGCCCCGTGCGGCCAAAGCCGGTGATGACCTCGTCGGCGACGAAGAGGATGCCATAGGACCGGCAGAGGTCACGCATGGCCTTGATCCAGCCGGGAGGCGGCACGAGAACCCCGCCGGAACCCTGGATCGGTTCCGCATAGAAGGCGGCGACGCGGTCCGGACCGATCGTCTCGATCTTGTCCTTCAGGATTTGCAGGGAGGATGCGATGATGGCGGCCGGGTCGCTTCCCACCGGGTTACGGTAGGCGTAGTGCGACGGGATTTTGTGCTGCCAGTCGTAGGGCACGCCGAAACCGGCATGGAAAGCGGGCAGAGCGGTGAGGCCCGAACCGGCGGTGGTGGAGCCGTGATAACCCTGTTCGATGGAAATGAACTGGTCGCGCTGCGACTGGCCCTTGGCATGCCAGTAATAGCGGATGAACCGAATGGTGCTGTCCACCGCATCGGAGCCGCCAAGCGTGAAATAGACGTGGTTGAGATCGCCCGGCGCGCGGTCTGCAAGCTCGGAGGCCAGCCGGATGGCCGGTTCGCTGCCAATGTCGAAATAGGCGGTGGCATAAGGCAATTCCCGCATCTGCTTTGCCGCCGCCTCGACGATGCTGTCATGGCCGTAGCCGGCATTGACGCACCATAGGCCGGCAAAGCCGTCGATGAGCTGATGGCCGGTCATATCGGTGACGCTGGCGCCGCGTGCCGATTGCAGCACCCGCACACCCAGCTTCTCATGGCCGCGGAAGGAGGAGACAGGGTGCACCAGATGGGCGCGATCCAGTTCGATCAGTGAATTGCTTAACATGGGTCTCTCCGGATTCAGCCCAGCGCCTGGCTGGTCAATGCGAATGTTTTCAGTTTTTTGTCGGCGGGGATTTCGGTTTTCGACCGGCGCATGGCGATGCCGCCGCCGACATGGCCAAGACCGCGTTCGGCAAGCCAGGAGGCAAGCCCCGTATCGGCTGTGGTGTCCACACGAAGGAATGCGCCGGGACGTTCAGAAAACACGAATGCGATCAGATTTTTCGCGATTTCAGCATTTTCCGCGACGACCGGGCCGATGACTTCGCCACGCCCGAAGGCGCGAAGTGCTGCAAAGCCCTTGATGACGCCCCGTTCCTGCACGAGGGCGAAACGCGCCCTGTCGGCAAGTGCTGCAAAGAGGGTCGTGCGATCCGCACCGAAAGCCTGCGCATCGAGCACGGCGAGTTCGGCCGGATCGATGGTTTCCGCCCAGGTGACACCTTCCGGTCTGTCGTTCACCACCGGAATGCCCTGATGCTGGAGCACCTCGCCGCAGGCGGCGAAGCCCAGCTTTTCATAAAGGGGCAGACCGTCGGCCGTAGCGACAAGACGGCACTCGCGATTTTCTGCTGCGTCCAATGCCGCGCCCATCAGCTGGCGTCCAAGGCCGCGGCCGCGCATGCTCTCGTCCACGATCACCATATTGACAGTGGCGCAGGTGTCTCCAAGAACCGTCGCCATGGCGGTTCCGACGACGCGCCCGTTTTCCAGGGCGACGAAACCCTTGCTCAGGGAAAGGACCAGCGCCCAGTCTTCTTTCCGGTGCGGCCAGCCGGCCTGGCGGGAAAGTTCAACGGCCGCGTCGAGGTGGTCCGGTTGAAACGTTTGGATATCGATCAGGCTCGCCTGCATGCCGGAACTCCGTTTTTCTGCTTATTCATTGATAGACCGATGCCGAAAGAAGATTGTCCCGACAAATGGGAAGGTTCGATATGTTTCGCTGTTGCTTTTATCCGCCGCCGCATCTTATGCCGCGTCCTGTTCGCATCCGGCCGTAAACCGGGGACTGGCGGCGGCTTCCGGTTTGCCTCAACGCAACTCTCTGCCAAACTGGCGGCTGCATACGCAACAATCTGCTTCCGCGAATGGCAATTGCGGTGCGCCGACCGGGCAAAGGCTTTCTATGATCTGATTATTGCAGCCACCACCAATCCCCAAGCAAGGATGACGACGACATGACCATCTTCCGCCCTAAATACATCACTTTCGATTGCCACGGCACGCTCATTCATTTCCAGATGGCAGAGGCTGCCCGCGATCTCTACGGTGATCGTCTGGGAGAGGCGGAGATGGAAGAGTTCATCAAGAATTTTTCCGCCTATCGTCTCGACGAGGTCATGCATGACTGGAAGCCTTATGCAGAGGTCGTCCACAATGCCCTGTCGCGCACCTGCAAGCGCAATGGTGTAGCCTTTAAGGATGAAGATGCAGCAATGGTCTATGAGCGGGTTCCGACGTGGGGGCCGCATGCCGACGTTCCGGCGGGTCTTTCCAAGGTCGCCAAGGAGATCCCGCTGGTCATTCTGTCCAACGCCATGAACTCACAGATCATGTCGAATGTCGCCAAACTCGGCGCACCGTTCCATGCCGTCTATACGGCAGAGCAGGCACAGGCCTATAAACCGCATTTCAAGGCTTTCGAATATCTGTTCGACATGCTCGGTTGCGGCCCGGAGGACATCCTGCACGTGTCGTCCTCCTTCCGCTACGATCTGATGTCCGCCCATGACCTCGGCATCAAGAACAAGGTCTGGGTCAACCGTGGCCATGAACCTGCAAATCCCTATTACGGTTACACGGAAATTTCAGACATTTCCGGCCTTGCGGGCGTTGTCGGACTGTAAGAGAGGACATTGATCATGAAGCTCGTCTCCTATTGGCACGACACGGCGCCCCAGTTTTCCGGGGCGGCGCAAGGTCCTGTCGAAGGCCATTATGATGTGGCCGTCATCGGCGGCGGCTTCACGGGTCTCGGTGCCGCGCGCCAGCTTGCGAAAGCCGGTGCGCGCGTCGTCGTTCTGGAAGGGCAGCGCGTGGGCTGGGGCGCTTCGGGCCGCAACGGTGGCCATCTCAACAATGGCCTTGCCCATTCCTATCTCTCCGCCAAGGCGGAACTCGGCAAGGAGCGGGCTATCGCGCTCTACAAGGCGCTCGATTCCTCCATCGATACGCTGGAGGCGTTGATTGCCGAGGAGGGGATCGAGTGCAATTTCCGCCGGGCAGGCAAGCTGAAAATGGCGTCGAAACCGCAGCATTTCGAAGGTCTGGCGAAGAATTTCGAAGCGGTTCACGCCGAGGTCGATCCCGATACGGCGCTTCTTTCCGCGGCCGATCTCAAGTCGGAGATCGGTTCGCCCTTTTATGGCGCCATGCTCTCGAAGAAGAGCGCCATGATGCATATGGGCCGCTATGTGGCCGGCCTTGCCGAAGCCGCCAGCCGTCATGGCGCCGTGATCTTCGAAAATGCGGCGGTGACGAAGCACATCCAGAACGGCAGGACCCATGAACTGGAAACTCCGCGCGGCAAGGTGACGGCCGACAATGTTCTGGTGGCGACCGGCGCCTACACGCCGTCCGGCTTCGGTTATTTCCGTCGCCGCATCATCGCGGTCGGCAGTTTCATCATCGCCACGCGGCCGCTGACGGATGCCGAGGTTCAGGCCTCGGTTCCGGGTAACCGCACCTATGTCAACTCCATGAATATCGGCAATTATTTCCGGCTTGCGCCGGACAATCGCTTGATCTTCGGCGGTCGCGCCCGCTTTTCCGCCACGTCGGACCAGCGTTCGGACGCCAAAAGCGGTGCGATCCTGACGGAAAGTCTGCATCGCATCTTCCCGCAGCTTTCCCATGTGCCGATCGATTATTGCTGGGGCGGCCTGGTGGACATGACCAAGGACCGTTATCCGCGCGCCGGTTTTCATGACGGCGTCTGGTACGCCATGGGCTATTCCGGCCACGGTGCGCAGCTCTCGACGCATCTCGGGATGATTATGGCTGACGCCATTCTGGGACGGCCGGACAAGAACCCGCTAAAGGGGCTTGATTGGCCGGCGGTTCCCGGTCATTTCGGCAAGCCGTGGTTCCTGCCGCTGGTGGGCTTTTATTACAAGATGCTGGACAAGATTCAGTAGAAGGGCTGTTAGTTTTTCCGTCATGCCGGACTTGATCCGGCATCCAGCCACCGCGCGTCTGCGCGGTGAAAGAGTCTTCTGCGATCAAGGACTTGATTGCGCTGGACCCCGGACCAAGTCCGGGGTGACGGAGTGTAAATGCTGCGCTTTTCCAAACCTATTTGTGTCAGGACTGTATTTCCAATTCCCGCAATGCCGCTTTTTCAATTCCGCGCTTCAAAAAAAGAAGGGCCGCAGAGCGGCCCTTTAGGCGGGGATGAAAGAAGTGGGCGTCAGGCAAGCCCACCGATATGAAAGGCCTTGGTCTCCAGATATTCTTCGATACCGATCTGTGCACCCTCGCGGCCGAGGCCGGATTGCTTGACGCCGCCGAAAGGGGCGACCTCGGTGGAGATCAACCCGGTGTTGAGGCCGACCATGCCGAATTCCAGCGCTTCGCCCACACGCCAGGCGCGCTTGAGGTTCTCGGTGTAGAAATAGGCGGCAAGGCCGAAGGGTGTTCCATTGGCGATGGCGAGCGCCTCTTCCTCCGTCTCGAAACGGAAGAGCGGAGCGACCGGTCCGAAAGTCTCCTCGCTTGCCAGCTGCATCGCCGTCGTTGCGCCCGTCAGCACCACGGGCGCTGTATATTGCGGACCTTCCGGCAGATTGCGCGGCTTGGTGATGACCGTGGCACCCTTGGAAACGGCGTCATCGATATGGGCGCGGATTTTCGCGATCGCCGGTTGGTTGATCATCGGGCCAATGGAGACGCCCGCTTCCGTTCCGGGACCAACGCGCATGGCGTCGACGCGATCCGCCAGCTTCTTCGCAAAGGCGTCATAAACGCCGGACTGCACCAGAATCCGGTTAGCGCAGACGCAGGTCTGGCCACCATTGCGGAATTTCGAAACCAGCGCGCCTTCAATGGCGAGATCGAGATCGGCATCGTCGAACACGATGAAGGGCGCATTGCCGCCCAGTTCCAGCGACAGGCGTTTGATGCTGTCCGCAGCGCCCCGCATCAAAAGCGAACCGACGCGGGTGGAGCCGGTGAAGGAAATTTTCCGAACCGTCTCATTGGCCATGATTTCATTGCCGATATCAGTCGGCATGCCGGTGACGATGTTGATGACGCCCGCGGGAATGCCGGCCCGTTCGGCAAGCACACCAAGCGCGAGCGCCGAATAGGGTGTGAATTCCGAAGGCTTGATGACGACGGTGCAGCCGGTGGCGAGTGCCGGCGCGACCTTGCGGGTGATCATGGCGTTCGGGAAATTCCATGGCGTGATGATGCCGCAGACGCCGACAGGTTCCTTCAGCACCACGATGCGCCTGTCCGGCGTCGGTGAAGGGATGGTACCGCCGCCGATACGCCGGGCCTCTTCGGCAAACCATTTGACGAAGGATGCGCCGTAGCGGATCTCGCCCTTGGCCTCCTCAAGCGGCTTGCCCTGTTCGGTGGTCAGGATCAGGCCAAGATCGTCGATATTCTCGATCATCAGCGCGAACCATTTTTCCAGAAGCGCTGCGCGCTCCGCGTGGGTCTTTTTCTTCCACGGGCCGAAGGCGGCGTTGGCGGCTTCGATGGCCGCGCGGGTTTCTGCGCCGTCCATATCCGGCACGGTGCCGATGACCGCCTGCGTCGCCGGATCGATCACATCGACCGCCTTGCCCGATGCCGCCGCCTTCCAGGCGCCGCCGATCAAGCCCGTCTGGCGAAAGAGTTCCTTGTCCTTCAAACCTTGCATCATCTGTCTCCGAAATCAGTCGAGTGCCGCAAGAACCGCGGCGGTGATGGCGTCTGTCTTGTCCTTGCCCGGCACCGTGCCGATACCCCGGCCGGTCGCCGTTTCGAGCGCCGTCATGATACGCACAGCCGCGTCTTTTTCGCCGAGATGCTCGAGCATCATCGCGCCGGACCAGATGGCGGCGATTGGGTTGGCGATGCCGAGATGGGCGATATCAGGGGCCGAACCGTGCACCGGCTCGAACATGGACGGCGCGCTGCGGTCAGGATTGATATTGGCGGAGGCGGCAAAGCCGAGGCCGCCCTGAATGGCTGCGCCGAGGTCGGTCAGAATATCGCCGAAGAGGTTGGAGGCGACCACGACATCGAGGCTTTCCGGGGCCATGACCATGCGGGCCGCCATGGCGTCGATGTGATAGCTGGAAACCTCGACGTCGGGATATTCGGCAGCGAGCTTGTGGGTTACCTCGTCCCAGAACACCATCGAATATTTCTGGGCATTGGACTTGGTGATGGAGGCAAGCTTGCCGCGACGCTTCTGCGCCTGTTCGAAGCCGAAGCGCAGGATGCGCTCCACGCCCTTGCGGGTGAAGATCGAGGTTTCGACGGCAACTTCATCATCGGTGCCCTGATGCACGCGGCCACCGGCGCCGGAATATTCGCCCTCCGTGTTTTCACGGATGCAGAGAATGTCGAAGCCATCGGCCTTCAAAGGCCCCTGCACGCCGGGCAGAAGCCGGTGCGGGCGGATATTGGCATATTGCACGAAAGCCTTGCGGATCGGCAGCAGCAGGCCGTGCAGCGAGACAGAGTCCGGCACTTCCGCCGGCCAGCCGACTGCACCGAGCAGAATGGCGTCGAAGCCGCGCAGTGTTTCGATGCCGTCCTTGGGCATCATCGCGCCGGTTTCCTTGTAGAAGGCGCACGACCAGGGGAATTCTGTTCCTTCAAGCGCAAAACCGGAGGTTTTGGCGGCGGCGTTGAGCACCTGCCATGCGGCGTCCGTTACGCTTTTGCCGATGCCGTCTCCGGGAATGAGTGCGATGCGATGCGTTTTCAAGACATTACCCCTGTTACAGTCCGATAAGGACGCTTTTGCTCTTGCGGTTGGCGAGATAGGCCTCGCGTCCGAGATCCTTGCCGATGCCGGAGCGTTTGTAACCACCAGTCGGCAATATGTGGTCGCGCGAGCGGCCGTAACGGTTGACCCAGATCGTGCCCGCCTGGATGGCGCGGGACAGGCGCATGACGCGCGAGACGTCACGGCTGAAAAGACCCGCCGCCAGACCGTAGGTCGGATGGTCGGAAAGCGCCAGAGCCTCTTCTTCCGTGCGGAAGGTCTGCAGCGTCAGCACCGGCCCGAAGATTTCCTCAGTGACGGCAGGGGAGGTCTGGTCGACATTGGCGATCAGCGTCGGCTGGTAGAAATAGCCGGGACCGTCCATGATCGCGCCGCCGGTCAGGCATTCGCCGCCATGGGCGACCGCCGCCTGCACGATGCCGTCGATGCGCTTGCGCTGCACCTCGGAGATGATCGGCGAATATTGCGTCGTCTCGTCCCAGGTCGGGCCGGGCTTCACCGCCTTCATGCGGGCGATGATCGCGGTGGAAAGGGCATCCGCAGCACTTTCTTCGACGATGATGCGCGAGCCCGCCACACAGGCCTGCCCGGCATTGGAGAGGATATTTCCGGCGATGGCCGCTGCCGCCTTCTCGATATCGGCATCGGCGAAGACCAGTTGCGGGCTCTTGCCGCCAAGTTCCAGCGTCATGGGCTTGATGCCGGTGCGGGCGATGTTGGCCATGATGGCGGCGCCCGCGGCCGTGGAGCCGGTGAAGCTGACCTTGGAGATATCAGGGTGTCCGGTGATGGCATTGCCGGTCACGGGCCCGTCGCCCAGCACGATGTTGATGAGACCTGCCGGCAATCCGGCCTTGATCGCCAGCTGCGCCATGAAGATGCTGGAGAAGGGCGTCATTTCAGAAGGTTTCAGCACCACGGCATTGCCTGCGGCGAGCGCCGGACCAAGCTTCCAGCCGGCCATGGAGACGGGGAAATTCCACGGCGTGATGGCGCCGACGACGCCATAGGGTTCGGTCATGATCATGCCGAGGCTTGCATCGTCTGTCGGCACCAGATCGCCGCCTTCCTTGTCCGCGAATTCGGCAAAGAAACGGATCTGTTCGGCGGTGACGGCGATATCGCCGGCGATCAGCTGGCCCACCGGTCGCGTCGAGGAGAGCGCCTCGATTTTCGCCAGCGTCTCGGCTTCCTGTTCGATCAGGTCGGCCCAGCGCTGCAAGACCTTTGTGCGCTCGCGCGGGCGCACGCCGCCCCAGTTGCTGCTCTTCAACGCGGCCTTGGCAGTCTGCACAGCCTCATCGACCAGCGCCGCATCCGCCTTGGGACAACCAGCATATTCTATGCCGTCCGAAGGGCGGTGCATGTCGATGCCGTTTGCCGCCGGAACCAGCCGGTCGCCGATGAAGTGGCCGATCGGCAGGGATAAGCTGTCTGGATCGAAGCTGAGCGTCATGTGGAATCCTCTTTGGATATGCCCCAACGCTAATCCCTGATGGCAAGCAGCATCGACCGACTGCGGCGCGGGCGGTGAATGAAAATCCTGTTTTGCCACCGGCAGACAGCGCAATCTTCGGCGGCGAACGCAGGCCGCTGGTCAAACGCCGTAGCGGGCGCTTATCCGGTCGAAAATCCCGGCCATCCGCTCGCTAAGGGGGCGGGGATCATCGCCCTCGTTTTCAACCGCTTCAAACACCCGGTGTTTCAGGAAGAAGCGCCATCCCACGGGCGATTTTTGCAGGAATTGCGTCAGAAGATCATAACGTTCCCGGGTCCAGACCGCCTCGAAGGCGAGCCGCTCCGGTCCGTAGCTGATGATATCGTCCGTCTTCCGGCGCGGCGCGGCGCGCAGGGCAGCCGTCGCCTCTTCGTCGATATCATCACCGTTGAGCGCTACCCCATAGTGCCTTGCAGCATTTTCTGCTGAGACCGCACCACGCCGCACATCGCGCAGCACGGCCTGCGGCGGGCGGGTGAAGGGGTCGCCGTAACCGCCGGCTCCCGGTCCTATGACACGAATGACATCGCCCGGGCCGCAATGGACGATATCGGTATTGCCGAGCGAGATTTCGCCCTCGGTATCGGGATTGCGGAGGAAGCGGGAAATCAGCCCCGGACCTGCGCCGTTGACACCCCAGCTCGCCATAACCGAACGGTTGCGGTTGCGGGCCGTGACCACCGTTTCCGGGGAGGATATTTCAAACTCCATGACAGCCGAAAGCCCGCCGCGAAAACGGCCTGCTCCGCCGGTGTCGCGTTGGAGCCCATACCGGCGGAAAAGGATCGGTACTTCCGCTTCGCTGATTTCAATCGGCGTGTTGCGCAGAAAACCGGTGGCGCCGCCCGCGCCATCGCTGCCGTCGCAGAAGGGCGTGCCGCCGCCGCCGCCGCCAACCGGGCCGATGGAGGCCATGACCGGGCGGCCGTTCCTGTCGCTGGTCTTGATGTTCATGATGGCGTTTCCGCCGGGTGAGGCGGCGGGAATAAGCTCAGGCAGCGCCTTTGCAAAAGCGCCGATGGTGACGATCTGGGTCATGGCGCAGGTCAGCGAACGCATGCCGACGGCGGCCGGGCGCTGGCAATTGACGATCGTGCCTTCCGGCAGCACGGCCCGCGCCGGGCGCAGGGTGCCGGCATTCAGGAGCAGGCTGTTATCGAGCGTATAAAGCACATAGGTCAGGCCCACCATGACGAGCGAATGCCGCTCTCGGCCGCCGGTCGGCATGTTCAGCGACGAGCCGAGCTGCGGGTCGCTGCCGGTATAATCGAGGATGGCTTCGCCGCCGCGGATTTTCAGCGTCAGTGCCACGCGGCATGGCCGGCCGCCGACGGAATCCTCATCGGCATAATCGGCAAAGAAATAGTCGCCATCGGGCACCCGGGTGAGGATTTGCCGGGTCTGCTCTTCCGCATAGTCGAAAATCTGGCGCACACCGTCCAGAAAATCGTCAAAGCCGAAACGGGCGATGATCTCCTGCATCTTGCGTTCGCCGATATTGACGGAGGCGATCTGGGCGTGGAGGTCGCCGATATTCTGCTCCGGCATGCGGACATTGGCCTTCATCATGTCGATGATGAAGGGATCGAGCCTGCCTTTGCGAACGAGCTTGACCGGCGGGATGCGCAGGCCTTCCTGCTCGATTTCGGAAAGCGAGCGGGACAATGAGGCGGGAACCGCGCCGCCGACATCGGTATTGTGGATGTGTCCGACCACGAAACAGGCAATTTTGCCCTCATGGAAGACCGGTTTCCAGATGTGGATATCCGGCGAGTGGGTGGCGACGAAACCGCTATAGGGGTCGTTCGTGATGCAGATATCGCCCTCTTCATATTCCTCGAACATGGAAAGCAGCGGCGCGTAGTCGATGCCGCTATACCAGGGCGCACCGAATTGCCGGGGATTGGCGAAGGCCAGCCCTTCGCGCGTCACCACCTGACAGGAAAAATCCTCGGTTTCCTTGACGAAGGCGGAATGGGCGGTGCGCATCAGCGTAAAGGCCATGGCATCGGCGGCGGCCGAGCAGAAATTGGCGAGCACCTTGAGATTGCGGCGATCGATGGTCATGGGTCAAAACTCCCGCTTGGTAATGACGAGATTGCCGAAACGGTCCACATGGACCGAAAAGCCGGGCGGCACGACGGTGGTGGTGTCGTCCTGAAGGACGATGGCGGGACCGTTGAAATCGTGGCCGGCCGCCAGATCGTCACGGTGATAGATCGCCAAGTCGTGCTCCATGCCGCCAAACCATCCTTTCGTGTGAAAGCGCGGTGTTGCGGGGCCCGTGGCCACGCCTGTCTCGCGAAGCGGCGGCTTCGGTGTTTTCCCGGAGACGACGAGCCTGAGATTGACCATCTGCACGGCCGCCCGCTCATCGGAATGACCGTAGAGGCGGGCATGCTCCTCATGAAAAGCTCTGTTTATCGCGCCGGCGTCGCCGCTGCCCAGCCATTCCGGCTGGAGCGTGGTTTCGATTTCGTAGGATTGGCCGCGATAGCGCATGTCGGCGGAAAGCCGCATCTCGCAATCGCCGTTAAAACCCTGTTCTTTCAACCAATTGCGGCCGGTTTCCTGCATTTCGGCGAGAAGGGGGGCGAGTTCGGAGACCTCCCTGTCGTTCACATCGCAATAGGTGGTTCGGATGAAATCGTTCTTCAGATCGGCAATCAGGCCGCCGAGCGCGGAAACGACGCCCGGGGTGGGCGGCACCACCACACCCTTCATGTCCAGCTCGCGGGCGAGGAAGCAGGCGAGCATCGCGCCGGCGCCGCCGAAAGCGAAGAGGTGAAATTCGCGTGGGTCGATGGCGAAACGGGAGGTGAGGGCGTTCACCTCCGCATACATGCCGGAGACGGCGATATCGACGATGTTGCCGGCGAGCGCCTCGACGGAAAGGTCGAGTTTTTCGGCGAGCGGCGAGAGCGCGGCGCGCGATGCGCCGTGATCGACGGTCACCGCGCCATAACCGAGCGGCATATGGCCGATGAGATTGGCGGCCGCCATGGCATCCGTGATCGTCGGGCGGTTGCCGCCGCGTCCGTAACAGGCCGGCCCCGGCGTCGAGCCGGCACTTTCCGGCCCCACCTGCAACAGGCCGAGACTGTCGACCCATGCGACCGAGCCGCCGCCCTGGCCGACGGAACTGACGGAAACGGAAGGGACATGAATCTGGAAATCGCCGATCAGCTCGCCGACCCCATATTGGGCCTCGCCATCAAGGATAACGGCCACATCGGCGCTGGTGCCGCCGATATCGAGGCTCATCACCCGGTCAAAGCCGCTGGCCTTTGCCAGATAACCCGCGCCGATGACGCCGGAAGCTGTGCCCGACAGGATCATCTGCACACATTCCCGCCGCGCCTGATCGATGCCCATGACACCGCCATTGGTCTTGGTGATGAGGAGCGGGCAGGCAATGCCTTGCCCGCGCAGCACTGTTTCGAAACGGTCGAGGTAATGTGCGACGCGCGGCTGGACATAACCGCTGATGACGGCGGTGATGGTGCGCTCATATTCGCGGATGATCGGCCATGTCTCGGCAGATGAGACCACCGGCAATTGCGGAGCGATGCGTTCGATCATCGCCTTCACGGCAAGTTCGTTTTCGGGATTGCGGTAGGAATGCAGGAAGGCGAGCACAATTCCGTCGCAACCGGCTGCAAGGGCGCCGGCGACAGCCTGCGCTACATTCTCTTCGTTTGGGGCGAGCTTTACCTCGCCGGTCGCCAGCATGCGCTCGGCTATGCCGAAAACGCGTTCACGCGGGATGAGCGGTTCCGGCCGCACGGAATAGAGATTGTGGATCTGCGGAATTTTCAGGCGTGCAACGCCCAGCACATCCTCGAAATTTTCGGTGGTGAACAGCGCGACGTTCTGGCCGTTGCGCTGGATAACGGTATTGACGCCGACGGTGGTGCCATGGGTGAAATAGGAAACGTCCTTCGCTTCGATGCCGTCGCGCTTTTTCAGCGTGTCCAGCGCGAGAAGGATTTCTTCTCCGGGCGCATCGGGGCGGGAAAACACTTTCAGGGTGGAAAGCGCGCCGGTCCCATCGTCGAACACGGCAAAATCCGTGAACGACCCGCCAACATCGACGCCAATGCGATATCCCATCTCTTCCGTCTCCTTTTCCAGTGCGGACGATGCTGTCATCGGGACCGGAAAAGGGCCAAGCATTTATGGGGTAAGGGTCATAGCCCCAGGTTATGAGGACGGCCGAGGTGACCCATAGGGAGGGTTGTTCAATCCTCGCCCGGTTTCGGCACCGTCATGTAATATTCGGGATGCGGTGCGGCGCGATAACCGGCCTTTTCGTAAACGCCATGGGCGTCGCGGGTCGCCAGCATCCAGCTCGATACCGTCGAAAGCTCCGGGTGTTTGCGTATCTCGGTGGCGATCCAGGACGCAAGGCCGCGACCGCGATGATCCTCCACCGTGAAGACATCGCGCAGATAGCCGAAAACGGCATAATCCGTCACCAGGCGGGCGAAGGCGGCCATGGAACCGTCAGGGGCGTAAACGCCGACCGGCAGCGAATGCGAAAGCGCCCGCTTCAGCCGGTCGGCGGTCATTCCCTGCGCCCAGTAGGAATCGCGGGCGAGAAAACCATGGACCAGATCGAAATCCACCCGTGCCGGATCGGTGCTCAGCACATAGCCGTCGCGGGTGATTTCGAAAATGGCCGGTTCCCAGTTCATCCGTTCACCGTAACATAGATCTTGCGCACGGTTTCAATGGTTTTCCACACGCCGACGAAGCCCGGCTTCATGACGAAACTGTCGCCAGCCGTATAACGCAGCGGTGCGCCGCCTTCCGGCGTGATTTCGATGACGCCTTCGAGAATATGGCAGAATTCGAAGGCTTCGCCCTTGATCGAACGGCTTTCGCCCGGCGTTGCTTCCCAGATGCCGGTGTGGACGGTGCCGTTGCGGGCTTCGTCCAGCGGCCAGGTCTTGAAGGACGGATCGCCGGAAATGAGGCGTTCCGGCAGGGCCTTGGAGGCTTTCGGTTCGAAGGCGGGGTGCGTGTCGATGGTCTTGAGAAGCGGCATGGGTGTCCTTTCCTGGAACGGGATGATCAATATCCGCGATTGCGGTCGACGAGGCCGAGCGGCTCGAGGCCGGACTGGTATCGTTTGATGTTTTCGACAACGGTGCGTGCTGCCGAATGCGGCTGGGTGACGCTGGCGATGTGCGGCGTCAGGAGAATTTTCGGATGCGTCCAGAAGGCGTGGTCTTCCGGAAGCGGTTCCGGATCGGTGACGTCGATCACGGCACCCGAAAGCCTGCCGCTGTCCAGCGCATCGATGAGGGCGTCGTGGTCGAGCTGTTTGCCGCGCCCGGCGTGAACCAGCCCCGCACCCTCGGGAAGCATCCCCAGGCGTTCGCCATTCAGAAGTCCCGTCGTTTCGTCGGTCAGCGGCAGCAGGCAAACGAGAATATCGCTGGTCGAAAGGATCGTGGACAATCCGGCTTCGCCATGATGGCAGGTCACACCATCGATCTCGCGCGGTGAACGGCTCCAGCCGGAAAGCGGAAAACCGAAGGGTTTCAGCCGTTCCAGCGCCGCAACGCCCAGCATGCCGAGGCCGAGAACGCCCACCCGGCACTCTTCCGCCTGACGCTGCGGCAGGGCCTTCCAGAGTTGCTGGCGCTGCTGTTTCAAATAGACCGGCAGGTTGCGGTGAAGCGCCAGCACGCCGAGGCTCACATATTCCTGCATCATGCGGATGATGCCTTCATCCACCATGCGCACGACTTTCACATGCGCAGGGACGGTGTCGATGTGAAACTGATCGACGCCCGCACCGATGGAAAACAGGATTTCGAGATTGCGGTAGCGGCCGATATCATCAGGCACGGTCCAGGTAATGACGTACCGAACCGCATCCGGATCGACGCTTTTGGCATCCATCGAAAAAGGTAGTTCCGGCAGGTCGCGGGCCAGAGCCTGCCGGAAAATCTCGCCGCGCTTCGCGTCGGAATTGAAGAAGAAAGTCATCTGAAATCCGTGGTTCCGAAGGTTTAAACCGTGCAGCGGCTCGCCAGTGTTTCCAGCATTGACTGGCAGGCCGACAGTTCACCGGCCGTTATGAATTCGTCCGGCTTGTGGGCGCGGCCGATATCGCCCGGGCCGCAGATGATGGCATCGATGCCGGCCGCCTGAAAAAGCCCGGCCTCCGTGCCATAGCTGACGGCGGCGATGCAGGGCGCGTCGGTCAACTCTTCCAGAAGCTTCACGAGCGGCGCATCTGCGGCAAGGGACAGCGCCGGATAATCGCTCATCGGCGTCCATTCTATGTCGATGCCCTTGACGGCGAGCGCTTCGACGCCGTCGCGCACCGGCTGGAGCAGGGCGACCGGCGATACGCCAGCAATCGCCCGCGCTTCCAGTTCGATGGCGCAGAGATCGGGGATGATATTGATCGCCTGTCCGCCTTTCGCCGTGCCGATCTGCAGGGAGGAATAGGGCGGCTCGAACGTCGCTTCGAAAGGCCCCTGGGTGAGACCCTGTGCGGTCTCGACCGCCTTTGCCATGATGCCGGTCATCAGATGAATGGCGTTCACGCCCTGATCCGGCCGCGAGGAATGGCCGGAGCGTCCGCGAATGGCGATGCGTGCGGCGGCCTTGCCCTTGTGGGCGCGCACGGCGCGCAGATTGCTCGGTTCGCCGATGATTGCGCCCGCCGGTTTTGCGCATAGTTCCGGCAAGCGGGCGATGAGATGCGGAACGCCACGGCAGCCCGCCTCCTCGTCATAGGAAAAGGCGATGTGAACGGGCCGCTTCAGCGCCATGCGTGAAAATGCCGGTGCTGCGGCGAGAACCGTGGCCAGAAACCCTTTCATGTCGGTGGTTCCGCGTCCGTAGAGACGCTCGCCTTCGGTTCTCAGCGTAAAGGGATCGGAGGACCATTCCGGCTCACCGGCAGGCACCACATCCATATGGCCGGAAAGGATGTATCCGCTGGCATCGGTCGGGCCGAAGCTGGCAAAGAGATTGGCGCGGTCGCCTTCCGGGCCGGCAAGCAGCGATACTTTTGCGCCGTGGCTTTCCAGATAATCGGCGATCCATCCTGCGATGTCGCCATTGGCGGTTCCGACCACCGACGGGAAGCCGACAAGACGCTCCAGAATGTCGATTGCGTTCATGGCTGTCTCCGTCGCTTCAACGCCGAAAAGCTTAGAGCGGCCTGCGGCGTTTATCTGCTGAAATACGGGTGATTTCAGTAGATTGTTGTGTCCTTCCAGCGCTTTCGGAAAATTCCTGCTGGCGAGGCTGGTTATCTTCGGATGTCGTGAGCTGGGCTGCCGGGATCTAGGTTCCGCGCCGGAGGGAATGAGAGCCGTTTGTCATGGAGCTGCTCAAGGTCGATAGTTTCGAGTTGCGGACAGTGGATATCGCCGATGTGGAGGCCGATCATCTGCATGCTTTGTCCATGGCTGTCGGATGGCGATATCACGCAAACGAATGGTGTTTCCTGCGGCAGTGCGGCGTCGGGCTTGCCGCGCTTGACGAGATCGATCGCGTTGTCGCAACGGCAATGCTGTTTCCTTATGATGAGGGTGTCGCGACGGTCGGCATGGTCATCGTTTCTCCCCGTTTGCAGGGGCAGGGCGTTGGACCATGGCTGGTGGGCCAACTCATCGCGGGCTACCCTGATGCCTCCCTGCGGTTGAACGCCACGGAAGCCTCGCGACGGCTTTTCGCACGGCTGGGTTTTTCCGGGGATACGGAGAAAGTACATCTCCAGCGCGGCAAGGTGCGCTGCCCTGCCGAGATGCCGACGCTTGGAAGAAAGCAGAGAATCGAGCCGCTGTCCTGGGATCATTTGTCCGCCGTGGTGGATCTGGATCGGGCGGCTTTCGGTGTTTCGCGCCGGGGCGTCCTGCAACGCCTTGTTCAGGAAAATACGGGTTACGGCCTGTTCGAGGCTGATCGTCTTGCCGCCTTTGCATTGCGGCGTGCGGCGGGGCGGGGCCATATTGTCGGCCCGGTCATCGCCGGTGACGAGGCGGATGCGATTGCGTTGGTGAGGCGACATTTTTCCGATCTCGACGATCAGCTTGTCCGTCTCGATACCGTGCGGGATAGCGGTCTTCTGACCGAGTTTCTGACGCAATCCGGGCTGGTGGGGATCGAAACGCTCACCGCCATGTCGAAAGGCGCGCCGCAACCGGCAGGCTCCGGTTCCGCAAAGATTTTCGCCCTGGCAAGCCCGTCTTTGTGCTGAGGTGCGGCACTATCGCAATTGACGCCCCGCCTCTTGCCCCTTATGTGAGAAAGCGACGGTTCCTGCAGCCGAAAGGCGAAGGGATTAATAGGGAACATGGTGCCGGCGATCTTTTTCGCCCAATGCCGTGGCTGCCCCCGCAACTGTAAGCGGATTGTCGTTCATCCCCGTGACGCTTCAGGCGTCATGCCACTGTATTCTCCGGAATGCGGGAAGGCAGATGAGTGACGCAAATCCGTGAGCCAGGAGACCTGCCGTCGAAATATAAACCATCGTTACGGGCGGGGAAGCCCGGAGGAGGAGATTGTAATGTTATTTCATAACATTTCGTTTGCGTCCTATTGCCGTTCTCCGTACAAGACGTCCCGCTGTTGCTGCGCGTTCTGACGCCTGCTGCTCTGGAATAAGATTTACTTTCGACTGGAGAACACATGTTTCATTCTAGACGCCTGCCTGTCCATGCCGGTTTTCTGGCCGCTGCGCTTGCGGCTTTGCCTGTCGCCGGCGCCAATGCTGCCGAAACGACCTATCCCCTGACGATCAACAGCTGCGGTCAGGAGATCACCTTCAAGCAGGCGCCCGCCCGCACCGTGTCCGTCGGCCAGAGCACGACCGAGGTTCTTTACCTCCTCGGCCTCGCCGACAAGGTGGTCGGCACGGCGCTGTGGATCGGTCCGGTTCTGAAGGGCTACGAAGAGGCCAATGCCAGGGTCGAGCGGCTGGCTGACAATGATCCGAGCTTCGAGGCGGTCATCGGCAAGAAGCCGGACCTCGTGACGACGCAGTTTCAGTGGCAGATCGGCCCGGAAGGCGTTGTCGGAACACCGGCGCAATTCGCCGAGCTTGGCGTTCCCGTTTATACCTCGCCCGCCGATTGCATGGGCAAGGACAATTCCGGCGGCGGCGACGGCGTGCGCAACACCGTCTTCACCATGGATTTGATCTACCAGGAAATCCGCGATCTCGCCAAAATCTTCAACGTGCAGGATCGCGGTGAAGAGGTCGTTGCCGACCTGAAAAAGCGTGAAGAAGCCGCCCGCGCCAAGATCGCCTCGGCAAATGGCAAGCTTTCGGCTGTCTTCTGGTTCTCCAGCGCCGAGCTGGATATCGATCCCTATGTGGCTGGCCGCAATGGCGCTCCCGGCTACATCATGTCCGCGCTGGGCTTAAAGAACGTCATCGAAAGCGATGAAGAATGGCCGACCGTCGGCTGGGAAACCATCGCCAAGGCCAATCCGTCCATCATCGTTGCCGGCAAGATGGATCGCCGCCGTTTCCCCGCCGATGATGTCGCCGTCAAGCTGAAGTTCCTCGCCACCGATCCCGTGGCCAGCATCATGCCAGCCGTCAAGGAAGGACATGTGTTCGAGATGGACGCGCAGGCGATGAACCCGACCATTCGCACCATTGAAGGCATCGAAACGCTGGCCGAGGCGATTTCGGCTGCCGGCCTCGCGAAGTGAACGGTCTTTCCATCCCTCTCGGCAGAGTAGGGCTGGCTTTTGCCGCGCTCGCACTGCTGCTCGTCGCGCTGATGGCCGGGGCGGCCATCGGCGAGACCGCCATTCCTTTCGACGTCGTGGCGAAAACAATCGCCAACCGCGTCTTCCATGCGGCCTATCCGCTGGAGCCGCTGGATGAGGGCATCGTCTGGAGTTATCGTCTCAGCCGCGCGGTCGTCGCCGCCTGTTGCGGCGCTTCTTTGGCGCTGGCCGGGGCGGTGCTGCAATCGCTTCTGCGCAATCCGCTTGCCGATCCTTATATTCTCGGCATTTCCGCTGGCGCCTCCACCGGTGCCGTCGCTGTCGCGCTGCTTGGCTTCGGAGCGGGGTTCCTGACGATGCCGGCCGGGGCGCTCATCGGTGCCTTCGTTGCGTTTTCGCTGGTCAGCCTTCTGGCGGTGCGGGCGGGACACGGCAACAGCGCCATTATTCTGGCGGGGGTGGCCGGGTCGCAGCTGTTTAATGCCATGACCTCTTTCATCGTCACCAAATCCGCCAATGCCGAACAGGCGCGCGGCATCATGTTCTGGCTGCTGGGCAACCTCTCCGGGGTGCGCTGGCCGGATGTCTGGCTTGCGCTGCCGATCAGTCTTGCGGGACTTGCGGTGTGTCTCTGGTATGCCCGGGCGCTCGATGCCTTCGCCTTCGGCGGTCAGGCTGCTGCCTCGCTCGGCATTCCGGTGCGCTGGGTCTATGCGGTGCTGATCTCCGTTTCGGCGATCATGACGGCTGCGATGGTGTCGCTGGTGGGCTCCATCGGCTTCGTGGGACTCGTCATTCCACACGCCGCACGCATCTTCGTCGGCGTTCGCCATGGCATATTGCTGCCGGTGACGGCGCTGACCGGCGCGGTTTTCATGATCGTCGCGGATATTCTCTCGCGCATTGTCATCCCGGGGCAGGTGCTGCCCATTGGCGTCATCACCGCGCTCGTCGGCGCGCCCGCCTTTGCCTTCATCCTTGGGCAGAAGAGGGGGCGTTCATGAAATTATCCGCTCACGACCTGCATTTCCATGCCGGCAATATCGATATTGTGCGTGGGGTCTCGCTCGATGTCGGTTCGGGTGAGTTTCTCGGCATCATCGGACCGAACGGTTCCGGCAAAAGCACACTGCTTTCCATGCTGGCAGGCATTCGCAAGCCGCGCCGGGGGCACGTTACGCTCGGGGATGAGCCGCTTGCCTCATTGGGACGGCGAGACCTTGCCCGCCGGCTTGCCTTCGTGGAGCAGCAGGCCGAAACCACCGAACGCATCACCGCACGACAGGCGGTGGAACTTGGGCGCACGCCCTATCTCGGGCCGCTTTCCGCCTGGTCGCAGCAGGATGACGCCATTGTTGATGCAGCACTTGCCAATGTCGATATGGCCGATAAGGCGGAGCGCAACTGGCACCATCTTTCCGGCGGCGAACGCCAGCGCCTGCATATCGCCCGCGCATTGACGCAGGAGCCGCATATCCTGCTTCTGGACGAACCGACCAACCACCTCGACATAGGCCACCAGATCGGCCTGCTCGATCTGGTGCGCCGGCAGGGCCTGACCGTTGTGGCGGCGCTGCACGATCTCAATCACGCCGCCATGTTCTGTGACCGGGTCGCCATCATGCACCGGGGCGAGATGATTGCGGTCGGTCCGCCGCGCGAGGTTCTGACACCGGCGAGAATAGCCGCCGTCTTCGGGGTAGAATGCGTCGTCACCACGGATGAGGGCGGCTTTTCCCATATTCGTTTTCTGCCGGCCCACGGGCGGGCCGAGCATGCAAGGAAAGTACTGGCACGATGATGAAATTGCTGAATTTTGCCGGGATTGCCGTGGCGATAAGCATGGGTTTTCCCTTTCATGCTTCCGCCGAGACCTTCGAGGTGAAAATGCTGAACCGGGGAGAAAAAGGCCCGATGGTGTTCGAACCCGACTTTCTGGAAATCGTCCCCGGCGACCGTGTGCGCTTCGTGCCCACCCACAAGAGCCACAATGCCGCGACCATCGATGGCATGATCCCGGAAGGTGTCGAAGGTTTCAAAAGCCGGATCAATGACGAATTCGAGACCGGCTTTGAAAAGCCGGGCTTTTACGGCATCAAATGCTCGCCGCATTACGGCATGGGCATGGTCATGCTGATCAAGGTCGGCGAGGCGGCCTTGCCGCAAAGCTACAGGACGGTGGATGTGCCCGGCCGGGCGAAGCCGCGCTTGGAGGAATTATTCGAGCGGGCTGGAAAATGAGACTGCACTGAGCTCCCATCCGTCATGCCGGACTAGATCCGGCATCCAGCCGCGGCGCGTCTGCGCCGTCGGAAGAGTCTTTTGCGATCAAGGACTTGATCGCACTGGACTCCGGATCTAGTCCGGGGTGACGGAGTAGTTCCCCGGCTTCACTGCGCACACCGCATAACGATGCTGCAGCCCGCGCAGAATGCCTTTCAGCAGGCTGAAATTTTTCGCCTGGGCGCGGTGAATGGCCTGAAGCTCCTGATCGATTGCGACAGGTTCGAAGCCGGTCGCACGCAACAGCGCCGCGACATCGCCAGCCCTTGCGCCCTTCGAAAAATAAACGCGGGAAAGAATGCTGTTGAAGGTGTTTTCCGGGTCCGCCGGCTTGTGCGGCTGGTCCGGTTTGACGAGGCCGATGCTTTCGAGACCGGCCGCCAGTTTCTTCACCAGTTTTTCGCGCCAGCCGGTATTTACGAAATCGCCGTCAACGATCAGAAGCCGTCCGCCCGGTTTCAGAACGCGGAACCATTCGGCAAAGCTTGCCTGCGGGTCCACCAGCGTCCAGACCAGATGACGGGTGATGATGACATCGGCGCTTTCATCCGGCTCCATCGTGTTTTCGGCGTCGCCGACGAAAAAGCGGATGCTGCGGTCACGGCTTTTCGCTTTTTCACGGGCAAGCGCCAGCATGGTTTCCGACCAGTCCATGCCGGTGACCTGAAAACCGAGATCGTCCATCAGGTGCGAGATGACGCCGGTGCCGCTGGCAAGATCGAGCGCCCTGCGGCCTTCTCCGCGGCCGAGATGTTTCAGGATAAGCGCGTGCCAGGCCTCGCGCTCGTCTTCGGAGAAAATTTCATGTCCGGGGGAAAGGTCGAAAGTCGCGGCGCGGCCGGACCAATAGGATTTGATTTCGTCTCTCAGACTGTCGTTTTTGCCATATTGGATTGTGTCGATCATCGGTCTTCAACTCATGTACCGGTCAGTTAAGAATGGCTCTAAAACATAAATGTTGACTAGTACAGTCAGAAAATAATACAGCCGCGCCAGTCAACACTGGAGAGCAATATCCGATGCGCATCTCAGCCAAATCTGCGGCACTTGCCCTTGGCCTTCTCGTATCCGCCGCATGGCCTGCATTCGCCGAAAAGGTCACCGTCAAGGATGTGACGGGCCGCGATGTCGAGGTGAATGTGCCGGTATCGCACGTCATCCTCGGTGAAGGCCGCCAGATTTATTTCCTGGCTGCACTCGACAAGGAAAACCCTTTCCAGCACGTGGTTGGCTGGCGCGACGATCTGGCGAAAGCCGACCCGGAAACCTATGCGGCCTATCTCGCCAAGTATCCGGAGATCGCCAAGCTGCCGACTTTCGGCGGCATGAAGGACGGCACTTTCGACATAGAACAGGCTGTTGCCCTGAAGCCTGACGTGATCCTGATGAATATCGACGCCAAGACGGCCACCGAAGAAGCGGGCTATATCGAAAAGCTCGCCAAGGTTGGCATTCCGCTGGTCTACGTGGATTTCCGTGAAAAGCCGATGGAAAATACCGAGCCGAGCATGCGCCTCATGGGCCAGCTGACGGGCAAGGAGAAGATCGCCGAGGACTTCATCAAGTTCCGCGCCGACTCCATCGCCAAGGTCACCGATACGCTCGAAAAGGCCAATCCGAAGAAGCCCGTGGTGTTCATGGAGCGCGCCGGCGGTTATTCCGACGATTGCTGCATGTCATTCGGCAACGAGAATTTCGGCAAGATGGTGGAGCTTGCCGGCGGCATCAACATGGCCAAGGACATCATTCCCGGCACTTTCGGCACCGTCAATCCGGAACAGATCATTGCCTCCAACCCGGAGCAGATCATCATCACCGGCGGCAACTGGAACGGTTATGTTCCGGGCGGCAACTGGGTCGGCGTCGGTTATGGCGCGGATCTGAAGGAAGCCCATCGCAAGCTTGAAAACCTGATCAAGCGCCCGGCTTTCACCGGCGTGCAGGCGGTGAAGGACGGTAATGTCCACGCCATCTGGCATCAGTTCTACAACAATCCCTATCAGTTCGTGGCCGTTCAGGAAATCGCCAAGTGGCTGCATCCGGACCTCTTCAAGGATCTCGACCCGGAGGCGACCTTCAAGGAACTGCATGCCCGCTTCCTGCCGCTCGACTACAAGCCCGGCTACTTCGTTTCGCTGAAGGACGCCAGGTAATAAAGGGACGGTGAAGGGGAGCGCCGTCCGACCGATGGATAAAGCCGCAGCCATGCGGCTTTATCGCTTTGTTTTGGAACTCAATGAGGACTGCTCATGCGGCTCAACGCTCTCAGGCATCTTGCGGTGCTGGCTTTCTCCCTTCTCGCCGTGCCGGTTCTGGCGGCTGAGATTACCGATGTCACCGGTCGCAGAGTCGAGCTGGATTTGCCGGCCAGACGCGTCATCGTCGGTGAGGCGCGCCAGGTACATGTCATTGCCGCGCTCAAGGGCGAAAAGACCTTCGACACCATCGTCGGCTGGCGTGACGATCTTCTCAAGAAGGACCCCGACAGCTACACCGCCTATGTCGAGCGTTTTCCGCAGATCGAGAAACTGCCGCGCTTCGGTTACGTGCCGCAGGGCGATTTCAGCCTGGAAACGGCCATCACCCTTTCGCCCGATGTGATCACCCTCAATCTGGAAGCGGAGAAGTCCGCCAATGAGAGCGGTTTCGAAGAAAAGGCCGCCGCCGCCGGCATCAAGATCATCTATCTCGATTTCCGCATCGATCCTGAAAAGAACAGCGAAGCCTCGGTCGAAATTCTCGGCAAACTCTTCGGCGCCGAAGAGCGGGCGAAGGAATTCATCGCCTATCGCCGTGCCGAAATCGCCCGCGTGACCGACCGGCTCGCCAGCGTCAAGGACTTGAAGCGACCGAACGTCTTCATCGAACGCGCGCCCGGCATTTCCGGCGAAAACAATTGCTGCCGCACTTTCGGACCGGTCAATTTCGGCGCGATGGTCGATCTTGCCGGCGGCCACAACATCGCCGACGGCATCATCAAGACGACCTTCGGCGATCTCAATCCCGAACAGCTCGTCGTTGCCGATCCTGACCACGTCATCGTCACCGGCTCCAACTGGGCCGCCGAATCCGACATCAACCAGTTCGTTCCTGTCGGACGCGGGGCGGATATGGCTCTCTCCCGTGAGCGACTGGCCAATCTGATGAAGCGCACGCCGTTTCCGGAACTTAAGGCCGTGAAGCAAGGCAATGTCCATGCCGTCTGGCACCAGTTCTACGGCGCGCCCTACGAATTCTTCCCGATCCAGCAATTCGCCAAGTGGTTCCATCCCGATCTCTTCGCCGATCTCGATCCGGAAAAGAATTTCGAGGAGTTTCACCGCAAATTTCTCCCCGTCACCTACAAGCCGGGCTATTTCGCCTCGCTCGAAAAAGGTTTGAACCAATGAGTTCGCTGAATGAAGGCGCGGTTGGCATCAGTGGGCGCGATCAATATCGCGCCCTTGCCGCGCGCAGGATAATCATCCTCTTCGGGCTTTTTATCGCCCTGTGTTTCAGCATGGCCGCCGACATGGCGCTCGGTCCGGCGCGCTATTCGCTCTCCGAGGTTCTGGCGACGATTGCCGATCCGGCCGCCGTTGGAAACCAGCTCCGGGTGGTGATCTGGGATATTCGCATGCCGATCGCGCTGATGGCGGTGACCGTCGGAGCGTCGCTTTCGGTTGCGGGTGCGCAGATGCAGACCATCCTGTCGAACCCGCTCGCAAGCCCTTTCACGCTCGGCATTTCGGCGGCGGCAAGCTTCGGTGCTGCGCTGGCGCTGGTTGGCGGCGTGGCGATCTTTCCGGGCGCCGTGCATTACATGGTGCCGATCAACGCCTTCATCATGGCCATGGTCGCGGCTCTCTTCATCCATTTCGCCTCGACGCTTCGCGGGGTGACGGTCGAAACCATCGTGCTGCTTGGCATCGCACTGGTGTTCACCTTCAATGCGGCGCTGTCGCTGCTCGAATATCTGGCCTCCGAACAGGCGCTTGCCGCCGTGGTTTTCTGGACCATGGGCAGCCTGACGAAGGCGACCTGGGACAAGGTCTATATCACCGCCGCCATCCTCCTCGTCACCGTGCCGTTGTTCATGCGCAATGCCTGGGCGCTGACGGCGCTGAGGCTCGGCGATGACAAGGCGGCCAGCATGGGCATCAATGTCCGGCGGCTGCGGTTGACGACCATGCTGACGGTCAGCCTGCTGGCGGCCATTCCGGTTTCCTTTGTCGGCACAATCGGTTTCGTCGGGCTGGTCGGTCCGCACATCGCCCGCATGGTGGTGGGTGAGGACCAGCGTTTCTTCCTGCCCGGCTCGGTGATCTGCGGCGCGCTGCTTCTGTCGGCAACCTCGGTCATCAGCAAGATTCTCATTCCAGGCGCTATTCTGCCTATCGGCGTCATCACGGCGCTCGTCGGTGTTCCGTTCTTCTTCGCGCTTATTTTCGGCAACAGGAGGCGCGCATGGTAGCGCTCGCACTGAAAGATGTCGGCGCCGCCTATGGGCGCATCACGGTTCTCTCCAAGGTTGGCATCGATACGCTGGAAAGCGGCAGTGTGACGGCGGTGATCGGCCCGAATGCCGCCGGCAAGTCGACGCTTTTCAAGCGCATCGCCAGCCTGATTTCCGGCCCCGGACTGGTCGAGCTCTCCGATACGGCTCGCGGCAACCGCGCCATCTGCTACATGCCGCAGGATACCGGCGCCAATGCCGTGCTGACCGTCTATGAATCCGTGCTTCTTTCCGCCAAGCAGGGCGGCGGCTGGCGGGTCCATGACGATGAGCTTTTCGAGATCGACGCCATTCTCAAGGCGCTGAAAATCCATGACCTTGCTTTCCGCGGGCTTGGCGAATTGTCGGGCGGTCAGCGGCAGCTTGTTTCGCTGGCGCAGGCACTCGCGCGAAAGCCGGAAGTGCTGCTGATGGACGAGCCGACGTCTGCGCTCGATCTTCACCGGCAGATCGAGGTTCTGGGCTTCGTTACCGATCTGGCGCAGAAGACCGGCATGATCGTGCTGATCGCTCTCCATGACCTCAACCACGCGCTTCGTTATTGCGCAAATACGATGGTTATCGCGCGTGGTGAAATGGTAGTGAGCGGTAGCACGGAGGCGGTTATAACCCCGGAGATGCTGCGCGATATTTATCGCATCGATGCCCGTATCGAACCCTGCTCGCAGGGCAGACCCATGGTCATTGTCGACGGGGCCATCTGACAGGTCAAGACCCGGCCGCCTTCGCTGCCGGGTCCGCTCGATGCAGCCTGCACAAATTCTTGATGATAATAGTCATGAAATATCTGTTCGATCCACGGTTTGGATGCTAGAGCTTTGAGCGGCAGAGCTGTGCGGCCATTCGGGGGCGGCAGGTTTCGTCGATCCTTGAAATTTCTCTCGGTTGAGACATGGGCATACGGGAAGATGACAAGCGTTATAACGCTTACGTCGCGCATAGGGTCGACCTGATCAAATACGCCACCCTCATTCTGGGGTCGCGGGCGGATGCGGAGGACGTGGTTCAGGAAGCATTCCTGAAATTCGTTCCCGAGGCCTCCGGCAATCCTTCCAACCTCAAATCCTATCTCTTCCGCATCGTTCGCAATCTTGCGCTCGACAATCGCCGGCGCAGCCGCCAGGACCTTCGGGAACGGCCGGACGATACGCCGTTCTGGGGTGTGCCGCAGGACAATGGTACGCCGGAAGAGCATACCCTTTTCTGCGACGAAGTTCGGCAGATGCGGACTATTTTGGCCGGCCTGCCGGTTCAGGCGCGGGTGGCATTGGAAATGCACAGATTCGGTGGTTACAATATGGAAGAGATTGCGCGTCACCTTGGCGTGTCCGTGGCCAGCGCACATCGTCTGATCAAGGGCAGCATTGCCGCGATTACCAAAGAAATGAAGTAAAATAGTCCCGATTGTCCTGCCTTGTGAAAAAAATCTCTTCCTCAAACGTCTTTATAGCAATGCAGAAGACGACGCTTCTCCTCCGCCCCGCAAAGGAACTGGCCCGGTTCAATGACCATTGATCCAGAGAAAAAAATTGAATTGCCGGCCGGTAAGGCGGAGGAGGCGGCCGATTGGCTGCTGCGCTTGCAGTCTGGCTCGGCGGAACCGCGGCTCAAGGCGGAGTTCGAGCAATGGCTGGCGGCAGCGCCGGCAAACCGTCTCGCCTGGGAGCGAACATGCAAGACGTGGCGCAATCTCGGCCTGGTGGAGCCAGAATTCAAGAACCTCTGGGAAGATGCACCGCATCTGCCCGGCAAGGCCGTGACAAAGCCGCAGCGGCGGCGCTGGTCCGTGCGGCATTATGCCGGCGCGGCCGTGGCGGCGGCGTCCCTCTGTCTTGCGGTATTGTTCGTTCCGGCATTTTTCGTTCGTCTGGAGGCGGACTATCAGACCACCACTGCCGAAAGCCGCACGATCATCCTCGAAGACGGTAGCAAAGTGCAGCTTGCCGCCGCGAGCGCGCTGTCAACGGATTTCACGAATGGCCGCCGCAATGTGACGGTGCTGAAGGGGGAAGCCTTTTTCGACGTCGTGCCGGATAAAACGCGTCCCTTCGTCGTGGAGGCAAAAAACGTGACCGTTCAGGTGCTGGGCACGGCTTTCGACGTCGACCTGACGGACGGCGTAACCCAGGTGGCGCTGGCGCACGGTTCCGTGGAGGCGTCTTTCCGCAATGCGCCGCCAACGCGGCTGGTGCCGGGCGAGATGCTGATTGTCGACGCTTCCGGCGCAATCCGCAAAGAGACTGTTTCCGTCGAGGATATTGGCGGCTGGCGCAACGGCGAACTCTATGTGGTCGATGCGACGATAGGCTCGGTCGTGGAGCAGATCCAGCGGTACCATCCGGCATGGCTGACCATGGCCGACAAGCGGCTTGCCGAGCAGAGGGTGACGGGCTTTTACGATCTGCGCGACCCGGATCGCGCGCTGGAAGCCCTGGTGGAACCCTACAAGGGCAAGGTGCATGCGATTGGCGGCAGCGCGCGCATCATCACCCGCTTCTGAAACATTCCGAAACAAAAAATCATATTTATTTTCAGTCATTTATAAAATTTCTTCCGAAAGCCTGAAAAAAATCGACGAGGCAATCGTCTTTTTGTTGAGTAATCCGGTCAAGATATATCCGGAGCGAAAGACAGGAAGACAAAAGCAATATGCGCCTCCAGACATGCAAGACCGGTTCAGGGGAAAAAGCAGCAAAGCAGGCTCGCAGGGCCGTGCTGCTGGCGACAACGGCAGTCGCCGTTTCATTCGCGACGCCCGTTCTGGCCCAGACCGGAGCTGACACCGCCAATTCCCAGCGTCCAGGCGGCGAGCAGGGGGCGACGCGGCCGTTCAACATTCCCGCCCAGTCGCTGTCATCGGTCGTGGGTGCTTTCGGGCGGCAATCCGGCCTTCAGGTCACGCTTGCCACGCCCGCGGCCGGAAATGTGCGCACCAATGCCGTCACCGGCAGTTTCACGGTGCGGGAGGCGCTGTCGCGGTTGCTGGCGGGAACGGGCGTCAATTTCCGTATCGCCGGCAATGGCAGAACCGTCGTCATCGGCACGGGGCAATCGACCGTCGATTTTTCCGCGGCGGAGGGTACGACGGTTCTGGAAACCATTACCCTGACCGGCAAGACCGGGCGCAACTCCATTGCCGGTTCCGGTTATCAGGGGACGCCCGACTGGGTTTATGAAACGCCCGCCAGTGTCAGCGTGGTCGGCCGTGAGGCGATCCAGTCGGCCGGGGTGCGCAACACGCGCGATGTTTTCAACCGGGTTTCCGGTGTTTATGCCGGCGAGGGCAATGGCAGCTTTCCAACCGTTTCGCCCAATGTGCGCGGTTTGCAGGAAAGCGGCCGCGTGGTCGTCTCCATCGATGGCGCGCGGCAGAATGCGCAGCGTGGTGCGGCCTTCGGCGGCGCCACGAGCTACACCGCAAGTGCCGGGCAGGGTTATGTGGATGTCGCTTTCATCCGTGCCGTCGAGATCGAGAAAATAACCAATGCGCGCTCAGGCAATGTCGGCTCTCTGGGCGGCAAGGTCGAGTTCCGAACCGTCAGCGCCGACGATCTGATTGCCGAGGGTGAAAACAAGGGCGGGGAAGCGAATGTTTCTCGCGGCACCAATGGCTATGATTTTCAGGGCTCGGTTCTCGGCGCCGTTCGCTCGCCGGATGGTCCTCTCTCCTTCGTCGCCGGCTACAGCCGCACGATCATGGATGAATACAAGATCGGAACAAAAGGCGAGGCTCGCAGCACCGCGCTGACGATGAAGGATTTGCTCGGCCGCGACGGCTGGTCGACCTTTTTCAAGGGCGAAGGCGACTTCGGCGACGTGAAGGCTTCGCTTTCCTGGATGCATCAGGAGAATGATTTCGTTCAAGGCGCTTCCACGGTGATCGACCGGGAAAGCGTGCGAAACGACAGCGTCGTCGCAAAGCTGGACTGGGACCCCGAGAGCGAACTCATAGACCTCAAGTCGTCGCTGTGGCTGAACGATAATATGACGCATGAACTGCGGGCGGAACGAGAGAGATACGCGGCCGAAACGAACCTTGACATGGGCCTGCGCAGCTTCGGCGGCAGCCTGGAAAATACCAGTCGCTTTGATACGGCGGCGGGCGCGCTCAGTCTGAACTATGGGGCAGAAGCCTTCCGGGACATTGCCACATCCGTTGCGACAAGCGCCAAAATCGCGGAAAATCCTTCTTTCGCCAGCAGCTACACGTCATTCAGCCCTGCCGGGCGGCGCGATGTCGCCAGCCTATTCCTTAATGGCGAGCTTGAGCCGGCCGAGTGGATCACGCTGAGTGGCGGTGTGCGTTACGACTGGTCGCGCCTGAAAGGATCTGCGACCTATTATAGTGTCAAGGAATCGATAGTAACGACAAGTGTGCCTTGCGACCTTGTTCGCAATCACTATACGGCCCTGGAATACTTCAATCGGGTCTTTCTGCCTGCAAATTCCCCCATATGGGCATCCCGCTATAATGTTTTTCTCGCCAGCATTTGGCCGCGTACATCGGCCAACTGCATGCCGGGCACCGGTATAACCACCAGTACGCCGGTCCCCGAATATCCATCGCACAATGTCGATATCGATCGCACCTACAGCGCCTGGCTGCCCTCCGCCACCATTGAACTGAAACCCGTCGACTGGTTCCGCCCCTATGTGAGCTATTCCCAGAGCTTGCGTCCGCCGACAATTCTCGAAGCATTTTTCGCTGGAGCGCGTCCGGGCGACAGCCCCGGATACGAATACGCTCCGAACCAGGCCCTGCGTGCGGAAAAAGCGACGACCTATGAAGTCGGCGCGAATATGAGCTTCGACGGCGTGCTGCTGGACGACGACTCCATTCGCATAAAAATGGCTGCCTTTCGCCGCGAGGTGAAGGACTATATCGCGCTCGGTTATCTCGTTACGGATCAGGTGCTCGACCGCACCTATACCAGCTTCGTCAATCTGGACGGCACGACCTATATGCGCGGGCTTGAATTCGAGGGCAATTACGATGCCCGCAGTTTCTGGATCGGCGGTTCGGCAACCTTTCTGAAAACAGAATGGCCTGAAAAGACGCAGGTTTTTTCCAACGGCACGACCACCACAACGGGCGAAATCGTTGCCTGGCCGGGCGACGTCGCGCCCAAGGTGAAGCTGACGCTCGATGGCGGCATGCGTTTCTTCGATGAAAAATTCTCGCTGGGCGCAAGGCTCAACCACGTTACGCCGACACAGTCGCGCACGCTGGATACGGAAGGCAATCTGCGCGAGGTGACCGATCCTTACACGACGGTGGATCTCTACGGTTCCTATGCCTTCAACGACAAGGCCACGCTTCGCTTCGCCGTCAACAACCTGACGGACCGCAAATACATCCCGGCGGCAAGCGCTTACACGGCGCCGGGCCGCACCTTTATCGCGACGATGAACGTGAAGTTCTGAACCGTGGAAGAAATTCTCCGGGCTGGGTTGCAGCCCGTCCCGGAGATGAAACGCCTTCGCCACAGGACGAAGGTATCGATATTGGCCAGCAAAGGAGTACACCTATGGCTACCACAATTCAACTGACGCAGTCTTCCTCCGATCTGATCGGCTACCTCAACGGTTGGACGAGCGGTTTCGGTTCGACATACGGTGCGTTCTACGACGCTCAGACCAGCTCTCTCGCCACCACCACCATCGATCCGAACACGACCTATGAGGCGTGGGGCGATGGCAGCACCGGCGGCAAGGGCATCGTCATGAGCGGCGCTCTGCAGTACTCCCAGGGCAACCTGACGGGTTCGGTCGACAGCATCGTTCTGGGCACTGGCTACAGCCAGTCCACCAGCGGCATCGCCGTCAGCCAGCAGGAACTGCTGATCGATCCCGACAGCGCCTACTCGCTTGCCGGTGCCCGCGATCTTCTCGATCTTGCCGTTTATCAGCTCGCCCGCTTCGGTTCGCTTGCCGGTTTTTATGATTACTTCGCGGCCACTGGCACGGTCATCGAGGATACGGCTGCCTCCAACACCCTGACCGGCTTTGCCGGCGCAGACACCTTCGTATTCTCCGGCGGCAACGACGTTGTGGCGACTGGCCCGACCGGCACCTACGGCTACCAGGATGGCACGGATACGCTTGACGTTTCCGCCTGGGGGGCAACTTCGGTGGACGATTTGTTGTGGTATAACGATAATGGAAATGCCGTTATCCTTTCTGCCACAGACACGTCCGTCTCCGTCACACTGAATGGCGTCGATGCAAATGTGCTCGACGCATCGGACTTCATTTTCGCCAGCGCATCGGCGCTTGCCGCGTAAAGGAAAATCAGGCTGTGGGCTTTCAAAACCACCAGCAGACGCCGCCGCAGTCCCTCACTGCGGCGGTTGTTTCGCCCCTTAAAAGCACATTTCTCGGCGTTGCGCTCGTCAGCGGCGTGGTCAATATACTCGCGCTCACGTCGCCGCTCTTCATGCTGCAGGTTTATGACCGGGTCCTGGCAAGCGGCAGCCTGCCGACGCTGGTCGGGCTCGCCATTCTCGCGCTTGGCCTTTACGGCTTCCAGTGCCTGCTCGATATCATCCGCGCCCGCGTTCTGATCCGCATCGGTGAAGATTTCGACATGCGTTATTCCGGCAGGGTGCATGATGCGGTGGTGCGTCTGCCGCTCGTCAACCGCATGCCGGGCGACGGTCTCCAGCCGCTGCGCGATCTCGATAATGTGCGCGGTTTTCTCTCCGGCACGGGGCCGACCGCCTTTTTCGATCTGCCGTGGATGCCGCTTTATCTTGGCATATGTTTTCTGTTTCACTTCTGGATCGGTGTGACGGCGCTCGCCGGCGCGATATTGCTTGTCTCCCTGACGATCCTCACCAATATCTTCTCGCAGAAGCCGATCCGCGACACCATGGTCGAGAATATGGCCCGCAACCGGCAGCTGGAGGCCTCGCGCCGCAATGCCGAAGTCGTGCAGGCCATGGGGCTTGGCGGCCGGCTCGGAAAACGCTGGCAAATTTCCAACGAGGCCTATCTCGCCGCCAATCGCAAGGCCGGAGATGTGGCCGGCGGTCTCGGCAACATCGCGAAGTCTTTGCGGGTCGTGCTGCAATCGGCCATTCTGGCGGTCGGCGCGTGGCTCGTCATCAATCAGGAGGCCTCCGGCGGCGTGATGATCGCCAGTTCGATCATGATGGGCCGGGCGCTCGCGCCCGTTGATCTCGCCATTTCCAACTGGAAGTCCTTCGTGGCCGCCCGGCAGAGCTGGGCGCGGCTGAGGGAGCTTTTTGCACAGATGCCGGCCAATGCCGCCGCCATGGCCCTGCCGAAGCCTGAAAAGGAACTGCGGGTCGAAAACGTCGCCATCGTTCCGCCGGGAGAAAGAAAACCGACCGTCACCGGGCTTGGCTTCATCGTGACCGCCGGAAACGCGCTCGGCGTCATCGGTCCCTCCGGCTCGGGTAAATCCACGCTCGCGCGCATTCTCACCGGCGCGTGGATGCCGGCGGCCGGCAAGGTACGGCTGGACGGTGCAAGTTTCGAGCAATGGGACCGTGAGGCGCTGGGCCGCCATATCGGCTATCTGCCGCAGGGCGTGGAGCTGTTCGACGGCACGATCGGTGAAAATATCTCCCGTTTCGAGGATAATCCCGATCCTGACGCCATCATCGCGGCGGCCAGGGCTGCGGGTGCGCATGAACTGATCCTGCGTTTCGAAAAGGGTTATGACAGCGATATCGGCGAGGCGGGTTCGGCGCTTTCCGCCGGGCAGCGCCAGCGCATCGGCCTTGCCCGCGCGCTATACCGCGATCCTTTCATCGTCGTGCTGGACGAACCCAACGCCAATCTCGATGCGGAAGGCGAAGCCGCCGTGGTCAAGGCGATTGCCTCGGTCAAGGCGCGAGGCGGCATTGCCGTCGTCGTTGCCCACCGGCCGAGTGCCATCGGTGCTGTCGATTTCATTCTGATGATGGAAGAGGGGCGGATGAAGGCCTTCGGCCCGCGCGACGAGGTTCTGTCGAAGGTACTGCGCGTTCCGCAGGCGCAGGCGGCCAAGGGATTTACCGCATCCGCCCAGACGATCTCGCCGCTGCGCGTCGTCGCCAATACCCAGCCGCAGGCGTTGGTGCTGGAAGACGTCCGTGAAGAGAACAGCCAGGAAGGAGAGGCGGATGTCAAACATTGACCAGCGCAGCCATGTGTCCCGCTCCATCCGCAAACATCTTGTTGCCGGCCTTGCCGCGGGTGTTGCGCTGCTGGTCGGCGTCGGCGGATGGGCCGCGACGACCAATCTTGCCGGCGCGGTTGTCGCCTCCGGCCATCTGGTTGTGGATTCTTACAGCAAGAAGGTGCAGCACCCGAGTGGCGGTGTCGTCGGCGAAATTCTGGTGAATGAGGGCGACAGGGTAAAGGCCGGCGATGTCGTCATGCGCCTTGATGCGACCCAGACCCGCGCCAATCTCGCCATCGTGACCAAGCGTCTGGATGAGCTGAATGCGCGCATGGCAAGGCTGGAGGCCGAGCGCGACGATCTGCCGGAGCTCGTTTTTCCGCAGGCGTTGATGGCGCGAAAAGACGATGCCGATGTCGCCTCCGCCATGCGCAGCGAGACCAAGCTGTTCGAATTCCGCAAATCCTATCGCGAAGGGCGCAAAGCACAGCTTTCCGAACGCATCACCCAGTTCGAACATGAGATTGAGGGGCTGAAGGCGCAGGAAGTCGCCTATGATAACGGCCTTGCCGTGCTGGAGGCTGAAATCACCTCGCAGAAATCGCTGCGCGAACAGGGTATCGTTTCGGTGCAGAGGCTGAACAGCCTGCAGACGCAGGCCGCGACATTCGGCGGCGAGCGCGGCGAAAAAATCGCCTATCAGGCGCAGACGGCAGGGCGCATCACCGAAACCAGGCTGCAAATCCTGCAGATCGATCAGGAATTGCGCACCGAGGTCGGGCGGGAACTGCGGGAAATACAGGCGCAGATGGGCGAATTCGTCGAGCGCAAGGTTGCCGCCGAAGACGAGCTGAAGCGCATCGATATCGTCGCGCCGCAATCCGGCGTGGTGCATGAAATGGCCGTGCACACGGTGGGCGGCGTGGTGACGCCGGCGGATCCGATCATGTTCATCGTGCCTGACGGAGACGAGCTGGCGCTGGAGGTGCAGATCGTGCCGAAGGATATCGATCAGCTTCAGGTGGGGCAAAAGGCCATGCTGCGCATGACCGCTTTCAACCAGCGTGTCACGCCGGAACTGGAAGGCCATGTCAGCCGCATCGCGGCGGATATCACCACCGATCAGCGCAGCGGTCTCTCCTATTATCTGGCGCGGATTTCCGTGCCGGTTTCCGAGCGGCAGAAGCTGAACAATGCGCCGCTGGTGCCGGGCATGCCGGCCGAGGCGTTCATTCAGACCAGCGAAAGGACGGCGCTGTCCTATATCGCCAAGCCGCTGACCGACCAGATCAGCCGCGCCTTCCGGGAAGAGTAGGAATCCTGATCCGGTTTCCGGGCTTTATCCGCCTTCGCCAAAACGAAAGGCGGCAAAGCCTTTCGTTTTTGTCGGGATCGCCCAGACGCCGCCCGAAAATGGTGCTTTCGCCAGCCGGTCTTCGGACATGTTGTGGCGGTGTGACGTCAGAAAAAGGAGGCTGAAATCAGGTCCTCCGAAGCACGGCATGGTGGGGTGCGGGACGGGCGCTGCGAGCACCTCCGCATGCTTGCCATCGGGCGTGAAAACGTTCAACAGGCCAGCGGAAACGCCAGCGCTGTAATAGGTGCCGCTGCTGTCGAGACAGCCGCCATCGGGTCTTCCCGTCTCTTCCGTCATCCGGGCCACCAGCACGCCCTCATCGAATGTGCCGTTTCTGCTATCGAATTTTCGCCGGCGTATCCATTTCTGGACGGAATCGCTCTGCCACATGATGGAGCCGTCCGGGGAAAAGGCGAGGCCATTCGGGCATGTCAGGCCGGTCTGCATGCGCTCGGCGCTTTTTTCGGTGATCCGCCAAAGTTCACCATGGGGCTCCATGTCCGCGAGTGGCACATTGTGCATGGTTCCCACCCAGAAGGCGCCGTCGGGGCCGATCCGTCCGTCGTTCAGCCGGCAGGGAATGCCGTCCGGTGACGGCAGGGAATGGAGAAGGCGTGTTTTGCCGCTCTCCGGATCGAGGATGACAATATCCATACCGCAGGCGACGATGAGGTCGCCGTTCCGACAGAGACCGAGACTCGAGACCGTATGGGGAAACGCCCATTCGCGATAAAGGCCGGGCTCGAGCGCTGCGGACCGCACCGCCTTGCCGAGTATATCGCACCAGAAAAGCGCCTGTCGCCGCTCATCCCAAACGGGGGATTCAGCAAGCGTGCTCATCGTGTCGCACAGAAGTTTCGCCTGCGACATGGCGAGCGCTTTTTCAGGATTTGCCGTATTCATGATGCTCGAACCGTTGAAGATGATGGTGCGGAATTATTCGAAATAGTCCTGGTGGTTCTCGAAAACCTGCGAAAGAATGCCGAGGACGCGTCTCAGGTGTTTGCGCAAACCATCGGTCGCACGGGCTTCGTCCCCGGCCTTGATCGCATCGTAAACCGCCTCATGTTCGGAGAGCAGCCGCGCCATATGCGCCTCGTCGGTGATGGCGAGCGCGCGCAGACGGTCCAGCCCCGCCTTTTCGCGGATCAATAGCGTCTCCAGCCTCTCAAGCCCCGTCGCGGCGGCAAGCGCGCTGTGGAACTGGTCGTCATGCACACGGAAAGCCTTTCTGTCCCCGCGGTGCATGGCTGCACGCTGGCCGGTGAGGGCGTGTTCGATCTCCTGCTCGGCCTCCGCCGTTATGCCGATCTGGCATAGCCTGCAAACCGCAGCGACCTCCAGCGCCTCGCGGATGAACTGCGCGCTGCGAATGTGCTTTTCCGATAATCTGGAGACATAGGTGCCGCGGCTTGGCAGGGTGACGATCAGGCCGTCATCCCGCAGGCGGCTCAGCGCTTCGCGCACCGGCGTTCGGCTGGAATTGAACAACTGTCCGATTTCGTTCTCCGAAACCGCCTGGCCGGGAAAAAGCTCCCGGGAAAGGATCGCCGATTTCAGCGCGGAATAGATCTGGTCCACGACCGGACGATTAAGATCCAATCGCTCCATTGTCGGCACGGTCCCACCTGTTACGGGAATTTTTGGCATATACCCTCCAGCACTTTCATAACCGGTATACCGGAACACAAGTCTGTTGACAACCGGCATACCGGTATGCAAATGATCGCGTATTGGGAAGGAGGCTCCCGAAATGCAAAATATCAAGACCTGCGTCATCGTTGGCGCCGGAATGGTGGCGAAGACGCATGTGCTCGCCTGTGCGGCAAGTCCGGAAAAAATTCGCCTGAAGGGCTTAGTCGACGGTGGCTCCGGCCGCGCCAGCGCGCTGGCCGCCGAAGCGTCGAAACATACCGGATATGAGATCGTCGTTTACTCCTCGGTCGAGGAAGCCGCGCGCGATGCGGATGTCGATTTCGCCATCGTCGCAACGCCGCCGAATGCCCGCATCGATATCGTCGGACAGCTCGCAAAGGCGGGCAAACACATTCTGATGGAAAAGCCCGTCGCCCGGAACACGAAGGAAGCCGGCGGCCTTGTCGCCCTCTGTCGTGAGGCCGGCGTCACGCTCGGCATCATCTTCCAGCACCGCATGCGGGCTGCATCGCAAAAAGCCCGTGAGCTTGTGGATGGCGGGACGCTCGGGGCGCTTGGTCTCTGCGAAATTTCCGTGCCGTGGTGGCGCGCGCAATCCTATTATGATGAACCCGGTCGCGGCACCCTGGCGCGTGACGGCGGCGGTGTTCTGATCTCCCAGGCAATCCACACCATCGATCTGGCGCTGAGCCTTACAGGGCCGGTCTCGCGCGTTCAGGCCATGGCGGCGACGACGCGGTTTCATCGCATGGAAACCGAGGATTATGTCGCGGCCGGCCTGCGCTTCAAGAATGGCGCTGTCGGCTCGCTGGTCGCAAGCACCGCAAGTTTCCCCGGCGCTCCGGAATCGATTGTCCTGCATTTCGACAATGCCAGCCTGCGGCTCGCCTCGGGCCTCCTGCATGTCGACTGGCGCGATGGCCGGCAGGAGACCTTTGGCGGCGCGGCATCCGGCACGGGCGGCGGGGCCGACCCCATGGCTTTCACGCATGAATGGCATCAGGGCGTCTTCGAAGATTTCGCAGACGCCATCTCCTCAGGGCGCGTCCCGGTCGTCACCGGCGAAGCGGCTCTTTTGTCTCACAGATTGATCGACGCGATCATCAACTCGGCCGACACCGGCAAGGAAGTGGAACTGCAGGATGACTAAAGCAATCAAGTTCGTCGCTCTCGGCATAGAGCACCGGCACATTTTCGGCATGGCCCAGAACATGCTGGATGCTGGCGCAGAATTCGCCGGCTGGTGGACCGAAGGCGAGCCAGACGTGGTGGAAGGCTTCGTCAAGCGCTTCCCGGATGTGCCGCGCGCGACCTCGAAGGAAGCTCTGCTGGCCGATGGCAGCATCGATCTCGTGCTGATCGCCGACATTCCCTCCAAGCGCGCCGATCTTGCCATCGCCGCCATGGAAGCCGGCAAGGACGTCATGTCCGACAAGCCGGGCTGCACCACCTTCGAACAGCTCGATCGCCTTCGCCAGACGGTGGCGAAGACCAAGCGCATCTGGACTGTCGATTTCTCCGAGCGTTTTGAAGTTCCGAGCGTGACCAAGGCCGCCGAACTCGTTGCGCAGGGTGCGATCGGCCGTGTGATCCAGACCGTCGGTCTCGGCCCGCACCGTCTGAACCGCCAGATCCGCCCGAAGTGGTTCTTCGAGCGTGAAGCTTACGGCGGCATCATCACCGATATCGCCAGCCACCAGATCGACCAGTTCATGTTCTTCACCGGTTCGACCGAAGTGGAGATCGTGGCTGCCACCGTTGCCAATTATGCCAACCCGCGCGATCCGGGCCTGCAGGATTTCGGCGAAGTGGTGCTGCGCGGCGACAAAGGCCACGGCTATATCCGCGTCGACTGGTACACGCCCGATGCGCTGCCGACCTGGGGCGACGGCCGCCTCACGATCCTCGGCACCGAGGGTTACATCGAACTGCGCAAATATGTCGATGTCGGCAACAAGGAAGGCACCGACCGTCTCATTCTCGTGAATGGGGACCGCTGCGAATATATTGACGCCTCCGGTGCCGGCCTGCCCTATTTCGGCCGGCTGTGCGACGACATCCGCAACCGCACCGAAACGGCGATGACGCAGGAGCATGTGTTCAAGGTATGCGACCTGTCGCTTCAGGCGCAGGCCAAGGCCGAAGGAGCAAAGGCATGATTGGCGTTGCAATCGTTGGTGCCGGCATCGGCGCCCTGCATCTGAAGGGTTATCAGGCGTTGCCGGAGCGCTTCTCCGTCAAGGCGATCTGCGACCTCGATCTCGAGCGCGCCCGCTCCGTGGCGGGTGAGGATACGTCCATCCGTCTGACGACCGATCTCGATGAGATTCTGGCCGATGAGAGCATTCAGCTCATCGACGTCTGCCTGCCGCCGCACCTGCATTTTCCCGTGACGCTGAAGGCACATGCGGCGGGCAAGGATGTGGTCTGCGAAAAGCCGCTCGTCCGCTCGCTTGAGGAGGCAAATGCGCTGATCGACTCCGTCAAAAAGACCGGCCGTGGCGTGTTTCCCGTCTTCCAGTACCGTTTCGGACATGCGATGCGGCAGCTTCGCGCGCTCATCGATGCCGGCCTTGCGGGTAAGGCCTTTGTCGCGAGTTCGGAAGTTCACTGGAACCGTGGCGCCAGCTATTACGACATTCCGTGGCGCGGTACGTGGAAGGGCGAATGCGGCGGCGCTATCCTTGGCCATGCCATCCACGCCCATGATCTTCTCTGCCACGTTCTCGGCCCGGTCGACGAAGTGTTCGCCATGGCCGATACGCGCGTCAACACGATCGAAACCGAAGATTGCGCGGCGCTCAGCTTCCGCATGAAAAGCGGTGCGCTGGCGACGAGCTCGGTGACGCTCGGTGCCGCCGAAGATACGTCGCGACTCCGTTTCTGCTTCGAAGGCTTCACCGCCGAGAGCGGCACGCTGCCCTATCGCCCGGCCGAAGACACATGGCGCTTCATCGCCCGTGCACCGACCACGCAGGACCAGATCGACGCCGTTCTGGCGACGGTCGGCGATGGCGAAAACGGCTTTGCCGGTTTTGTCGAAGCCATTGCTGACGCGATGGAAGGACGCGGCGGTAAGGAAGTGACTGTGAACGATGGTTTGCAGTCCATCGAACTCGTCACCGCCATCTATCGCTCGGTGCGGGAAGGAAAGCCGGTCCGCCTGTCCGACGCCGCAGAAGGCGAATGGATCAAGGGCTGGGCTCCGCGCGCATCCGCCAACGCATAATCATCTAAGGGAGGAAAAGAGATGATCGGTAAATACAGCATGGCATTGGCGCTCGCCATTGGCGCGGCGTCCTTTGCGGGCGCGGCCCAGGCGGCTGAGGAAGTGCGCTTCACCTGCGCTTATGACGGCAACGGCTGCGAAATTCTGAAAGACATTCTCGCGCGTTACGAAAAGCAGCATCCGGACGTGAAGATCGTCACCGACGTCGTGCCCTACAAGGCGCTGCTGGAAGGCCTGCCCGTGCAGCTTGCCGGCGGCAGCGGCCCGGATTTCGCAACCGTGACCGACCTTGGCGGCCTCAACCGCTATTATCTCGATCTCACGCCCTATGTGGACGCGAAATATTGGGAAGACAATTTCTCCAACGTGCTGAAATGGTATCGCAGCGGCCCTGACGACAAGGGCATCTACGGCATGCATACCCAGCTGACCATCACCGGCGCCTTCATCAACCGCACTTTGTTCGATCAGGCCAATGTCGCCGTTCCCGGCAAGGATGCGACGCTGGACGACTGGGCGAAGGCCGCCAATGCCGTCGCCAAGGCAACCGGCACGCCTTACCCGATGGCCATCGACCGTTCCGGCCACCGCATTGCCGGCCCGGCCATTTCCTATGGCGCGAAGATTTTCGACGCCGATGGTAAGCCCATTCTGGTTGATGAAGGCTTCACGACCTTCGTGAAGAAATTCGTGGAATGGAACAAGGACGGCACCATGGCGCGTGACGTCTGGGCTGGACAGGGCGGCAATACCTACCGTGACGCCGCGCAGGAATTCATCAACGGCCAGTTGGTCTATTATTATTCCGGCAGCTGGCAGACCGCGCGTTTCGACAGCCAGGTGGGCGATGCCTTTGACTGGGAAGTCGTGCCGCAGCCCTGCGGTGGCGTAGCCTGCACCGGCATGCCTGGTGGTACCGGCATCGTCGGCTTCAAGCAGACCAAAAACCCGAAGATCGTTGCCGATATCCTGAACTTCATGGCTCAGGACGAGAATTATCTCGACTTCACCGTTCGCACCCGCAACGTTCCGGCCCATAAGGCCGTGGCCGACAAGGGCGTGACCTATACCGGTGCGACGCCTGCGACGCAGAAGGCCATGAACGCCTGGCTGGACCAGATCCCCGGCCTCAGCCCGATTGCCTATGCCTATCAGGGTTACAAGAACAATCGCGCCATGTTCAACATCTCCGTCCAGCGCATCACGCAGGCCATCGTCGGTGAAAGCACCGTTGATGAGGCCATGGCCCGCGCGAAGACGGACCTCGAGGAAGCGTTGAAACAGGCGAAGTGATCCATCGCCTTCCGGCGCGGCGCATGCCGCGCCGCGCCGGATCGAAGGAGGACCCTCATGTATAAATTTCTTGCGCCCGTGATGGGCATCGTTGAACTGCCCTTTGCCTTTCTGCAAAAGGTTCTCGGCCATCGGCGAATTGCCTGGGTGTTTCTCACACCCAACCTGATTCTGTTTGCGGTCTTCGCCTTTCTGCCGATCGTGCTGAACATGGCCTATTCCGTGACAGGCAGCGAACACATATTGCTTTCCGAACGCCCTGCCGTGGGCGGCGAAAATTTCTCGGTCCTTCTTTCCTGTCAGAATTACCTCAACCCCAATTCCTGTCAGCGTGACCTGTTCTGGCGCTCCGTCTGGAACACGGTTTTCTTCGTGGTGCTGCAGGTCGGTTTCATGGTCGGCTTCTCGCTGATCACGGCCATCGTGCTTAACCGCGATATCCGGGCGCGCGGGTTCTTCCGTGCCGTCTTCTTCTTCCCCGTGCTGCTGTCGCCCGTCGTTGTGGCCTTGATCTGGAAGTGGATTCTCCAGCGTTTCGGCGTTCTCAATGCGGCGATGGAGGGGCTGGGCCTCGGTTCGGTCGACTGGTTGCTCGAAGCCAATCTTGCCTTCGGCTGGTCGGTCTTCCTGTCGGTCTGGGCGCATATGGGTTTTTACACGCTCATTCTTCTGGCCGGCCTGCAGGCGATCCCGCGCGATGTCTATGAGGCGGCGCAGCTCGACAAGGCGAGCCCCTGGCGTATCTTCCGGCGCATCACGCTGCCGCTTTTGGCACCCACCATGCTCGTCGTTCTCGTCCTGTCGCTCATCAAGGGCGTACAGACCTTCGACGAAGTCTTTGCCTTCACGGGTGGCGGCCCCGGTTCGGCGACGACCTTCATCATTCAGTTCATCTATCAGACCGGCTTTGCCGGGACGCCCCGCAATTTCGGCCTTGCGGCTGCCGCTTCGCTGCTGCTCGCCGTGGTGCTCGTGGTGCTGACCGCCCTGCAATTCCGGGCAAACAGGAGCAAGGTCGATGGCTAGGATTGGCGCATTTCTGACCCGTACCCGCGGCCGTAACGGCAAGCTGCACTGGACCGATTGGCTGTCCTACGCCTATCTCGGCGTGGCCGTGCTGATGATGTTCGGTCCCGTCGTCTGGCTGGTGCTCTCATCGTTCAAGACTGAGGCCGACCTTCAACGCTTTCCGCCGCGCCTTCTGCCCTATAGCCAGGAAACCGTGGTGGTGGATGGGCAGGCAGCGCCGCTGCCGGCCTATGTCGACAAGGATGGCCGCAAGTTCGGCATGGTCCGCCGCATCGGCCTCGTGGCCCAGGTGGTTGACCCGGCCAAGCCAACCGAAGTCCTGAAGATGCCGTTCAACGAGCTGAAACCGGCTGAAAAAGTGGCGCTGGCGACGGAAAACTACACCGAGCTTTTCCAGCGCTTCAATTTCCCGCTCTATTTCTGGAACTCGACCTTCATCACGGTGACCTCCACCATCATCATGCTGATCGTCAATTCCATGGCGGCCTTCGCGCTCTCGAAATACCAGTTCAAGGGCAGGGGTGCGGTGCTGGCGCTGGTTGTCGGTACGCTGATGATCCCGCAGACCGTCGTGCTCGTGCCGCTGTTTCTCATCACCAGCCAGCTGGGCATGATCAATAGTCTCTGGGGCGTCATCATTCCCGGTGCAGCGACACCCACGGGCGTCTTCCTGCTGCGGCAATATATGCTGACGATCCCGGATGAAATCCTCGATGCGGCGCGTATGGACAAGGCGAGCGAGTGGAAAATCTACTGGCGCATCATCCTGCCGCTTTCGGCTCCGGCGCTTGCCGTTCTTGCCATCCTTGCGATCATGTGGCGCTGGAACGACTTCCTCTGGCCGCTGATCGTTCTGACCCGCAACGACAACTTCACCCTGCAACTGGCGCTCAACTCCTTCCAGGGGGAGATGACGACGGAATGGAGCAATCTTCTGGCCATGACGGTGCTGACACTCGCCCCGATCGCGCTGGTCTTCATGTTCCTGCAAAAATACATCGCCACCGGCATTGCATCGACGGGCGGCAAATAATCCTCAGGGAGGAAACACGACAATGGCAAGTATTCAGCTTCGTCAGGTCAAAAAGACATATGGTGCCCTCGATGTGATCAAGGGTGTCGATCTCGATATCAAACACGGCGAGTTCTGTGTTTTCGTCGGCCCTTCCGGCTGCGGCAAGTCGACCCTGCTGCGCATGATCTCCGGTCTCGAGGAGTTGAGCGGCGGCGATATCGTCATCGGCGGCGACGTGGTCAACACCGTGCCGGCGGCGGATCGCGGCCTTGCCATGGTGTTCCAGTCCTATGCCCTTTATCCGCATATGACGGTGCGCGAAAACCTGTCCTTCGGGCTTGAGAACATCGGCACCTCCAAAAAGGACATCGCCGAAAAGATCTCCCAGGTTTCCAAGATGCTGCAGATCGACCAGCTGCTGGAGCGTCGTCCGAAGGACCTTTCGGGCGGCCAGCGCCAGCGCGTCGCCATCGGCCGCGCGGTGGTGCGCGAGCCGCGCGTGTTCCTTTTCGACGAGCCGCTTTCCAACCTCGATGCGGAACTTCGCGTCGACATGCGCGGCGAGATTTCAAGCCTGCACCGGCGTCTCGGCAATACCATGATCTATGTGACGCACGATCAGGTGGAAGCCATGACCATGGCCGACAAGATCGCCGTCCTGCGCGCCGGCAAGCTCGAGCAATTCGGTGTGCCGCTCGATCTTTATAACCGCCCGGCCAATCTCTTCGTGGCAGGCTTCATCGGTTCGCCCAAGATGAACTTTTTTGCCGGCGAAGTGACGTCGGATGCAACGCCGTCGCTGAAGATCGCCACCGGCGAATTGATCCCGCTACCGCAGACCGGCTTTTCCTACAAGCCCGGCCAGAAGGTGACGCTCGGCGTCCGCCCGAACCATGTGCAGCCGGGTGAGGGCGGCGCGCTGACCATGTCTGTGCGCACCGCAGAACAGCTGGGCGGGGAATCCTATCTCTATGGTAATCTCGGCGATGGCACCCGGGTGACGCTGCATCTTTCCGGCCAGACCTCGACATCGGCGGACGAAGTCATCCGTTTGTCGGCGCCGCTGGAACATATCCATCTTTTCGATACGACGAGCGGGCTGACGCTCCGGCAGGACTGACAGCCTTTGGCGCAACCCGCAACGCAGGACCATTGACATGACCGATAGAAAACTCCGTTCCGACCGCTGGTTCGCTCCCGACGACCTGCGCAGCTTCGGCCACCGCTCACGCATGATGCAGCTCGGTTATGCGGAGGAGGATTTTGTCGGCAAACCCGTCATCGGTATCCTGAACACCTGGTCGGAGCTGAATACCTGTCACTCGCATTTCCCTGAAAGGGTGAAGGACGTGAAACGCGGCGTGTTGCAGGCCGGTGGTTTCCCCGTCGAAATGCCGTCGCTCTCGGTGGACGAAAGCTTCACCAAGCCGACATCGATGCTCTATCGCAACATGCTGGCGATGGAGACGGAAGAAATGATTCGCTCGCATCCGCTCGACGGGGTGGTGCTGATGGGTGGTTGCGACAAGACGACACCCGGCCTCGTGATGGGCGCGATCTCGGCCGGTGTGCCGATGATCTATCTGCCGGCAGGCCCGATGTTGCGCGGCAATTATGCCGGCAAGGTGCTGGGTTCGGGTTCGGATGCCTGGAAATATTGGGACGAGCGCCGTGCCGGTAACGTCACGGACGAGGAATGGCGTGGCGTGCAGGGCGGCATTGCCCGCTCCGCCGGTGTGTGCATGACCATGGGCACCGCCTCGACCATGACCGCCATCACCGACGCCCTTGGCCTCACCCTGCCGGGAGCTTCCTCCATTCCGGCGGTGGATGCCGAACACCAGCGCATGTCGGCAGGTTGCGGCCGGCGTATCGTGGAAATGGTGGCCGAGGAGCTGACGCCGGACCGTATTCTGACCGCGACCGCCTTTCGCAATGCCGCCATCGTCGCCATGGCGACCGGTTGCTCCACCAATGCCGTCGTGCATCTGATCGCCATGGCGCGGCGCGCCGGCGTGCCGATGACGCTGGATGAACTGGACGAACTTGGCCGGGTCACGCCGCTCATCGCCAATGTTCGCCCCTCCGGCAAAGACTATCTGATGGAGGACTTCTATTACGCCGGCGGTCTGCGGGCGCTGATGAAGCAGCTCGAAAGCCGTCTCGACTGTTCGGCGCTCACCGTGACCGGCCGCAGCATGGGCGAAAACCTCGAGGGTGCGAAGGTCTATAATGACGACGTCATTCGCTCGCTCGATAATCCCGTTTATGCGGAAGGCTCGCTTGCGGTGCTGCGCGGCAATCTTTGTCCGGATGGCGCTGTCATCAAGCCCGCCGCCTGCGATCCGAAATACCATGTTCACGAGGGCCCGGCGCTGGTCTTCGACAGCTATCCGGAGATGAAGAAGGCGATTGACGACGAAAACCTCGATGTCACGCCGGATCATGTGCTGGTGCTGCGCAATGCCGGTCCGCTCGGCGGTCCCGGTTTTCCGGAATGGGGCATGCTGCCCATCCCCAAGGCGCTGATCAAGAAGGGTCACCGCGACATGGTGCGCATTTCCGATGCCCGCATGTCCGGCACCTCCTATGGCGCCTGCGTGCTGCATGTCGCACCGGAGAGCTTCGTCGGCGGCCCGCTGGCGCTCCTGAAGACCGGCGATATCGTGCGCCTCGATCTGCCGCAGCGTCGTCTCGACATGCTGGTCAGCGAAGAGGAAATCGCCAGCCGCCGCGCCACCTGGCAGGCGCCGGCAGCGCGTTATGAACGCGGTTATGGTTATCTCTTCTCCAAGCATGTCACGCAGGCCGATCAAGGCTGCGATTTCGACTTCCTGCAGACGGATTTCGGCCGCACCGCCGGCGAGCCCGATATTTTCTGAGGACGCGACATGTTAAAGCGATTACTCATCACCGGCGCCGGCGGCAAGCTTGGCAGCATGCTGCGCGGGCGGCTTGGCCATGTCGCCGAGACGATCCGTCTTTCCGACGTCGTCGATCTCGGTGAGGCAGCACCCCATGAGGAGCTTGTTCGCTGCCGGCTCGAAGAGGAGGCGGCGGTTCATGAACTGGTGAAGGGCTGCGATGGCATCGTCCATCTCGGCGGTATTTCGGTAGAAAAGGCTTTTGATCCCATCGAGGCCGCCAATCTTCGCGGCGTCTACAATCTTTACGAAGCGGCGAGGCAGAACGGCCTGCCGCGCATTCTCTTCGCTTCCAGCAACCACACGATCGGTTATTATCCGCAGGGACAGCAGCTCGAGCCGGAAACGCCCTTTCTGCCGGACGGCCTTTACGGCGTCTCGAAGATTTTCGGTGAAGCGATGGCAAGCCTCTACCACTCCAAATTCGGCCAGGAGACGGCCATCGTCCGTATAGGGTCTTGCGAAGAAAAGCCCTCCAACTGGCGGATGCTATCGACCTGGCTCAGCTACGGTGACTTCGTCTCGCTGATCGAGGCCACCTTCCGCGTGCAGAAACTCGGTTGCCCGGTCATCTGGGGCGTTTCGGCCAATGACGACAGCTGGTGGGACAATTCCCATGTCGATTTTCTCGGCTGGCAGCGGCGCGACAATGCTGCACATTACCGGGCGGAAATCGAACGCGACGTACCGCACCCCGACCCGGAGGCCGCGATAGCGAAATATCAGGGCGGCGTCTTCACAGACGAGCCCATTCACAGGACTTGAAACACATCCATCCGCCCATTGCGAGGAGACAGACATGAACAATGAAACGCGCGAAAAACTGATGACGATTTCCGTCGCTACCCTGGCGACGGCGCTTTACAAGCGCGGTCTGCGCAACCAGGTCATTCAGGGTGTGCGCCCGCTCGGCTACAAAGGCAAGAACATGGTGGGCCCGGCATTTACCCTGCGCTATATGCCGGCGCGCGAAGACCGCAACCAGCTTGTTGAATTCCGCAATCCCGCCCATCCGCAGCGCGTCGCCATCGAAACATGCCCGCCGGGCCATGTGCTCGTCATGGACAGCCGCAAGGATGCGACCGCCGCCTCGGCCGGCGATATTCTTGTGACCCGCCTGATGGTTCGCGGCGGTGCCGGCATCGTTTCCGATGGCGGTTTCCGGGATGCGGCCACCATTGCCGAGCTGGATATTCCAGCATACCACACCCGCCCTTCCAGCCCCACCAACCTCACCAAACACGAGGCAATCGAGATCAACGGCCCGATTGGCTGCGGCGATGCGCCGGTGTTTCCGGGCGACATCATCGTTGGTGACGCCGATTGCGTTATCGTCATCCCGGCTGGCATTGCCGACGAGGTGGCGACCGAGGCGGTGGAAATGACGGCTTACGAGGATTTCGTGGTGGAACAGGTCAAGGCCGGCCAGACGATCATCGGGCTTTACCCCTGCACGAAGGAAGAGCACCAGACGGCTTTTGCCGAATGGCGCAAGAAGAACAACCGCTGAGTCTTATAGCCAGCCCAGTGCTTTCGCCGCGCGGATCGCCTCCGCGCGGCGTTTGCAATCCAGCTTGCGGAACAGGTTGCCGAGATGAAACTTCACCGTCACTTCCGAGATGTTGAGCGTCTGGGCAATCTTCTTGTTCGACATGCCGCTGGCCAGCAGTTGCAGCATCTGCGCTTCCCGCTGCGAAAGCCCGCCATGCAGGGCGCGGGCCTGCGGTGAATTCACCGAGGCGGCGAAAATCGACAGCGCGGTGCGGACATCGGACGAGGTTTCGATGAAGCTGCGGATGCGGCGATTGTTCAGGAGCGGTGAGAGGAAGATGCGCTCCTCCGACAGGACGCCGCTGCAGCCAAGACGGGTTGCCGATTCAAGAGCGGTGAGGATATGGGCGCGTGCGGCGGCATTGTCGCGGCGCTGGTGCGCGGCATAGCTCTGCCAGATTTTCAGCGCGACCTTCTCACGGTTGGTGACCTTGGGATTGGCGATCATCGCGTCGATCTGCCGGGAGAGATAGGCGCGTGGCGTGAAAAGATGCACCGCATCGCGCAGCCATGCCATGACATAGGCGATTTCGTCTCGGCGTGTCAGCCGGGAAAGATCCTCATGCGCACTTTCCACCCAGTTGCGGCCCATTGGCATGCGGATCGCCGAAAGCGTCGCGGCCGCATCCGCCCAGCGGTTGGCGTTCTGATAGGCGATGGCCGTCCTGATCTCCATCATCGCGTGGAATTGCAGCCCTTCCGAAAGGTGGATCCACAGACCGTCTAGAAAACCGGGGCGCACAGTCATCGGAAAATGATCGATCAGCACCTGCGAGGCATAATGCAGGGCGAACTGCATCAGGCTCGGCCATATCTCGGCCGCGGCGAAATGATCGAATTCATGTTCGACGAAATGCAGGAGATCGCGCGGTTTTCCCGCCTCATAGGCAAGGCACGCTTCCGCCAGCCGCAGCATCCGGAACTCCTGCACGGCGTCATGCGGCACCTGTTCCAGCCGCGCACGCGCCTCCTGCGCCGCGTGGCGCGCCAGAAGCGTATCGCCGCTCATCAGCCGCAGCACGATCTGGTGTAGATGGATGAAAAATTGGAGCAGCGGCTGTCCGCCCATTTTGCGCAGATAGATCAGGGCGCGTGCGGCGGCGGCCTCGGCCTCGCGGAAATTGCGGCGGCGGATTTCGAATTCCAGCAACGCATTATAATAGGCCGCCCATTTGCCGTGGTCGTCCATGGGGTAGTCGGCCATGAACTCGGCGAGGCGGGTTATCACCGCGTCATTGGGCGTCAGGTCCTCGGCAATCATCAGGTTCAGCCGGAAGGTGCGTGCGGCGAAGGAAAACCGCGAGCCACGGGCAAGCACTTTCAGCGGATCGAGATAATCCGACCCGAGACTTTTGCCGAGCAGATGGCGCACGCGCTGCAATTCCCCCTGTTTCAGCAGGGCGCGGGTGACGGCGAAGAGCACGGTTTCATTCGTTGCGATCATATCCTGCGAAAACCGCATGATGATCTCGCGAAACCTGTCGACGCTGCTTCGATAGATCAGCTCGCGCCCATGGGCGCGTTCAAGGATTTGCGCGGCATGGGTCTCGTAACCACGGTCGAGCAGCATCGCCATGGCCGCAAGCGCCCGGCCTTCCTTTTCGAAAGCCGATGCGACCTCCACCACCGCGCTGCCGGCCTGCAGCGTGGCGAGACGTTCCCGAGCAGCCACGCCCAGAAGCCGTATCAGGGTGGGGTGGCTGTCGGGATTTCCAGTCAGGAAAGGCGGCAGCAGTTCGGTCCAGTCCGCCTCTGGCTCCGCAGAGGGGTTTTCCAGCCAGAACGAAAGCTCAACCGTCTGGGCGGGAGAAAGATGCGGCAGGTAGTTTTCCCGCAGATAGTCGACACACAGCGTTTCATTCGGAAAACGCGCCAGTGACAGAAAAGCCGGCCAACCCGCATAGTCGTGGAGTGCGAGGCGCTTCTGTTCAGGTGGCAGGTCTTTCACCTCGTCCTCACCAAGAAGCAGTTCATTCGGCCCGATGGTGAGCGAACCGCGATGCAGGATTTGCCGGGCCAGTCCGCTGATCCGTTGATCCGGCCGGCAGGCGATGACCACCAGACGCACCGCCTCCAGAATGGCGGCGGGCATGCGGGCCGCCCGCGCGAAAACCGGCACGTCCCACAGGAGACAGCCATTTTCGATCTCGTCGCTTCGCGGCTGGTGCGTCCGGCACACGTCGGTTCCGAGCTCTTTTGCGAGCATTTCCAGCAGCACGCTTTTTCCCGCACCCGCCGGCGCCCGCAGAAAGACCACGCCGGCGGTTTCGCTGGCGATGCGACGGCAGAGGCGGGTGCGGGGAAGCAGCGTCATTCGCAAAGGCATAGGGGATTTAATCTTGAAAACCTATACTCATCTTTCAAAAAACTATACCTTTTCCAGATTGTTCAAAGGGACATGTGGTGAAAACTTGTGCTCACGCAACCGATGCACAAGGAACGTTCCACCGATGCAGCAACATCCGCTGGTCGCGATTTTGAACAGGCTCGGCACCTTCGTGCTGGTCATGATCGCCCTGTCCATCATGATTTTCGTGCTGGCCCGCGTGGTGCCGGGCGATCCCGCCCGCATGGCGCTCGGCCCCGCGGCAACGCAGGAGCAGGTGGATGCGCTGCGCGGTGAGATGGGCCTCGATAAGCCGCTGGCCGTCCAATATCTCGACTACATCGGCAATGCCCTGCACGGCGATCTTGGTTTCTCGCTGGTGTCGCAACGCCCGGTGACTACCGATCTGGCGCAGACCGTTCCGGCTACCGTGGAGCTGGTACTTGTCTCGGTCATCTTCATGTTTGCCGTTGCCATCCCTCTCGGCGTCATCACGGCGCATTACCGCGACCGGCCGCTTGACCATATCGGTCGCATCCTCTCGCTCACCGGGGTCACGATCCCGAGCTTTCTTTTCGCCATCACGCTGCAATTGCTGGCCGCCCGGTTTCTCTCCGGCTGGCCGATCATCGGCAGGCTCGATCACGGGCTTGGCTGGCAGGGCGGCCCGACGGGCTTCATCCTCATCGACGGCACGCTGGCCGGACGTTTCGACGTCGTGCTCGATGCGCTGAAGCATCTCGCACTGCCGGCCTTCGCACTTTCCATGGCCGGCATCGGCCAGATCACCCGCATCACGCGCTCCTCGATGATCGAGAACCAGCGCAAGGACCATGTGCTCACCCTGCAAAGCTTCGGCGTGCCGGAGCGGGTCATCATCTTCCGTTACCTGCTGAAGCTCTCTTCCATAGCGCCGCTGACGATCATGGGTCTCGAATTCGCGTCGCTGATCGGCAATGCCTTCGTGATCGAGATGGTCTTTGCCTGGGGCGGGTTCGCTTCTTACGGGCTGAACGCCATCCTGCAGAAAGACCTCAATGCCGTGACCGCCGTGGTGCTGGTGGCCGGCCTGTTCTTCATCGTTGCGAACCTGATCGTGGATGTTCTGATCTCGATCATCGACCCGCGCCTGCGCCGCAAGGAGGCTCGCTGATGGCTGATATGAAAATGCTCGAACCCACCGATCGGGGCTTAAGCGCCGGTTACATGATGTGGTATCGCTTCAGCCGCAATCCGGCGGCGGTCATCGGCTCGCTGATCCTGCTATCGGTGCTGGTGCTGGCGGTCTTCGCACCCTGGCTTACGCCCTATCCGAAACATATCGGCGCGGTTGTCGATTTCCGCGCCCGCCACATGCCGCCGGATCTCGAACACTGGTTCGGCACCGACAAAGCAGGACGCGATATCTTTTCCCGCACCATCTTCGGGCTCCGCGTCTCGCTGCTTCTCGTCATCGGCGTGCTCGGAATTTCGGTGCCGGTCGGAACCGTACTTGGCCTTATCGCCGGTTATTTCGGCGGCTGGACTGAAAAACTTATCAGCGGCCTGACGAATGTGATGCTGGCCATGCCGCCACTCGTCATGGCGCTCGCGGTCTCCAACCTGCTGGAACCGACACTGATGAACGCCATGATCGCGATCACGCTGCTGTGGTGGACCTGGCACGCGCGGCTGATCTATTCGGTGTCGAAGTCCATCGCCTCGGAAGACTATATTGAGGCGGCGCGTCTTGCCGGTGCGGGCCCGTTACACATCCTCTTCCGCGAAATACTGCCCAACTGCGTTTCGGTCATTTCGGTCAAGACGACGCTCGATGCCGCCTTCGTCATCCTGTTCGGGGCGACGCTGAGCTTCCTCGGTTTCGGCGTCAAACCGCCGACGCCTGACCTTGGATCGATGGTCGCCGACGGGCGCCAGTTCATGCCGGATTTCTGGTGGGAAGTGCTCTGCCCCGGTGCGGCCGTGCTTTACGTGACGCTGGGTTTCAACCTGCTGGGCGACGGCCTGCGCGACATGTTCGACGTGGAAAGCTAAGGCCATGACTGAACCGCTTCTCAAGGTCGAAAACCTCAACGTCACCTTCACCAATTACGGCCGCACCCGGCAGGTGCTGCGCGATGTCGCTTTCACGGTTGCCGCCGGCGAGCGCGTGGCCCTGATCGGCGAGACCGGATCGGGAAAATCCGTCACCGCCAAGGCGATCATTGGCACTTTGCCGAAGAATGCCGCGATCACCTCCGGTGCGATCGTCATCGATGGCCGGGATGTGCTTTCCTTACCGCGCAGGGAGCGTGAGGCGCTGAAGGGCACGGCGTTTTCGCTGATCATGCAGGACCCGCTATCGTCCTTCAATCCGGTCTTCAAGATCGGCACGCATCTCGATGATGTCATGCGTTTTGCCGACAAACGCGACGGCATCAACTCGTCCAAGGCCGAGCGCCGCAACCGTATCGCGGCCGTGCTGCGTCGGGTACAGCTTGCGGATACCGAACGGGTGATGAACGCCTATCCCTCCGAACTTTCGGGCGGCATGCGCCAGCGCGTGCTGATCGGACTTGCGCTGCTGCACCAGCCGAAGCTCCTGATCGCCGATGAGCCCGGCACGGCGCTTGACGTGACGACGCAGGATGAAATCCTCAACCTTATCAACCAGCTGGTCGCCGAAGAAAACATGGCGCTCTTGATGATCACCCACAATCTCGGCGTCGTGCGCAAGGTGGCGGATCGAGTCGTGGTCATGCACCATGGCGATATCGTTGAGACCGGACCCTGCACGCAAATCCTCCATAGCCCCACCAAGGATTATACGCGGTCGCTTCTGGATGCCGTGCCTCCACTTTATGGCCCGCGCGTCACCGATCTGATGCAGAGCACGCGGCAGCCGATCATTACCATCGAAGGGCTGAACAAGATTTATGGCCGGCGCAATGGCTATCATGCCGTGCGGGATGTGAACCTGACGCTGAAGCAGGGCGAGGTTTTCGGCTTGGCGGGTGAATCCGGTTCCGGTAAGACCTCGGTTGCGCGCATGATCATGGGCCTTTCGCGCCCGACCTCCGGCAATCTTGTCATTGACGCCCCGGCACCTGAGCGCGGCAAGCGGCTGACGCAGATTGTCTATCAAAATCCGGGCACCTCGCTCAATCCGAAGCGCACGGTGAAACAGACGCTTGCCCTGCCGCTGAAATCCATAGGCATGGACGGGCCTGCGCGTGAAAGCCGCATGCAGGAACTGATGGGGCTGGTGCGGCTGCCGCAATCCTATCTCGGCAAATATCCGCACGAGCTTTCCGGTGGTCAGAAGCAGCGCGTGGCGATTGCCCGGGCGCTCGCGGCCGAGCCGAAAATCCTCATCCTCGATGAGCCGACGGCCGCACTTGATGTCTCCGTGCAGAAGACGGTTATCGACCTTCTGCTGCAGCTGCGCGAGGAGCTTGGCCTCACCTATCTGATGATCTCGCACGACCTGTCGCTAATGCGCAATTTCTGCTCGCGCATCGCCATCATGCTGCGCGGCGAGATTGTCGAAGAGGGTGTGACGTCGGCGGTCTTCGCCGAACCGGCCCATCCCTATACCCGCGCCCTGATCGCGGCCATCCCCGTCGTCACCGACGAGGAAGAACGTCTCAAACCCACGGTGACCGAGGAAGAGCGCATGCGCTTCCTCGTAAAAACGACCGATTGATGAAAGAGGAGCCTGACGTGTATCGCGTTGGAATTGACGTCGGCGGCACGAATACCGATGCCGTTGTGTTGCAGGATAAAACCGTTCTGGCGGGGGTGAAGGCCTCCACGACAGAGGATGTGACGTCAGGCGTCATCGAAGCCCTTGAAAAGGTCATCGAGGCATCGGGCATAGACAGGTCGCGCATCGGTGCTGTGATGATCGGCACCACACATTTCACCAATGCGGTGATCGAGCGCCGGCATATGGACGAGGTGGCCGCCATCCGGCTCGGCCTGCCCTCCGGCGCTGGCCTGCCGCCCATGGTCGACTGGCCGGATGACCTTCGGGAAATCGTCGGCAACCACGGATATCAGGTGCGCGGCGGTTACGAATTCGACGGCCGCGAAATTTCGCCTCTCGATGAGGACGAACTCGTCCGCATCGCCGCCGATATCCGCGCCAAGGGCCTGAAGGCCGCTGCCGTTACCTGCGTTTTCAGCGGCATCAACGATGCGATGGAACTTCGGGCGAAAGAAATCCTGCAAGAACGTTGCCCCGGTCTGCCGGTGGTGATGTCCAAGGATATCGGCCGCCATGGCCTGCTTGCACGGGAAAGTGCGGCAATCATGAATGCCAGCCTGCTGTCGCTTGCCGACCGCACGGTCGCCGCTTTCGGCGCTGCGCTGAAGGCTGCGGGCATCACCTGCCCGTTTTATATCACCCAGAACGACGGCACGCTGATGGCGGCTGATGTAGTGCGCGGTTTCCCCGTGCTCACCTTTGCTTCCGGTCCGACGAACTCCATGCGTGGTGCGGCCTTTCTCACCGGTCTCAAGGATGCCGTCGTCGTGGATGTGGGCGGCACCACGTCGGACGTCGGCTCGCTGTCCCACGGTTTCCCGCGTCAGGCCTCGACCACGGTGGATATTGGCGGCGTGCGCACCAATTTCCGCATGCCTGACGTTTTCTCCATCGGTCTCGGCGGCGGTTCCCTCGTGGTCAATGGCGACCATGGCCTGACTGTCGGACCGAAATCCGTCGGTTACCGCGTCCGCCGCGAGGCGCTCTGCTTCGGTGGCTCGACCCTGACGGCGACCGATATCGCGGTTGCCTCCGGCAAGGCCGATGTTGGCGAGAAAAAGCTGGTCTCCAGCCTTGATAAAAAGCTCGTGGATGCGGCGGTCGACAAGATCAACGACATGCTGGAGGCCTGCGTGGAGCGCAGCCGTATCTCTTCGTCGCCGGTGCCGGTTATCGCCGTTGGCGGCGGTTCCATCCTGATGCCGGATCGCATCGGTGATCTTGATGTCATTCGGCCCGAGAATTTCGCGGTGGCCAATGCCGTTGGCGCGGCCATTGCGCAGATCAGCGGCGAGACCGACCGGGTCTTCTCACTCGTCGATGGACGCACGCGCGAAAGCGCACTGGCTGAGGCAGAAGCGGAAGCCCGCGAAAAGGCGGTTGCCGCTGGCGCGATTGCCTCGACGCTCGAAGTGATCGAGCGCGAGGATATGCCGCTGGCTTACCTGCCCGGCAACGCCACCCGCATTCACGTGAAAGTTGTTGGAGAAATGGGAGCCAATCATGGCTGAGACACGCAAGCTGAAATATGACGACGCGGCATTGCGGACGCTGACCCGTGAAGATCTCGACGCGCTGGAAATCGGCGCAGGCATTCTCGGCACGGGCGGCGGCGGCAACCCCTATCTCGGCAAGCTGCTGGCGCTGGAAGCCATGAAGGCCGGTTACGAGATGAAGATCCTCTCAACCGATGCCATCGAGCCGGACGCGCTCTGCATGTCCATCGGCGGAATCGGCGCGCCTGTCGTCGGCGTCGAGCGCATTCGCGAAGGTCGCGAAGGCCTGCGCTGCCTGCGCGCGATGGAAGAGCTGATCCGCACCCCCATCGACGCGATCGTCTGCGAGGAAATCGGCGGTTCCAATTCCATGAACCCGCTGGTGACGGCGGCGCTGGGCGGCCTGCCGATCCTTGATTGCGACGGCATGGGCCGGGCATTCCCGGAAATGCAGATGACCACCTTCTCCATCTACGGCCATAGTTCCACGCCGTCGGTGATGTGCGATCTGCATGGCAATGCCGTCATCTTCAGCCATGCCGTTTCCGAGGTCTGGCACGAGCGCATGGCGCGGGCCTGCGTCGTCTCGCAGGGCGGCGGTGCGATGTTGGCGACCGCGCCGATGCAGGCGCATTACGTGCACCAGTATGGCATTCCGAAGACTTACACCAAAGCGATCGCGATCGGCGAGGCAGTGATCCGCGCCCGCAAACAGCAGGAAGACCCTATTGCCGCAGTCTGCGCGCTCGAAGGCGGGCGGCGCATCTTCAACGGCAAGATCACCGATCTGAAGCGCCATCTTCGCGGCGGTTTCGCGGTTGGCGATCTCACGCTTTCCGGCTTTGATGATTGCGCCGGTCAGACGGCAGGCGTCGCCATCCAGAACGAATTCCTGCTGTTTTCCCGTGACGGCAAAGTGGAAGTGACGGTGCCCGATTTGATCGTCCTGCTCGATGTCGACACCGGTTATCCGATCACTACCGAAGTGCTGCGCTACGGCCAGCGCGTGGCCGTCATCGCCATCCCCTGTCACGACCTGCTGCGCAGCGCCCGCGCGCTTGAGGTCGTCGGGCCGGCGGCCTTCGGTTATCCGGACATTCCTTTCTCACCGCTGCCCTTCCCGGTCAGCAAGGCTGCCTAACCATAAGCGGGGCCAACGCCCCGCAATAAAGAGGAGAACGATAATGAAAATGCCTGTACTTTCTTCCCGTCTCGCCGCGCTGGCGCTCGGCACGGCGCTCGTGCTGCCGTTTGTTTCTTCCGCAGCCATTGCGGAAGACAAGGTGTCAGTTGCGGTCAACACCATGCAGATATTCAGCTCGCTCGACCCGGCGAAGGTGACCGATTACACCGGCTACATGGCCATCGTGAACATGTATGACGGCCTGACCACGGTGAACGCCAAGGGCGAAATCGTGCCGCATCTGGCGAAATCCTGGGATATTTCGCCGGACGGCCTGACCTATACCTTCCACCTGCGAGACGATGCGAAGTTTCAGGATGGCACGGCGGTGAAGGCTGCCGATCTTGCCTGGTCGATCCAGCGCCTGCTCGGCATCAACAAGGGCCCGTCGAACCTCATCGTCGGCGTTCTGAAGCCCGAAAACGTCACCGCGCCTGACGATGCCACGCTGGTCATGAAGATCGAGCGCCAGTTCTCGCCGTTCATGGCGGCGACGCCGCTGATGATGGTGATGAACAAAACGCTGATCGAAGCCAATGCCAAGCCCGAAGACAAATGGGGTGAGGCTTATGTCGGGGAACACTCCGCCGGTTCCGGCCCCTACAAGCTGGTCAGCTACAATCGTTCGGCCGATATGGTCATCGCCCGCAATGCCGATTATTTCCTCGGCTGGACCAAGGGCAAGCCGATTGACGAAGTACGCTTCGTGCAGACCAGCGACGACGCCACCGTCAAGGCGCTGGCGGAAAAGGGCGAACTCGGCCTTTCCTCGCACGGGCTTGGCAACGACACCTATGAGTCCATTGGCCGGATGAAGGGTTACAAGCTGATCCAGACCCGCACCGCCGGCGGTTTCGTCATCAAGCTCAACACCAAGGTCTATCCGACGGACGACGTCCACGTGCGCCGCGCCATCGCCTATGCGACCGACTACAAGACGATCCAGGAAGTGATCTATCCGGGCTTCGATATGAAGGGACCGCTCTCAGACGCGTTCAAGGACGCGCATAACGGCGATATCCAGCCGGGCGTCTACGATCTGGAAAAGGCCAAGGAAGAGCTGGCGAAGTCGAAATATGCCGGCCAGAAGATCACGCTGGTCAACAGCTATGTCGCTTCGCTGGCCTTTGAGGCGGAAGTGGCGCTGCTTCTGCAATCCAGCCTCGAACAGATCGGCATCACGCTCGATATCAAGCCGGAGCCATGGAACCGGATCGTCGAGCTTTCTTCCAAGCCGGAAACGACGCCGGCATCGACGCAGGTGAACATCTCGCCGACCTATCCGTCGCCGGATTCGATGTTCTACAACCAGTATCACTCCAAGGCCTCCGGTACCTGGATGTCGATGGAATGGTTGCAGAATGCGGAGATCGACGGGTTGATCGACAAGGTCCGCGCCACCACGGATGTCAACGAGCAGAACGCCACCTACAAGGAACTGCAGACGAAGATCGCCGATCTTCAGCCTGACGTCTGGGCGGTTGCGCCGAACCGCCGTTACGCGGCGAACAAGTGCCTTCAGGGTTACGAGTTCATTCCCATGCAGAGCTGGGACCTGAACTTCTCCAACTTCCATTGGGACTGCAAGGCGGAGTGATCTTCGCCTCATGAAAACCGGCCCCGCCACAAAGGCGGGGTTGGCCAGACTTGGAACTTCAAAGGGAAGGAGCATTGCCTGCGGCCGGAAAGGCTGCGGCATGCCCGAGGATGACGCATGATCCAGGAATTTTCCGAAGACGATATCGAACCTCTGGCCACCGGCGCCTGGATTCTGGGAACCGGCGGTGGAGGCAATCCCTATATCTCGACGCTCAATCTGCGCCGTCTCTATGCCGAAGGGCGGCGGGTGAAGGTCATGGATCCCATGGCGCTTGCCGATGACGATATGGTTGCCGTCGTCTCCAAGATGGGTGCGCCGCTTGTCGGTCAGGAACGACTGAGTGATCCCGTGCATCTCGCCCGTGCCGTCGAGGTGATGGAGGATTATCTCGGCAAGCCGTTCCGGGCGATCATGAGCGTTGAGATCGGCGGCTCGAATGCGCTTTCTTCCTTCCTCGCCGCCGCCGTTCTCGACCGGCCGGTCGTGAATGCGGACGCCATGGGACGCGCCTATCCCGAAGCGCAGATGACATCTTTCGCCATCGGCAACCTGCCGATGTTTCCGCTGTCGCTGGTCGATGTACGCGACAATGAGGTGATCGTGACCCGCGCGGCTTCCTGGAAATGGATGGAGCGCATATCGCGCAAGGTCTGCACCGAAGTAGGCTCCACCGCCGCCACATGCAAGGCCCCCCGCGCCGGCAAGGAAGTGAAGGAATGGGGTATTCATTACACCGTCACCAAGGCGACCGAACTCGGGCGCGCGGTGATGGCAGCCCGTGCGCGCCATGACGATCCGGTTCAGGCGGTTCTCGACCACGAGGGCGGCAAGCAGCTGTTCCGCGGCAAGGTGGTGGATGTGGCGCGCGAGACCACTGGCGGTTTTCTGCGCGGCAGCACGACCATTGAAGGTATCGATGCCGACCGCGGTTCGCGCATGGAGCTCGCCTTCCAGAATGAGTGGGCCGTTGCCTTCCGTGATGGCCAGCCAGTCGCCATGACGCCGGACCTGCTCTGCCTTCTCGATACGGTTTCCGGTGGCGCCATCGGTACGGAATCGGTGCGTTACGGTCAGCGCGTGACGGTTGTCGCCCTGCCCGCGCCGGAACTTTTGACGACGCCTGCCGGCATCGCCGCCGTCGGCCCGCGCGCCTTCGGTTATGACATTGACTTCAGATCGGTATTCCCATGAAACGCATCGGTATTGACGTTGGCGGCACCAATACGGATGCCGTTTTGATCGATGGCGACACCATCGTGGCTTCCATCAAGGTTCCGACCACGCAGGATGTCCTATCCGGCGTAAAGGCGGCGCTTGCCCATGTGGCGGGCCATGTCGGCGCGGCGGACCGGCCGATTGATGCGGTGATGATCGGCACGACGCATTTCACCAATGCGGTGGTGGAGCGCGCCCGGCTGGAGCGGGTTGCGGCCATCCGCATCGCGCTGCCAACAGGTTCTTCGCTGCCGCCCATGTGCGACTGGCCGAAGGATCTGCGCGATGCCGTCGATCCGCTGATCTTCATGGTGCATGGCGGCCATGAATATGACGGTAGTCCGCTGGTGCCCATGGTTCTCGATGAAATCCGCGAAGCGGCGATGAAAATTCGCGATGCGGGCATCACCTCCATTGCCATTTCTGCAACTTTCTCGCCGCTGACGACGGAGTGCGAGGTGCGGGCGGCGGAAATCGTCCGTTCGGTGATCCCTGATGCACGCATCACGCTTTCCCATACGCTTGGCCGCATCGGGCTTCTGGAGCGGGAAAATGTCGCTCTCCTGAACGCAGCGCTGCAAACGCTCGGCAAGACCACGGTTCAGGCATTTTCGGATGCGCTGCGCGAAGCGGGCGTGAAGGCGCCGTTTTATCTGACCCAGAATGACGGCACCGTTGCGCTTGCGGATGTGGCCGCCGCCAACCCCGTGCACAGCTTCGCTTCCGGCCCGACGAACTCGATGCGCGGTGCGGCCTTCCTCACCGGTCTTTCCGATGCCATGGTGGTGGATGTCGGCGGCACCACCTCCGATATCGGCTGCCTTGTCGGCGGTTTTCCGCGCGAGGCGAACAATATCGTTCATATCGGTGGGGTGCGCACGCTCTTCCGTATGCCCGACCTCCTGCCGATTGCGCTCGGCGGCGGCACCATCGTTGACCCTGAGACGGGCAAGATCGGTCCGCGCTCGGTTGGTTATCGCATTCTGACGGAAGCCCGCGTTTTCGGCGGTGAGACGCTGACGACATCGGATATCGCCGTTGCCGCAGGCTTGATCGAAATGGGTGATCGCGACCGTGTAAAAGACCTCGATCCGGCTTTCGTGCAGGCCACGCTTCAACGCATCCGTGACATGGTGGCCGACAGCTTCGACCAGATGAAGACATCAGCCGAAGACGTACCGTTGGTTGCTGTAGGCGGCGGGGCGTTCCTGATCCCCGAGACGGTTCCGGGTGCGTCGGAAGTGTTGCGTGTGGAAAATGCCGGCGTTGCCAATGCGCTGGGCGCGGCGATGGCGCAGGTTTCCGGCGAGGTCGATCAGGTGTTTTCCGGCCTGAGCCGGGACGAAGCCCTTGCGAAAGCCGAGACCGAGGCGCAGAACGCTGCGGTCGCATCCGGTGCGGAGCGGACGAGCCTCAAGACGCTTGAGGTCGAGGATATCCCGATTGCCTATCTGCCGGGCGGCGCTCGCAGGGTCCGCGTGCGGGTCATCGGCGATATCGCCTTTCATTGATGATAAGAGGCCCTGCCGCTGGTGGGGCGACGAGGGAGTGAGCACATGACGAAGATCGCACTGGCCATTCACGGTGGTTGCGGCGTGATGCCGGAAGACAGCATGACGGCCGGGGAGTGGGCTGCTGCGCGCGACGATCTGGCAGCGGCCCTGCGCGCCGGTTATGGCGTGCTGAAGGCTGGCGGAACCGCGCTTGAAGCGGTTGAGGCGGCGGTCGTTGTCATGGAGGACAGCCCGCATTTCAATGCCGGCCATGGTGCCGCGTTGAACGAAAACGGCATTCACGAACTCGATGCCTCGATCATGGATGGTGAAACGCTGGCGGCAGGTGCGATCAGCGCCTCCCGCGCCATCCGCAACCCGGTAAAGGCGGCCCGTGCGCTGATGGCGGATGAGCGTGCCGTCTATCTGACGGGAGAGGCGGCCGACCGTTTCGCGAAGGAAAAGGGGCTCGCCACCGAGCCGCAATCCTATTTCACCACCCAAAAGCGCCTTGAAGCGCTGTGGGCGATGAAGCGCCATGCCTCCGCCGGTACGGAAGCAACGGAAAACGAAAAGCACGGAACTGTCGGCGCGGTGGCGCTCGATGCGGCGGGCCATCTCGCGGCGGCCACTTCGACCGGCGGTTACACCAACAAGCCGGATGGCCGGGTGGGTGATAGTCCGGTGATCGGGGCCGGCACCTATGCGCGGGATGGGGCCTGCGCCGTTTCCGGCACCGGCAAGGGCGAGTTTTTCATCCGTTATGTCGTCGGCCACGAGATCGCGTCCCGCGTTGCCTATCTCGGGCAGGATCTGGAGACCGCCGCCGGCGATCTCGTCCACAAGGATCTGGCGCCCTACGATATCGGCGCGGGCCTCGTCGCAATCGATGCCGAAGGCGGCATATCCGCGCCCTATAATACATCAGGCATGTTTCGCGGCTGGGTGACGCCATCGGGAGAGGTGCGTGTGGCCACCCATGACGCGGTCTATGAGGTGGAATTGTAACCGGCGACCGTGCCGGGCAAGTGGCGACGCAAAAAAACCGGTGACATCAAGGTCTATCGGCGGCAAAACGTCTGAACCGAAACCGGCTCGTTTCTTCACCCATGGTGCTGGCCTCATGAACATCAAGCAGCTCGAAGTTCTGCGCACGCTTCTTTCCACCGGCTCCACCATCGCCACCGCCAAGGCCATGGGTCTCAGCCAGTCCGGTATCAGCCGACTTCTGGCCCAACTTGAGGCCGACCTGTCGCTGACGCTGTTTGCCCGTGACAAGGGGCGATTGATCCCGACGCCGGAGGCGGTGCTTCTTGCGCGGGATGCGGAAAACGTGCTGCTTGCGGTCGATCGCATGTCCGGCCACGCTGAGGATTTGCGCAATGGCGCGGCCGGTCCGGAAATCGTCCGCATCGGCTTGCCGAGCAGCATGTGGGAAAATTTCGCGCCTGCCATGCTGATCGATTATGTCAGGGATTTTCCCGGCGTTCGCATCGAGACATTTTTCGAAACGACGACCGCCATCAACAAGCTCGTCGGCGAGCGGGTGATCGATCTCGGTTTCCTGCGGATGGAAGGCGAGATCGGGCCGGGCATCGATGTCGAACGTGTTGCGACAGGCAAGAGCGTCTGTGTGGTTCGGGAGGATCATCCCTTGGCCAAGCTTGAGGAAATCACCGTCAAGGACCTGCGCAATGTTCCGCTCATCCTGATCGGCCGCCAGCGGCCGAACCGCATGGCGCTCGATCAGGTTTTCAAGAAGGCCGGCGTCAAGCCGATGGTGAAGATCGAGACCCACACCAACAGTTCCGCCTGCGCTTATGTCGCGCATGGGCTGGGGGTCACGATCATCAGCAGTTTTTATGCGAACCTCTACCGGCATCTTCCCGTTGTCGCCCGGCCATTCGTTCCGCAGGCCACACAGGAATTCGGCCTAGCCCGTGCTTCCGGCGCACCGCTGTCCATCGCTGCGCAGGCGCTGAGCGATGCCTTGAAGCGGGAAATCCAGCTTTCGCAAAAAATCGACTGAAAACGGGATTTTGAGCGGAAAATCTCATTGTCCTCATCAGGATGAAACACGCCGTCATTCTGCATAGATATATGACGTTTATGCATAATATTGCGCCTTATTTATCAATCCGTCATAGTCACCAACAACGAAACCGATAGAGGCGGGATACCATTCCCTGCCATCAATCGTGGGGAACCGATGATAAGATTCATACTGAGCCGTCTTTTGATGGCGCTGCCGACGATCGCATTCGTGTCGATCACGGTCTTTGCGCTCATCCGCTTCATTCCCGGCGATCCGGCTGCCCTGATGCTGGGCGACATGGCGCAACCGGAGCAGATCGAAGCGATGAGGACCGAACTCGGCCTCGACAAATCCATGCCGCAACAGTTCCTCATCTGGGCCGGCAATGTGGTGCAGGGCGATTTCGGCCGCTCCATCGTTAATGATGAGGCGGTGCTGCCGCTGGTCGTCTCGCGTTTTCTCGTCAGTGCCGAGATCGTGGTGGTCGCGGTGCTGCTCGCCAGCCTGATCGCGGTTCCGGCGGGTGTTATCGCCGCCTGGAAACAGAACAGCCTCACCGATCTTGCGCTGGTGGGAACGGCGACCCTGCTTCTGTCCATTCCGACATTCTGGCTGGGTCTTCTGCTTCTTCTGTTTTTCGGCCTCAAGCTCGGCTGGTTGCCGGTGCTGGGATATGTGTCGATCAGCGACAATTTCGTCGGTGGCATACTCTATCTCGTCCTGCCCGTCATGACGCTGGTGATCCATGAAATGGGCGTTCTGATCCGCATGGCGCGTGCCTCCACGCTGGAAGTGCTGCGGCTGGATTACATCACCCATGCCCGCGCCAAGGGTCTTTCGGAAAGCGCCGTTCTCTGGCGGCACGCCTTCAAGAACGCCTTCGGCCCGACATGGACGATGATCGGCCTTATCCTCGGCAATCTTCTCGGCGGCATCGCCGTCATCGAGACAGTGTTCACCATTCCGGGGCTCGGACGGCTGATGGTCGACAGTATTTTCGCCCGCGATTACCCCGTCATTCAGGGATGCCTGCTGTTCGTCTCGCTGTCCTATGTGCTGGTCAACCTGTTCGTCGACCTTCTTTATCCCCTCTTCGATCCGCGTGTGGTTGCCGAATGAAAAAGTTCACACTTAACGGGCTTATCGGCGGCTTTCTCATCGCCCTCCTGCTCATCACCGCCGCAACCGGTCTGTTCTGGACGCCCTATGACCCGATGAAGCTCGGCTTTGCCTCGCGTCTGGCCGGCCCAAGCGCCAGCCATCTTCTCGGCACCGATGAATTCGGGCGCGATGTTTTGAGCCGCCTGATGGTGGGTGCCCGCGCCAGCGTCTGGATCGGCTTCCTGACGGTCAGCTTCGCGACGGTCTGCGGCACGCTGATCGGCCTCGTCAGCGGTTATGCGCGCGGCTGGGTGGATGGCGTCATCATGGCCATCAACAATGCGCTTCTTGCCTTTCCGGGCATTCTGCTGGCGCTCGGCCTGCTCGCGGTTTTCGGCGCCAACCAGTATGGCATCATCTTCGCGCTCGGCATCGCCTATACGCCATCCATGGCCCGCGTGGTGCGCGGTGCCGTGCTTTCCCTGCGCGAGCGGGAATTCATCGAGGCGTCGCTGGTAATGGGCAATGGTGAGATCTACACCATGTTCCGCCACATCCTGCCCAATTGCATCGCGCCGATCACGGTTCTTGCCACCTCCATGTTCGGCTGGGCCATCCTGTCGGAAAGCGCGCTCTCCTTCCTCGGCCTCGGCGTGCCGCCGCCGGCCCCCACCTGGGGCAACATGCTGGCCGCCGGCCGTCCCTTCATCCAGCAGGCCGTGTGGCTTGGGCTTTTCCCCGGTCTCTGCATCGCGCTGACGCTGCTTGGCATCAATCTTCTGGGCGATGCCCTGCGCGACAGGCTTGACCCGCGCATGAGAGGTCTCAAATGACGGATAATGCACTTCTCACCGTTCGCGGCCTTTCCCTCGAAGTCGCCAGAACCGGCCACCGGGTGGTCAAGGATGTTTCCTTCGATATTGCGGCGGGCGAAATCTTCGGCATCGTCGGCGAAAGCGGGTCGGGCAAGACGCTCGCCACCCGCGCGCTCATCTCGCTTCTGCCACCGGCCATCGCCGTCACCGGCGGGTCGATCATCTACAAGGGGCAGGATGTCATGTCCCTGCCGGTGAAGGAGCTTCGGCGTCTGCGCGGCGCGGAGATCGGCGTCGTGTTTCAGGAGCCGATGACCTCCCTCAACCCATCGATGACAATAGGCCGGCAACTGGAAGAGGGCTTGATCCTTCATACCAAATTGTCGCCGGAAGAGCGCCGCGAGAAAATTCTCGACATGCTGCGGCGTGTGGGCATCCGCGATCCGGAAGGTGCGCTGACGGCCTATCCGCACGAGTTCTCCGGCGGTATGCGCCAGCGCATCATGCTGGCCTCGGTCATGCTGCTGAAACCCGCTTTGCTGATCGCCGATGAGCCGACGACGGCGCTGGACGCGGTCATCCAGCGCGATGTCATGGAACTGATGGTGGAGCTGACGCGGGCGGAAGGCACCGCCGTTCTCCTCATCAGCCACGATCTGCCGATGGTGGCACGTTATACCAGCCGTATCGTGGTGATGGAAAAAGGCGCTATCGTCGAACAGGGCCGCACCGAGGACCTGCTGGATGCGCCGCAGCACCCCTATACGAAAAAACTGCTTTCCTCCCTGCCATTCCGCGGCGAGCCACGCAATATCGACACCTCCAAGGCGCCAATGGTTTCGGCCCGCGATATCGTTGTGGATTATGCCGGCCGCAAATCTCTGCTGAAGAAGGCCAAACCGAAGCGGGCGCTGCAAGGCGTCAGCATCGACATTCATGAGGGCGAGGTCGTGGCGCTCGTCGGCGGTTCCGGTTCCGGCAAGACGACGCTTGGCCGCACCATCGCCGGGCTGGTGCAGGAGAGCGAAGGGCATATCCGCTTTCAGGGCCGCGAGCGCAACGAGGACTGGAAGGATTACCGCCTGAATTGCCAGATGGTGTTTCAGGATCCCTATTCCTCGCTCGATCCGCGCATGACCATTCAGGCGCTGGTGGAAGAGGCTCTACGCCTCGTTCCCGGTCTCGATCAGGCCGCCAAGCGCAAGCGGGCGCTGGAAACCCTGGAGGAGGTGGGACTCGGCGCTGATTTTGCCGCCCGCTATCCGCACGAGCTTTCCGGCGGCCAGCGCCAGCGCGTGGCGATTGCCCGCGCAATTGCCCGCCGTCCGCGGTTCCTGATTGCCGACGAGCCGGTCTCGGCGCTCGACGTGACAGTGCGGGCGCAGGTGCTCAATCTCTTTTCCGATCTGCAGAAACGTTACGGCTTTTCCTGCCTGTTCATCAGCCACGATCTCGGCGTGGTGGAACAGGTGGCAGACCGTGTCGTCGTCATGCAGGACGGCCGCATCATCGAAGAGGGTGACCGCGACACGATTTTCGACAGTCCGAGAGAGGCCTATACGCGCCGGCTGCTCTCGGCCATTCCCGCCCTCGACCAGAATGAAAAGGGCGGCGTGACACTGAAATGGCGTCTGGAAGATGAAGTTTAACAGGAAGATGACTATGACCGTGGCTGCCCAACTGAATGCGATCTGCGATGCACAGCCTTTCGTGACGCGCTTCATGGTGCGCAATCTCCTGACCGGTGAAGAGATCGGCCGGGGAGAAAACGAGGAGACGCCGTCGGGCAGCACCCGCAAGACGTCGATCATGATGGCTGTGCTGAAAGCCGCCAGCGAAGGGCGGATCGATCTCGACCAGCCCGTTACCTATGAAAAGCGGCTGGCGGAAGAGGTTGCGAGCGGCATGTTCCGTTATATGACGCCAGGCATCGTCATTTCGCTACGCGATGCCGTCGCTGGCATGATGGTGCTGAGCGACAACGTCTGCACCAAGATGGTGCTGGAGAGGCTGACGCTGGAAGAGGTGGACGGCTATTGCAAATCGCTTGGCATGGCCAACACCCATCACCGTTTCCTCATTCCGCCGCTGGCGCTGGCGGCCGACCATCCGCTGAAAACCGTCACCACCACCTCGGCGGCGGATCAGGTGCTGCTGCTGCAGACTATTCTCGATGCGCAGTCCTCGCAGGTGGCGCAGGCAAAGCTCGGTTGCAGCCCGCAATTGTGCGAATGGGCCATGCAGACGCTGAAGAACCAGATTTTGCGGTATGGTATCCGCTCCCGCCTGCCCTTTGAGGCTGTGGTGGCCAGCAAGAGCGGTCGCGGCAAGCGCGGGCGCATGGATGCCGGCATCGTCTACAGAAACGGCGCGCCGTCCTTCATCATCACCACTTATACCGACGAGGTGCCGCAGGTGATGCCTGACGGTACGCCGGGATACACCATCGCGCTCGAAACGATCGGCCGGCTGGCACAGGCCTGCTGGGACGGCTTTCACCAATGACAATCAATGACAACAAAGAGGGTAGAACAGTGAAAAAACTTCTTCTCGCAGGCGTTGCCCTGCTGGTAACGGCCAATATCGCGGCGGCCCGCGACATCACCATCGCCCAAAGCTCGGATCTTCGCAGCAACAATCCCGGCGTGAACCGCGACGGCAATACGGATGGGGTTATCCTGCACATCGTCGAAGGTCTTGTCGGCTACAACAACGCCGGTGAGGTGAAGCCGCTTCTGGCCGAGAGCGTCGACGTTTCGCCCGATGGCCTGACCTATACGTTCAAGCTGCGCAAGGACGTGAAATTCCACAATGGTAAGCCGCTTACCGCAGAGGACGTCGTCTGGAACTGGACGCGCTACCTGAAGCCGGAAACGAAGTGGACCTGCCTCAACGATTTCGCGGAAGGCGGGGCAGCGCACGTCACCGGCGTCAAGGCCACGGATGCATCCACGGTCGAGATTACCCTCGAAAAACCCTCCGCCGTTTTCCTTGGCCTGATGTCGCGGCCGGAATGCGGTTATACCGGCATGATCTCGCCGGAATCGGTTGCTGCCGATGGCAGTTTCGCCAAGCCCATCGGCACCGGGCCGTTCCAGTGGGACGAGTGGAAGAAAGGCGAATATATCCGCCTCGCCAAATTTGCCGATTATGTTTCGCCGGCAAACGACGGCAAGCCGGACGGTATGGTCGGCTCCAAGCGGCCGCTCGCCGACGGCATCAAATTCATGGTCATTCCCGATGCTTCGACGGTGAAGGCCGGGCTTGAATCCGGTGTGCTCGATACTGCCGAGATTTCTCCCGATCTCATTCCGGAATTCAAGACCAATGAAAAGATGCAGCTGATCGTTGCCCGCAACAACGGCAAGAACCTGTTCTACATTCAAACCCGCGACAAGGTTCTGAGCAATCCCGGCGTGCGCCGCGCCATGGCGATGGCGCTCGATCTTGATGAGCTGGTTGCTGCCGCATCGAACGGCACGGGTGAAGCCAACGGCTCGATGGTCTCGCAGGACTCGGTTTATTATGACGAGGCGCAGAAGAAGCGCCCGGCCTATGATGTCGAGGCCGCGAAGAAGGAGCTGGAGGCCGCCGGTTACAAGGGCGAGCCGATCTCCATCATCGCCAACAAGCGTGGCAACGTGCCGAGCTTCCCGGCCGCCGTCATGGCGCAGGCCATGATGCAGCAGGCGGGTCTCAACGTGCAGATCGAGGTGCTGGACTATGCCACCCAGGTGGATCGCCGCCGTTCCGGCAATTATCAGGTGATCTCTCAGTCGGTCGCTCCGCGCCTCGACCCGGCGCTGATGTATGCCTTTTATGTCGGCAACAAGGACAAAAACGCCTCCCTGATGTGGGACGATCCGAAGGCGATAGAACTGATGAAGGCGGCTTATGTCGAAGCCGACCAGACGAAGCGCCAGATGATTTTCGACGAGTTCCACGAACTGATGCTGAAGGAAATGCCGGGCATCTTCCTTTACGACATGGTCGATGTCTGGGGCGCGACGAAGAAGCTGAAGGGCCAGCCGGTCTGGCAGTCGAACGCCCGCCTCTGGGAAGTCTCGGTCGACAACTGATTCACTATGCCCGCGCCGGAGGCGGACCCCGGCGCGGGCTTTCCAATATGAAGCGCAGGAATTTGGCGGTGCATCCGCCGAAGCGCTTGCGCGTGCCCGTAAAGGGCAAAAATGCGAGGACAAGCCATGAACCGTGACGCCGTGATGTCGATTGCCGCCGAAGTCGAGGCGATGAAGCCCGATTTCACCACCTTGAGCGACAGCATCTGGGATTTTGCCGAACTCAAATTCGAGGAACAGCAATCTGCCGGCGTTCTGGCGGGCGCGCTCGAGGAAAACGGCTTTGCGGTTCGCCGCGGCGTGGCAGGTATGGAAACGGCCTTCATCGGCGAATTTGGCAGCGGCAAGCCGGTCATCGCTTTTCTCGGTGAATTCGATGCGCTGGCCGGCATGAGCCAGGTGGCTGATGTGGCTGAGGCGCAGCCGCGCGAACCCGGCGCCACCGGCCATGGCTGCGGCCACAACCTGCTTGGCGTCGGCTCATTGATGGCCGCTATTGCGCTCGCCCGGCATCTGAAAGCCAATAATTTGCCCGGCACCGTCCGTTATTACGGCTGCCCCGGCGAGGAGGGCGGTTCCGGCAAGACGTTCATGGTGCGCGCCGGCCTGTTCGACGATGTCGATGCTGCGCTGACTTGGCACCCGGCACCGTTCAACGGAGTACGCTCGACCAACAATCTGGCCGTGCTGGAATATTTTTACCGTTTCAAGGGTGTTGCGGCTCATGCCTCCAACGCTGCCCATCTGGGCCGCTCGGCGCTCGATGCCGTCGAACTGATGAATGTCGGCGTCAATTTCCTGCGCGAACACATGCCGCAGGATTGTCGGGTGCATTACGCAATCACCGATACCGGCGGCAAGGCGGCGAATGTGGTGCAGGCCAGGGCGGAAGTGCTCTATCTGATCCGAGCCCCGGAAATGCGCCAGGCGCTCGATCTTGCCGCGCGGGTGGACAAGGTCGCGCGCGGCGCGGCGATGATGACCGAAACAGAGGTGGAAATCGTCTTCGATACCGCCTCCACCAATCTCTTGCCCAACATCACGCTGGAAACGGCGATGCATGAAAACATGGTGGCGCTAGGCCCCATCGCCTTCGACGAGGCGGATATCGCGTTTGCCAAACGCATTCAGGACACTTTCACCGACGAGGCGATCAAAAGCAGCATCCGGCTCTACCAGATCAAGGGCGATGTCTTTTCCAACCGGAAGATTGACGGGTCGACACCCCTGCATCTCGGCCTGCGCGATTTCGAGGGCCAGTCGCATTTCCGGGCGGGTTCCACCGATGTCGGTGATGTCAGCTGGGTGACGCCAACCGCGCAGTGCTGGACGCCCGCCTGGGCGATCGGCACCAATCCACATACATGGCAGGTGGTGGCGCAGGGCAAAAGCCCTGCCGCCCACAAGGCCATGGCCCATGCCGCCAAAACACTCGCATCGACCGGCTTTGCGCTGATGACCTCGCCGGAACTGCTCGCCAATGCTAAAAGGGAATGGCAGGAAAAGACCGAGGGCAGCAAATATGTCTGCCCGATTCCCGCCGATGTAATGCCTGGTTCGCATCGATAGAACGTGGTGCACCAACACGCCCATTCTGCTGAACCTGTTCCCTTCTCGCGTATTTTCGCCGGTGGAATGGTGCCTCACATGGGCGCGTTAAGCGAAAAGATGAGACCCGCCGGTGGCTTTGCCAATGGCGGGGTCTACGGGTCCGGCATTGAAAACGGACTTTCCGCCATATTCTTCGTGATCCTCGGTTTCGGCCCGCGCATCCATGATTTCAACGGCTTATCGATCCTCGCCTGACGAGTGGGGGTAACGTTGAAGAAGCTTCGGCGCAGTTCCCGGCAATCCGCCACGGAACTCCTTCCTCCTGAAATCCCCCTTGATCACCGCCTTGTGTGCCGCTTCGCCGCCTTGCCGTGAAGAAAGCATTGACGTTTGGACCAAAAATGGAATAAATATATCGAACAGACAGAAAATCGGTTTCATTATTCCGTTTTCTGGTTGTGAGGAGGTAGCGGCGGGCTCTCGGGTTCGCCTCCGGCTGGGAGAGGTGGCGCCGGACACCGAGGAGGAGAAAACAATGAAGAAATTTATCATCGGCGCAGCCATGTCTGTGCTTCTGGGCACGGCGGCGCATGCGGAGACCGTAGGTGTCTCGATGGCGCTGTTCGACGACAACTTCCTGACCGTGCTGCGCAACGGCATGCAGGATTATTCCAAGGAGCTGAAGGGCGTGACCCTGCAGGTCGAGGACGCGCAGAACGACGTTGCCAAGCAGCAGAGCCAGATTCAGAATTTCATCGCGTCCAAGGTCGACGCGATCATCGTCAACCCGGTTGATACGGATGCGACGGCGGCGATGTCCAAGCTCGCCGCCGACGCCAAGATTCCGCTGGTTTATGTCAACCGCCAGCCGGTGAACGTCGATAGCCTGCCGGATGGCCAGGCATTCGTCGCCTCCGACGAGACGGTGGCCGGCACGCTTGAAGCGAAAGAAGTTTGCCGCCTTCTCGGTGGCAAGGGCAATGCGGTCATCATGATGGGTGAGCTTTCCAACCAGGCGGCACGCATGCGCACGCAGTCTGCCAAGGACGTTCTGAAGACCGACGAATGCAAGGGCATTTCGGTTGTTGAAGAGCAGACCGCGAACTGGCAGCGCACGCAGGGTTCCGACCTCGTCACCAACTGGCTTTCCAGCGGTATCGAATTTAATGCCGTCATCGCCAACAATGATGAAATGGCGATTGGCGCGATCCAGGCCCTGAAGGCCGCAGGCAAGGACATGAAAAGCTATGTCGTCGCCGGCGTTGACGCCACGCAGGACGCCCTTGCCGCGATGCAGGCGGGCGATCTGGATGTGACGGTGTTCCAGGATGCGGCAGGGCAGGGCAAGGGCGCTCTCGATGCCGCGCTGAAGCTCGTCAAGGGCGACAAGGTGGAGAAGAAGGTCTACATTCCTTTCCAGCTCGTCACGCCTGAAAACGTCAAGGACTACGTGGCCAAGAACTAACGGCCGCCTTCCGGCATCTGCGCCCGTTCAGATTGACATTGGAGGCAGATGCCGGTTTCCGACGGCGCCGAAGACAAGCTTCGGTACGCGAGCGGATTACGATTGAATTTCAGTGAATTCAAAGTGTTGCAGCGCCTTTCATGTCGTGATCGACATGGCGCTGCAAGCCTCCCCGGAGGCAAGGGTGCGCCATCTGGCAAAGCCTGTTTCCGGTCATTTTTGTCTATTGTGGAGGATGAGATGGTCGTCAGTCCATCGACAATGGCCGCCGTGCGCGCCAGCGGAGCCGTGCCGAATGCGGAGTATCTTCTCGCGGCGGAAGGCATACGCAAGGAATTTCCCGGCGTCGTGGCGCTTGATGATGTGCAGTTTAAGCTGAAGCGCGGCACCGTGCATGCGCTGATGGGCGAGAATGGCGCCGGAAAATCGACGCTGATGAAAATCCTGGCCGGCATCTACCAGCCGGACAGTGGCGAAATTCGCCTGAAAGGGGCCGACATACGTCTCGATTCCCCGCTCGATGCGCTGGAAAACGGCATTGCCATGATCCACCAGGAACTGAACCTGATGGCTTATATGACGGTGGCGGAAAACATCTGGATACGCCGCGAGCCGAAGAACCGGCTGGGTCTCATCGACCATGGCGAAATGTATCGCCGCACCGAAACGCTGCTGGAAAGGCTCGGCATCGATCTTGATCCGGAAACCCGCGTCGGCGAGCTTTCGGTGGCAAGTCGCCAGATGGTCGAGATCGCCAAGGCGGTTTCCTATGATTCCGACGTTCTCATCATGGACGAGCCGACATCCGCACTGACGGAGCGCGAGGTCGAGCATCTCTTTCGCATCATCCGCGATCTCCGGGAACGCGGTATCGGTATCGTCTACATCACCCACAAGATGAACGAACTGTTCGAGATCGCCGATGAATTTTCGGTTTTCCGCGACGGCAAATATATCGGCACCCACGCCTCGACCGATGTAACGCGTGACGACATCATCCGCATGATGGTGGGCCGTGAAATCACCCAGATGTTCCCGAAGGAAGAGGTTCCGATCGGCGACGTAGTGCTTTCGGTCAAGAATCTCACTCTCGACGGCATTTTCCACGACGTTTCCTTCGAGGTGCGCGCCGGTGAAATTCTCGGCGTTGCCGGCCTTGTCGGATCGGGCCGCTCCAATGTGGCGGAAACGGTGTTCGGTGTAACGCCCGCATCCTCGGGCACGATTGCAATCGACGGCAAGCCGGTTTCGATCGACAGCCCGACGAAGGCCATCAGTCACCGTATGGCGTTCCTGACGGAGGATCGCAAGGACACGGGGTGCCTGCTGATCCTGAATATTCTGGAGAACATGCAGATCGCTGTCCTGCAGGACAAATATGTCGCCAATGGCTTCGTGCAGGAAAATGCGCTGTCGGATGCCTGCGAGGAGATGTGCCGCAAGCTCCGGGTCAAGACGCCGCATCTTTACGAGCGCATCGAGAATCTCTCGGGCGGGAACCAGCAAAAGGTGCTGATCGGCCGCTGGATGCTGACCAAGCCGCGCATTCTCATTCTGGATGAGCCGACACGCGGCATCGATGTCGGGGCCAAGGCGGAAATTCACAAGCTGGTTTGCGAGATGGCGCGCCAGGGCGTCGCCGTCATCATGATTTCCTCCGAAATGCCGGAGGTTCTGGGTATGAGCGACCGTGTCATGGTCATGCATGAAGGTCGGGTGACGGGCTTCCTTGATAGAAGTGAAGCCACGCAGGTTAAAGTGATGGATCTCGCATCGCGGTGAGGCGCGCCGGGATTTCTCGAGGAGGAATGACTATGAATACGAACGCCGCCGCCAACACAGAGTTGGACGCAAAATCCGGACGCAAGCCGCACCGGCGCATCCCGCCGGAGGCCAATATCTTTTTCGTGCTGATCGGCATCGCGCTGGTTTATGAAATCCTCGGCTGGATTTTCATCGGCCAGAGCTTCCTGATGAACCAGCAGCGCCTGACGATCATGATCCTGCAGGTCTCGGTGATCGGCATCATCGCGGTCGGTGTCACGCAGGTCATTATCACCGGGGGTATCGATCTCTCTTCCGGTTCCGTCGTCGGCCTGACGGCGATGCTGTCCGCCAGCGTGGCGCAATCGTCCACATGGCCGCGGGCGCTTTATCCGGGATTGACCGATCTGCCCTTCTTCATACCGCTCGCCGTCGGCATATTGGCTGGCGCCCTTGCGGGCTTCATAAACGGGCAACTCATCGCCCGCACCAAAATTCCGCCCTTCATCGCAACGCTTGGCATGATGGTGACGGCGCGCGGTCTTTCCAAGTGGTATACGAAGGGGCAGCCGATCTCCGGTCTGACGGACGGTTTCAACTTCATCGGCACGGGCATCTGGCCGGTCGTGGTGTTCCTCGTCGTCGCCGTCATCTTCCACGTGGCGCTGCGTTACACCCGCTACGGCAAGTTCACCTATGCCATCGGCGCCAACCAGCAGGCGGCACGCGTGTCCGGTATCAATATCGAGGCGCATCTGATCAAGGTCTATGCCATTGCTGGTCTGCTCGCCGGTCTCGCCGGTGTCGTCACCGCCGCCCGCGCACAGACGGCGCAGGCCGGCATGGGCGTGATGTATGAACTCGACGCCATCGCCGCAGCCGTTATCGGCGGCACATCGCTCGCCGGCGGTGCCGGCCGCATCACCGGAACGGTGATCGGCACCATCATCCTCGGTGTCATGACGTCGGGCTTCACCTTCCTCCGGGTGGACGCCTATTATCAGGAAATCGTCAAGGGCCTGATCATCGTGGCCGCGGTCGTTGCCGACGTCTACCGACAGAAGAAACGCGCAAAGCGCTAAATCCTCCTCCCAGACTTGGGGCAGGCCTTCAGGCTTGCCCCTTTTTTGTGTTCTTATGAGCCGGGGGGATTAGCTAAGGTTCATGCCTTGCTGTTCCGATAGTCGTGGACGGCCTTGCCGAAGGCCTCGAACAGTGCCCGGGAGGGCGCGTCCGTCTCAGCCCAATATTCCGGATGCCATTGCACGCCGACAGCAAATCCTTTGGCGTCGATGACTGAAACGGCCTCGATTGTGCCGTCCGCCGCCGTCGCCTCCACCTGCAGGCGTGGAGCGGTCTCGGCGATTGCCTGCCGGTGCAGCGAATTGATCTGGATTTCGCCCGACATGCCGAGATGCTGCGCGATGCAGGAGCCTTCGCGCACATGCACCGGCTGGCGGATGGCGAAGGCCACGTCGCGGTCGTCATGTTCCGGCTTTCGGTGGTCCCATATGCCAGGCTGCTCCTGAATTTCGGACGCAAGCGTACCGCCCAGCGCGACGTTCAGCTCCTGAATGCCGCGGCAAATGGCCAGCATCGGGATGCCGCGCTCGATAGCGCGGCGAATGAGCGGCAGGCTGGTGGCGTCGCGGGCCTGATCGAACGGGCCGTCGCTTTCCTGCGCCTCTTTTCCGTAAAGGGAAGGATGCACATTGGTGGCGGAGCCGGACACGAGCAGGCCGTCCACCCGGTCGAGAATAGCGTCGACCTCGTTTCCGTCCTCGAAGGCCGGGACAATGAAGGACATGACACCAGCCACCTTCAGCGCGGCGGAAACATACTGGTTCTGCGCGGCGTGCCAGTCGGCTCCGGTGAAATGCCGGATGTCGGCGGGAACGGCGATAATGGGTTTTGGCATGGTGGCTCCGGGACGAATCTTCGAAATTTGTGCGACTGCCGGCTGACCAAGTCAAGCACGCGTTTTGCGTTATGAGGATCCTTTATGCGCCTAAAGTATAAGGCGATGCCGGGATATTTCAGTTGGAAATAAAATACGAAGCAGAGTTTCCGAAAATTCCTGGAAAGGCCGGTTTTTCCGCGATTAATTCTTGCTGCGGGTGCTTGTCAGCCGGGCCGTAACCGTGCTTACTTTGCTGCGATGCCTGAACAGCAACGAGGGGAATTCAAAGCTGCGGGCAGCGTTCATATCTGGGAGGATATAGATGGATCGCCGTTCCTTTATGAAAAAAGGTGCGCTTGCGGGAGCTGCTACAGCAGCGCTGGCCGCGCCCGCCATTGCACAGCAAAATACCAAGATCAATTGGCGCCTGACGTCGTCGTTTCCGAAATCGCTCGACACGATCTATGGCGGCGCGGAAGATATTGCCAAGCATGTCGCCGCCGCAACCGACGGCAATTTCACCATCCAGCCCTTTGCCGCCGGTGAAATCGTGCCCGGCCTGCAGGCGGCCGATGCCGTATCATCCGGCACGGTGGAAATGTGCCACACCTGCTCCTATTATTACGTCGGCAAGGACCCGACCTTCGCCATCGGCACGGCAATACCTTTCGGCCTCAATGCCCGCCTCACGAATTCATGGTTCTATGAGGGCAACGGCAACAAGCTGCTCAACGAGTTTTACGCCAAGCACAATCTCTACGGCATGATTTCGGGCAATACCGGCGCGCAGATGGGCGGCTGGTTCCGCAAGGAAATCAATACCGTCGACGATTTCAAGGGCGTGAAGATGCGCATTGCCGGTCTCGCCGGCAAGGTGGTGGAAAAGCTCGGCGTGGTGCCGCAGCAGATCGCCGGCGGCGATATCTATCCGGCGCTGGAAAAAGGCACCATCGACGCGGCGGAATGGGTCGGTCCCTATGACGACCACAAGCTCGGCTTCCAGAAGGTGGCGAAATATTACTATTATCCCGCCTTCTGGGAAGGTGGCCCGGTCATCCATTCCTTCGTCAATCTGGAGAAGTGGAACAGCCTGCCGAAAAACTACCAGACGGCGCTGCAGGACGCCTGCGCCTTCGCCAACACCAGCATGATGGCGAAATACGACGCGAAAAACCCGATCGCCATCAAGCAGCTCGTCTCTGAAGGTGCGGTGCTCAGGCCGTTCAGCCAGGAAATCCTCGAGGCTTGCTACAAGGCTGCGCTGGAGGTCTATGCCAATATTTCGGCCTCCAATCCGGACTTCAAGAAGATCTACGAAGATCAGGTCGCCTTCAAGCGCGAAGGTTATCTGTGGATGCAGCTTGCGGAATACACGTTCGATACTTTCATGATGATCCAGCAGCGTAACGGCAAGCTCTGATTATTCGGTGACGGCGGACCGAGCAAAGGCCCTGGGGATTTCGGTCTCCGGGGTTTTTGTTGCGCGCGCATGCCTTCACGCATCCGACAACAAAGGATGATTTACGATCAATTCCGTTGTGGGCAAAAGCAGCAGGCTCCGGGCCAGCTGGAGTGTCGGCGAGGATTGGCCACGCCGACCTCGGCAAAGGCCTTGCTCTCAACTGTGGAGGTGATGCGATGTGGAAAACGCTGAGCATTACGCTTTGGTTTAGGAAGAACCGGACGGGCTGGTCTGTCTCCGTCCGGTTCAATTTTCTAAGCAGATAAGCAAACGGAAGACGGGTGTGCACTCCCGTCTTCCACTCCGCAACTATAAGCGTTTCGCCTAGCCCTTACAAGACGCCGATCAGGGTCCGATCTTCGGGGGCTCGCCAAGATTCGGCATGCCCGGTAACCCACCCGGCTGGCTGAAATTGGGCATGGTGTTGCCACCCTGATTGCCGAAGGCGGGCACTTCGATCTTGATGGAATTCAGATCGACTTCGGGCGCCTTGTCCAGCCAGTAGGTGACGGATTCCGGCCAGAAGATCACGATGGCGACGAGGATGAGCTGCATGCCGAGCCAGGGAATCGCGCCCATGTAGATATCCGATGTCTTGACCGTGCGCGGCGCGATGGAGCGCAGGTAGAACAGCGCAAATCCGAAGGGCGGATGCATGAAGCTCGTCTGCATGTTGATGCAGATCAGAACGCCGAACCAGATGAGGTCGATGCCGAGCGACTGGGCGATTGGCGCCAGCATCGGAATGACGATGAAGGCGATTTCGAAGAAATCAAGGAAGAAGGCGAGGAAGAAGATGAAGATGTTGACGAAGATCAGGAAGCCGATGGGGCCGCCCGGAATGCCCGACAGCATATGCTCGATCCAGAGCGAACCGTCCATGCCCTGAAAGACGAGGGAGAAGCAGGTGGCGCCGACCAGAATGAACACCACCATGGAGGTGATATGCATGGTGGAATGCATGCCCTGCTTGATGAGGTCCCAGGTGAGGCGGCGGTGCGCGGCGGCCAGCGCCATGGCGCCCACGACCCCGAGCGCACCAGCTTCGGTGGGCGTTGCGAGGCCGAGGAAGATGGTGCCGAGCACGAGGAAGATCAGCACGATGGACGGGATCATGCCTGCCAGCACGCGAAACACCAGCGCCCGGTTGAGCTCTCCCCGCGCTTCCGGCGGCAGCGCCGGCAGGTCCTTCGGCCGCACGACCGACATGAACAGGATGAAGAGCATGAAGATGGCGACCTGCAGGATCGAGGGGCCGATAGCGCCCAGATACATGTCGCCAACGGATTTACCGAGCTGGTCGGCAAGCACGATCAGCACCAGCGAAGGCGGGATGACCTGCGTGATCGTTCCCGATGCGGCGATGACGCCGGTGGCAAGTCGCGGGTTGTAACCATATTTCAGCATGATCGGCAGCGAGATGACGCCCATGGTGATGACCGAGGCGGCAACCGTGCCGGTAATCGCACCAAGGATCGCGCCGACGATGATGACGGCATAGGCAAGGCCGCCGGGAATGGCGCCGAACAGCTTGCCCGTTCCTTCAAGCAGATCCTCTGCAAGCCCGCATCGCTCGAGGATCGCGCCCATGAAGGTGAAGAAGGGGATGGCCAGCAGAAGGTCGTTCGAGACGATGCCGAAGATGCGCAGCGGCAGGGCCTGAAGAAAGGCCGGCGAAAAATGCTCCGTGAAGATGCCGATGACGCCGAAAACGAGACCGACGGTGGCGAGCGAAAAAGCAACCGGAAATCCGTAAAGCATGAAGATGATCATGCCGAGGAACATCAGTGGCGGAAGAATACCATATTCGAACATGGGAAATATCCTGAAGGTTCAGATCGGTGCGATCATTGCAGGGGTTTTTCGTACTTCGTATCGAGCGCATAAAGCCCGTTGAGGGCGCCTATGCGCTTGATGAGTTCGGAAAAACCCTGAAGAACCAGAAGTGCGAAACCGGCGAAGATGATGAATTTCACCGGCCAGCGGATGAGGCCGCCGGCATTGGAGGACATTTCGCTCTGATGCCAGGATAGCGTGAACATAGGCCAGGAAAGCCAGGCGAGGTAAAAGCAGCCGGGAAGCAGGAACAGCACGATGCCGATAATGTCCACCCAGATGCGGCTGCGCGGTGAAATCGCGCCATAAATGATGTCCACTCGCACATGTTCATTCATGCGCAGCGTGTAGGATGCGCCGATCAGCACGATGAAAGCGAACATGTACCACTGGATTTCCAGCCAGCCGTTCGAACTGTAATTGAAGGCATAACGGACCATGGCATTGCCGGCGCTGACGAGGCAGCAGATGAGCACGAGATAACCGGCAACCTTGCCCAGAGCTTCGCTTGCAAGGTCTATCAGCGCGCTTAGTTTTAAAAGCGATTTCATAACTTTCCCCTCTTCCCTTTACGGGCCCTTTGCGGGTTTATGGCGGAGAGCAAAGCCCGGTGCCCCTGCTGCGGCCACGCCTCCACGTGCTTCCGCTGCCACAGGCTCCAGAGTTCCTCCCCACAGAATCCCGTGTATGGTCAGGCGGTTCGAAAAGCAACCAAAACCACCATGAAACAGCTTGGCGGACCGCCGTTTTCAACCGTTTGCGAAAGAATGTTGCCCAATGACATGTTTTGCCCGGTTGAGCTGTCACGGTGCATGCCATTGCCGCTCTTTCGCTGAGAACGCATTGCGCTTTTCGGCGACTTCATGTTACCTCTGGTGACGGAGAATCCGGCATTGGCCCGTGATCGTCCACGGGCAGATTTACCGTGTGACGGGCATGACGGATGGAGCACAAGGGGAAGCGGAATGAGCGAACACCACACGGGTCCTGTCGAAGTCGGCGCCGAGATGAACTATGCCGAGCACGAAAAGACCTATAACGGTTTTCTGGCCTTGACGAAGTACGGCACCATGATGCTGTGCGTGCTGATGCTGGCCATGGTCGCGGGTTTCTTCACCACCGCCGGCTTCCTTGGTGGCCTGGTCGTCTTCGTCGTGCTGTCGGCTGCGGGTTTCTTTTTGCTGCGCTGAACGATCCCGTTCATGAGCGGTTCCCGTTCCCGGGGACCGGGCGATGCCGGATAACCGGAAAGGCCAAGCCATGAAGCGTCTGTTATATTGTCTGTTTCTGCTGGTGGCGATTGCGCATCCCGCTTTGTCACGCGATCTCTCACCTGCCGAGCAGGATAGTCTTCGTACGCAGATAGAGCGATTTCAGACGGCTTTGAGCACGCAGGATTTCGATGTCGTCGGCAAGACGGTGCCGCCGAAAATCTTTGAATTCATCGCAGGCGAAGCGGGTATTACCGCGGAGCAATTGCGTGGCGCCTTGACCGCGCAGATGCAGATGGCGCTCGCCGCGGTCAAGATAACCGAGTTCACCATGGATACGCAGGCGATCAGCCTTGCGCAAACGTCCGATGGAACGCCCTATGCGCTCATTCCGACCAGGACGGTGATGGAAACCGGCGGCCAGACGATAGAGGCGAAATCCCACACGCTGGCGCTGATGGACGGTGCGGACTGGTATTTGCTGCGGGTGAGCGACCAGCAGCAGGTCACGATCCTGCGCAAGGTCTATCCGTCCTTCGCCGAGGTGGTGTTTCCGGACGGTTCCATACAGCCGGTGAAATAGCTCCGTCTTCCCGAACTCAGGAAAAACGTCCCGGCCGGAAAGGATCGATCGAGATTTCCGTATCCTCTCCGCTGGCCAGTTGCGTTACCAGACGGGCGGTTGCTGCCGATTGTGTCAGCCCCAGATGGCCATGGCCGAAGGCATAGATGACGGACGGGGTGGCGCGTGCCGTGCCGATGACGGGAAGACAGTCCGGCATGGACGGGCGGAACCCCATCCATTGTTTCCCGCCTTCCAGTTTGAGGCCGGGCAGGAAACGTCCTGCTTTCTTCAGCATGGCTTCCGCACGGCGGAAATTCGGCTTCAATTCCAGCCCGCCGAGTTCGACCGCGCCGCCGATACGGATGCCCGTCGATAGCGGAGTGACGACGAAGCCATGATCGTTGAAATAAAGCTGGCGCGTCAGGTTGAAAGCCTCGGGGGAAAGCGTGGTGTTATAACCACGTTCGGTTTCCAGCGGCACGACGTTGCCGAGCGTCGCGGCAAGTTTTCTCGACCAGGCGCCGCAGGCGATCACCACTTTGTCGGCATCGATCTTGTCGCCATTTTCCAGCGTCACGATCGTACTTTCGCCCACGGCATCGATGCGTTCGGCCTCGCCTTTGCGCAGGCTGGCGCCGCGGGCCGTTACCAGATCGAAAATGGCGCGGGTGAAATCGTAAGGGTCGGAGACCTGCAGGCCATCCGGCGAAAACATGGCATGGCGGAACTGGGGCGCGAGACCCGGCTGCAGTTCCTCGATTTCGGGGCGGCCGACGCGCTGAAAGGTGAAACCGGCGTTTTCCTTTTCGTCCCAGTCCCTGCGGGCAGCATTGAGACTTGCCTCGCTGTCATAAAGATCGAGCGTGCCGGTCTTCGAAACGAGATGCGAAAGTTCCGGCATCGCCGCGACATGAGCCATTTCCACGGCAGCCAGGCGGTTGATGTCTGTGAGTGACTTCAGCCCATGGCGAAAGTTGCGCTCGGCGCTCGCGCGCCAGAAACGCCACAGCCAGGGTGCGATCTTCGCTGCATAGGCGGGCGGCACACTGAGCGGGCCGAGCGGATCGAACAGCCAGCGCGGCGCTTTTTTCATGATGCCGGGAGCGGGAATGGGGATGATTTCGGGGAAGGCCAGAATGCCGGCATTGCCGGAACTCGCGCCCCGGGCAACCTCGCCGCGCTCCAGCAGCACCACCTCGCGTCCGGCATTCTGCAGATAAAGCGCCGCCATGGAACCGATAATGCCGGTGCCGATCACCAGCACATCGCATTTCAGGGTTTTGGTCATCGGCGCTCCTGCAACACAAATCTTTCAACCCCGCATAACAATGAATGCCGCCCCGATGAAAGGCCGTATCGTATTGCCGGCGCAGAAATATCAGCACTGTGGCAAATAAGCGGTCCGAAATAAACAAGGCGAATATATTCGCGATGAAGCATACTCGCGGTCGATTGATGTTCCGGATCAATAGTTATAGTTCATTATTAATCGCTATTTAACAGTGTCCGGCTAGTTTCGCGTGCAGGCGGGCCGACCGTTTTTCATCTCTATATTTCGAGGGTGGAGCAGGTCTGCATATGGATTACTGTTTGGGGGTTTCAAAAAGATGTCTTACTTTTCTAAACTTGGTCTTGACGCTTCTGCGGTGCTTGATGCGCTTAGCCGCTCACAGGCCATCATCGAGTTCGATCTGACCGGCAAGATTTTGAAAGCGAACGATAATTTCTGCAAGGCCGTCGGCTATCAGCAGTCTGAAATCGTTGGGCGTACCCACAGCATGTTCCTGTCTCCCGAAGATGCGGCCTCGCCTGAATACAAGAGCTTCTGGGCGAGGCTGTCGCGTGGCGAATACGATCAGGGTCAGTATCGACGTCGGGCCCGGAATGGCGACGAAATCTGGATCGAAGCTTCCTACAATCCCGTGTTCCGTTTCGGCAAGCCCTACAAGGTGGTCAAGATTGCAACCGACATCACCTCGATCAAGCGCAAGAGCGCTGAGGATGACGGGAAACTGGCGGCGCTCTCCCACGCGCAGGCCATAATCGAATTTACGCCCGAAGGGAAAATTCTCAGCGCCAACGAAAATTTCCTCGCGACGCTCGGTTACACGGCGGAAGACATCATCGGGAAACATCATTCGATGTTCTGCGAGCCTGCCTATGCCCAGTCGCAGGACTATCGGGATTTCTGGAAGGAACTCGGAAAGGGCCACTTCTCGACGGGGCAGTTCATGCGCCTTGGCAAGGATGGCAAACGCGTCTTCATTCAGGCCTCCTATAATCCGATCATCGATGATCGGGGCCGCGTCTTCAAGGTAGTGAAATTCGCTTTCGATGTGACGGACCGGATGCATGCGGTCGAGGAACTTGGTGCTGCGCTCGAGCGGCTTTCTCAATGCAATATCCGTATTACGCTGGACAAACCCTTCGTCGGCGAGTTCGAACGGCTGCGCCACGATTTCAATAAATCCATCGCTGAATTCCAGAAGACGCTGGAAAACGTTCTCGGCCAGACCGGAGACCTGACCCGCAGCAGCCAGGAAGTCAGCGAAGCCTCCGTCAATCTCGCCGACCGTTCGCGTGAGCAGGCCGTGGCGCTCGAGGAGACTTCGGCAGCACTCGAAGAAATCACCGCGACGGTCCGTTCCTCGACAGAAAATATGCAAGAGACGCGCAAGCTCGTTCAGCGCGCGCGGACATCTACCGTGGCTTCCACCGAGGTCGTGGAGCGGACGGTCGATGCCATGCAGCGTATCGAGACGGCTTCGCGGGAAATCAGCCAGATCATCGGTGTGATTGACGAAATCGCCTTCCAGACGAACCTGCTGGCGCTGAATGCCGGCGTGGAAGCTGCGCGTGCGGGTGACGCGGGCAAGGGTTTTGCTGTCGTGGCGCAGGAAGTGCGCGAGCTGGCGCAGCGTTCCGCCAATGCCGCGAAGGAAATCAAGGCGCTGATCAACAATTCCGGCACCGAGGTTCTGGAAGGCGTCAGGCTGGTGGGCGAAACCGGCGAAGCGCTGAAGCAGATCGACGCGCTGGTCAGGCACATTGACGGCAATGTCGACATGATCGCCAAGGCGGCGGACGAGCAGGCCGTCGGCATCAGCGAGATCAACAAGGCGGTCAGCCGGCTGGACCGGATGACGCAGGAGAATGCGGCGATGAGCGCCCGTACCACGGTGATCAGCACAACGCTGGCGCAGGGCGCGGATGCGCTGGCGCAGCTTGTCAGCCTGTTCAAGCTGAACCGCCGTACGGTGCAGCGGGAAGACGGATCGTCCACCCGCCCGGATGCTCCGAATACGGCCCGGCGCGACCAGACGTCGGCAAGAGCGGCCGCGTAAGGAGCGGGCTCAGGCCCGCTTCAGCTTGAGAATGAGATTCGGTGGATGCGGATGCCTTTGAACGGGCATCCGCATTGCTTTTTCACCGCAGCGCCGGTCGTTCGATACCGAGGTGGTCGCGCAGCGTCGAGCCTTCGTAGTCCTTGCGGAACAGGCCGCGCTCCTGGAGCAGCGGAACGACCTCGCGGTTGAATTCCTCCAGCCCGCCGGGGAAGAAGGGCGGCATGACGTTGAAGCCGTCGGCCGCGCCGTTTTCGAACCATTCCTGCATCCGGTCTGCCACATCCTTGGCCGTGCCCATGACGATATGGTGGCCGCGGCCGGCGGCGACGCGTAGCGCAAGCTCCCGGATCGTCAGCTTTTCGCGGCGCGCCAGTTCGGTCAGAAGTTCGGCGCGGCTGCGCAGCTGGTCGGAAATCGGCAGGTCCGGCAGCGGACCGTCGAGATCGTAATCAGTGAGGCTGTGGCCGATGCGTTCTTCAAGCAGCGGCATTGCGCTCTTGATATCGGTCCAGCGGTTCAGTTCCTTCAGTTTTTCGCCAGCCTCTTCAAAGCTCCTGCCGATGATCGGCATGAAGCCGGGCATCACGGCGACGCTCGCCGGATCGCGGCCGAATTTTTCCACGCGGGCTTTAAGGCTCGTATAGAAGGCCTGCGCTTCGGAAATCGCCTGCTGGGCGGTGAAGACGATATCGGCGGTGCGGGCGGCGAGATCCTGCCCCGGCCCGGAAGAGCCGGCCTGGATGAGAACCGGGTGGCCCTGCGGAGAGCGCGGAATATTGAGCGGTCCCTTGACCGTGAAATATTTGCCCTCGTGGTTGAGGATATGGACCTTTTCCGGATCGACGTAGCGGCCCGCCTGCTTGTCCTTGACGAAGGCGTCGTCATCCCAGCTGTCCCACAGGCCGCGAACGACATTCACATATTCTTCCGCCACCGCATAACGCTCGTCATGCTCGGGATGGTCCTTGGAAAAATTCGCCGCCGTGCGGGCATAAGAGGTGGTGACGATGTTCCACGCCGCGCGGCCATGGCTCAGATGATCGATGGAAGCGAAGGCGCGGGCGGTGTGGTAGGGCTCGCCATAGGTGGTGGAGGCGGTGGCCGCCAGCCCGATCTTGTCGGTGACCATGGCCAGCGCGGCAAGCAGGGTCAGCGGCTCGAAACGCGCGATCATCGAGGGATGGGCGTCGACGCCGCTGGTCAGGCCATCGGCCAAGAATACCATGTCGAACTTCGCGGCTTCGGCCATTTTCGTAAGACGGGTGAGCAGATCGAAATTTTCACTGCCGGCTTCGGCATCGGGGTGACGCCAGCCGGAAACGTGGTGCCCCGCGCCCTGCAGGAAAAGGCCGAGATGCATCTGTCTTTTGCGTGTCGTGGTGGTCATGGTGATCATGCCTTCATGTCGGTCGAGTTATATTTGCGATACCAGAAGCGTTTCGAGCTTTCTGAGGTCAGCTGCGGTTTTCATGGACCGCACCAGTGCCGGAATGCCGGCGAATTTCTCATTGCCGCGGGTCGCGTCGGCAAATTTTTCGGTCGGGTCATCGATGCCAGGAAGGCCGTCGACACGGCGCGACAGCGCCGTGCCGTCCTTCCTCGTCACGTCGATGACCACGAACCGGGTGGTCGGATCGGGCGAGAGGCGGCGGGCGGTCTCGTCATGCCGGCGTGAGACTTTGGCGGAAAGGGCAAGCAGGTCGTCGCGCGTCGGGCGTTCGTCGAAATGGCCGATGCCGAGCGCTCCATCCGTCAGCGCTGCGGCAAAGACATATTCGGCGCTGAAGCGCGCATCGATGCCGGTCGTGGGCGTGGCGGGGCCAACGAGGGCGGCATCGCCGCCCGGCGGGAAGGTGATGGTGACCGTTTCGATCTCGTCCGGCGTCAGATCATTGCTGTTGCGCAGCGCCAGCGCGCCGACGGCAACGGGATGGCTGGCGGTGCAGCAGGGAAAGGCCTTTAGGGTGAGGCCGGGCGAGACGATCTGCCAGGGTGCGCCCCAGCCGGAGAGAACACGTTTCGGCTGCTCGGCGCCAAAGGCGAAGGCGGAATAAAAACCGATGGGGTTTTCCAGAAAATCCGGAGCGCCCTGAAAGCCGGATCGCGCCAGCCGCGCGGCGGTGAGGCCGGCGCGCGTGGCAAGCCCGGCATGCAGTGGCTTGGCGTCATAACCGAATTGCAGGCGAAGCCCGGCCGATTGCGTGGCGGCAAGGCCGAGCGCAACGGCCGTTGTCTGCGGATCGAATTTCAGGAGATGGGCAATCGCTGCCGCGGCACCGATGGGGCCGAGCGTGGCGGTGGCGTGGAAGCCGTTTTCGTAATGCCTGGTGCCGAGCGAGAGGCCGAGACGCGCCATGGTTTCCAGCCCGACGATATAGGCGGCGATGAAGGCATCGGCCGTGGAGCCCTCTTCGACCGCGACAGCCAGCAAAGCGGGAATGATGGCGACAGTCGGGTGGCCGCGCACGCTGCCGTGCACATCGTCATAGTCAAGCACATGCCCGGCGTGGCCGTTGATGAGGGCGGCGGTGAAGGTATCCGTGCGCAGATCGTGGCCGATAATGCCCGCCGTGCCTGACGTTCCGGGTGTAAAGCTGTCGATCAGGATTTTCGTGCTTCTGTCGGCAGCGCCGCCCAGCACGCAGGCGAAAAAATCGATCAGCGCCGTGCGGGCGATGGCCACCGCATCCTCATCACGCAGGGGATCGGAGGCGGCAATCGCTTCTGCAAGATGAAGGGTGAGTTTTTCGTCGGCGGCCATGGCATCAAATCCCTTCGCCGTCATTGACCCGCGCCACCTGTCCGCCGAGCCCCTTGACGAAGGCGTTGATGCGCGGATTTGTCGACTTGTAGAAGATGTGCTCCGGCGTGCCCTGATCGACGATCAGGCCGTTTTCGGTGAAGACGATATTGTCGCTGATTTCTTCGGCAAAACGCATTTCATGCGTGACGAGAATGCTGGTCATGCCGTCATTGACGAGATCGCGGATGACGGCGAGCACTTCGCCCACGGTTTCCGGGTCGAGTGCGGATGTGACCTCATCGAACAACACCAGTTCCGGCCGCATGGCAAGTGCGCGGGCAATCGCCACGCGCTGCTGCTGGCCGCCGGAAAGCTGGCCGGGATAGGCATCGACCTTCTGGGAAAGGCGCACTTTCTCCAGCAATTCGCGGGCATGGCGCTCGGCTTCAGCTTTCGGCGTACCTAGGATTTTGATGGGCGCGATGGTGATATTTTCCATCACCGTCAAATGCGGAAAGAGGTTGAATTGCTGGAACACGATGCCGATGCGCTTGCGCAGCGCGATGCGCTCAGCCTCGGTCTTCAGCAGGTCGACTCGCGTGCCGCCGACGGTGATCTTGCCCGATTGCGGAATGAGCAGGCCGTTGATGCAGCGCAGGATGGTGGACTTGCCGGAGCCGGAAGGGCCGATGATGGAGACGGCGTCGCCCTTGTTCACCGTAAGGTCGATGCCCTTCAGGACCTGATTGTCGCCGAAGGACAGGTGTATGCCTTCCAGTTCAACCAGTGCTTTTGCGGCGGTTTGTGGTGCGGGTGCGGACATGGCTTGTTCCAATCAGCGGGAAGCGAAGCGCCGCTCGAGGCGCTGCGTGAAACGGGATACGGGATAGCAGAACAGGAAGAACGCCATCAGAACGGTGAGGTAAACCACGACGGTGAAATCGTTGCGCTGCACGGCGGTGCTTGCGTCTGTTGCGGCATGCAGCAACTCATGCACGCCGACCAGTGAGGCGAGCGCCGTACCCATGGTGATCGACGCATAGAGGTTCATCCATGGCGGCAGCGAGCGCTTCACGCATTGCGGCAGGATGATCCAGCGCAGTGTCTGGTTACGCGAAAAACCGAGGCCCTGCGCCGCTTCCCATTGCGCCGTCGGAATGGACTGGATGGCGCCGCGGGTGATTTCGGCGATATGGGCGCTGGCCGGAATGGCAAGCCCGACGACGGCCTTGATCCAGTCCGGGAATGGAATGTAGTTGCCGAAAGCGACGATCTCGAAGGGGAAGATGTAGGTCGCGGCAAAGATCAGCACCAGATGCGGGGCGTTGCGGAATATCTGGACATAGGTGAGCGCCGGCGCGCGCACGAGGCGGTAGGGCGCAAGCTCCATGATGCCGAGGAGGACGCCGATGAAGGTGCCGATGGCGATCGCAAGGATGCTGATCAGCACGTTCATTGCAAAACCCTTGGCCAGATAGGGCAGCCATTGCAGCAGCACCTGACCGAGGGACGGGTCGAGGATCAGCCACAGAATGACGGCAATCAACACGCCGAGCAGCAGAATGGTGCCGAAAGGTGGCTTCCTCACCGCCTGTGTTGGAGAGACCACCGCACTCATTGACCGAACCCCGGAACCGCAAGACGCCGCTCAAGCCAGAGACCGGCCCTTGCGACGATAAAATTGATGACGCTGAAGAAGATCAGGATGACGATCATCAGCTCGACCACATTGTCGCGCTGCGTCCAGATCAGGATCGAGGCATAGGTGATTTCACCCACCGCAATTGCCGAGCCGACCGTGGTGAGCTTCACCAGATTGACGAGGTTGTTGATGATGGAGGGCAGCGCCGTGCGGATGGCCAGCGGAAACTCCACATAACGCAAAATCTCGAAGGAACTGAAACCGATCGCACGCGCCGCCTCGATGGTGGTCGCCGGCACCGCCTCGATGCCGCCGCGCAACGCTTCCGCATGGAAAGCGGCAATGTGCAGGCCGGTGATGGCGACGACCCAGAAAAAGGGTGTCAGCGGATTGTTCTGCGCGCCGCCGAGAGCGTTAGAAATCAGCATGTTGAGCACGAGGAAACCGCACATCAGCTGCACCAGCGTCGGTGTGTTGCGCGTCAGTTCCACATACGCGCGGACGGGGCCGGCAAGCCAGACCTTGCCCGATGTCAGCATGGCCGCGAAAATGAAGCCGAAGACGAGGCTGAGCGGCAAAGCGACGGCGACGAGGATCAACGTCATCTTCATGCCGTCGAGCCAGATCTGAACCTCGTAACCGCTGTTCAGAAAGTCATAGTTGAGGCCCAGATGCGCGGCCAGTTCTATGAAGCGCGCTGTAAATGAATCCTGCATCGGAAATCCATGCTGTTATTGCGGGTGTCGCCCGGCGGGCGGCGCCAGAATGGCCTGCCTTGTTATAAAGCAGAAAAGAACGGCAGGCGAAACCGGCCGTTCCTGATGGTCAGGGGAAATCACTCCACCCTTTTGCCGCCGTCATCACCTGCGATGGGGACGTGCAGATAACGGAAAAGTCCTGCACCTGTCCTTATTGGGCGGCAGAAAGCTTCTTCTGCTGCTCTTCCATATAGCCGATGCTCGGCAGACGGTTGGCCTTGGCGAATTCGAGCATCTTGCCGGAGGCGTGCAGTTCCTTGACGATCTTGTCGAGAGCGGCCTGCGTGTCGCTTTCGCCCTTGCGCAGCCAGATCACGGAATCAGACGGGATCAGGTCGGTGGGGATAAGGATGCCGTAATCCTTCCACTCATCGGCGCGGTCCTGAAGCATCAGGCTCAGCGTGCCGTTGACGTGAACGGAGACGTCGCAATTGCCGCCCTTGAGCGCCAGCAGCGATTCCGGCTGGCTTGGCAGCGCCTTTACCTGCGCGCCATATTGCTCGATCAGCGGCTGGGTGTAGTTGGAGCCTTGCGAAACGCAGGCGATCTTGCCCTTCAGGTCCGACCAGTCCTTGATGCCACTGTCCTTGCGGCCGATGGCGGCGCCGCCCTGGCGGTCATAGGGGGTCGGTACGTAATCGAGCGTTTTGGCGCGCTCTTCCGTGTACTGCATGTTGGCGATCAGAATATCGACCTTGCCCTGCTGCAGGAACTGCACGCGGTTGGGCGGGGTCACGGTTTCGGTGACCAGCTCGACACCGAGGCCGGCTGCCAGCGCCTTGGCTACGTCGATGTTGAGACCCTTCTGCTCCTGCGTCTTAGGATCGATAAAGCCGAAAGGCGCGCCGGAAAGGATAACGCCGACAGTGAGCTTGCCGCGACCCTTGATCCGGTCGAGCGTTGCATCCGCGTGAGCGGCAGTGGCCATCGAAGCGATGACAACGGTTCCGGCAATGAGTTTCGCGGCAAATCTGGAGAAAGAGAGGGCCATGGGTATTTCCTTTTGATTGTAGGTGGAAACTACATGAGGCACCCGCCAAGAGCGAGAATTGGCATTGCGTGAAAAATAGTATGAATAAAATCCGGTTCCAATAAATCTTTTGGAGGGAAAAATTATCCTAATAATTTTGAATTGTAGAATCCTGTTCTTTTCCTCCCTTGCTATGTGCCAGTTTGTTAGGAGCGGGAGAGTAGTCCGGATGTCGCTGAGGACCGGATGGCCATGTGCGGAGCGAGCGCATCCGGCTCGTCTCTTCTCCCCTTGGGGGAGAAGGTCGCGGCAGCGGGATGAGGGGGCTAGGCCAGCGATATGGGGAGAGCGTGCCCCCTCATCTGCCCCTTTTGGGGCATCTTCTCCGCGGCGGGGAGAAGAAAAAAACCGCACGCCCTGTTCTTATCGTCCGGCATTATAGGCCGCGATTGCCGCCATGTTGACGATGTCGCTGTCCTTCGCGCCCATCGAGGTGATCTGTACCGATTTGTCGAGACCGACAAGAAGCGGGCCGATGACGGTTGCGCCGCCCAGTTCCTGCAGCATCTTGGTGGAAATGGAGGCGGAATGAATGGCGGGCATGACCAACACATTGGCCGGGCCGGAAAGCCGGGCGAAGGGATACTGGCTCTGCATGCGGTGATGGTTCAGCGCCACATCGGCCGACATTTCGCCGTCGACCTCGAAATTGACGTTGCGCCTGTCGAGAATTTTCACCGCCTCGCGCACCTTGTCGGAGCGTTCGCCGGTCGGCTGGCCGAAGGTGGAATAGGCGAGCATGGCAACGCGCGGCTCGTAACCGAAACGGCGGGCGAGGCCGGCTGCTTCTTCGGCGATATCGGCAAGGTCTTCCGCATTCGGCATATCATGCACGGCGGTATCGGCAACGAAGACGGTGCGGTTGCGCGAGACGACCAGCGAAACGCCGATGACGCGATGGCCAGGCTTGGTGTTGATGCAGCGGCGGATATCTTCCAGCGCCGTTGAATAGTTACGGGTAACGCCTGTCACCACGGCATCCGCATCGCCCATAGCCACCATGCAGGCGGCGAAATGGTTGCGGTCGTTGTGAACCAGACGCTGCACGTCGCGCAGCAGAAAACCGCCGCGCTGCAAACGCGCATAGAGATAATCGACATAGGCATCGACGCGGCTGGAAAGGCGGGCGTTGGTGATCTCGATATTGGCGCGGTCGAGATCGATGCCGGCGCGCTCCGCATTGGCCTTGATGATATCGTCACGGCCGAGCAGGATGGCGGTGCCGAGGCCCTGCGCGGTGAACGAAATCGCCGCGCGCATGACCTGTTCTTCTTCGGCTTCCGCAAAAACGACCCGCTTCGGCGAGCGGCGCACGCGCTCGTAAAGGCGCTGCGTGGTGGAGGCCATCGGGTCGCGGCGGGCGGAAAGCTCGCGGGCATAGGCGTCGAGATCGGGCAATTCGCGGCGGGCGACGCCGGTTTCGATGGCGGCTTTGGCCACGGCCACCGGAATGGCCGAGATCAGGCGCGGATCGAAGGGAACCGGAATGATATATTGCGATCCGAAGCGCGGGCGGTTGCCCTGATAGGCGGCGGCCACATCATCAGGAACATCCTCGCGGGCAAGATCGGCCAGCGCCTGTGCCGCCGCGATCTTCATCGCGTCATTGATCTGGCTGGCGCGGACATCGAGCGCGCCGCGGAAGATATAGGGGAAGCCGAGGACATTGTTGACCTGGTTCGGGTAATCCGAACGCCCGGTCGCCATGATGGCGTCGTCGCGGATGCGCGATACTTCCTCGGGGGTGATTTCCGGGTCGGGATTGGCCATGGCGAAGATGATCGGCTTCGGCGCCATGGCACGGATCATCTCTTCGCTGAAAGCGCCCTTCTGGGAGAGGCCGAATACCACATCAGCGCCCTTCATGGCTTCCGCCAGCGTGCGGTTGTTGGTTTTCACCGCGTGGGCGGATTTCCACTGGTTCATGCCTTCGGTGCGGCCCTGATAGATCACGCCCTTGGTATCGCAGAGCGTGATGTTTTCAGGGTTGAACCCCATGGCCTTGATAAGGTCCATACAGGCGATTGCCGCCGCACCCGCGCCGTTGCAGACGAGCTTGGTTGTCTTGAAGTCGCGGCCCGTCAGTTCGATGGCGTTGATGAGGCCGGCGGCGGCGATGATGGCGGTGCCATGCTGATCGTCATGGAAAACGGGAATGTCCATCAACTCGCGCAGGCGGCTTTCGATGATGAAACATTCCGGCGCCTTGATGTCTTCCAGATTGATGCCGCCGAAGGAGGGGCCAAGGTAACGCACGCAATTGATGAACTCATCGGCGTCTTCGGTATCGACCTCGAGATCGATGGAATCGACATCGGCGAAGCGCTTGAAAAGGACCGACTTGCCTTCCATGACCGGCTTGGAGGCGAGTGCGCCGAGATTGCCGAGGCCGAGGATGGCGGTGCCGTTGGAGATGACCGCAACCATGTTGCCGCGCGTGGTATAGTCGTAAGCGGTCGCCGGATTTTCGGCGATGGCTTTCACCGGCACGGCCACGCCCGGCGAATAGGCGAGCGACAGGTCCCGCTGCGTCGCCATCGGTTTGGTCGGGGTGATTTCCAGTTTCCCCGGCCGGCCTTCCGCATGGAAATCCAGGGCTTCCTGATCCGTAACCGATGTTCTGGTGCTGGCGGGTTTCGTCGTGTCGGACATGGGCTGAGCGTGCTTTCGTGTCGATAACAGTCTAAAAATATCAGCCGTTGTTATTGTATTTTTCGCGCGCCTGCCAAGCCTTGAATGTTGTTCAGTGCAGCAAATTTAAGCGTGATGAAATTTGCGGCCGATTCAATCGATTAATTCCCGCTCACCATCCGCTTCGCCGCCTGCCGTGCCTGTCACGAGTGGAACCTCGCCCGCCGCCTGGCGTTAGCGGGGGTGGGTCCGCAGGCAATCGACATGCCTCTAAATGCCCCATCGTCCGTTCACCAAGCTTTCACAAGGCGAATTTATGAGCTTGCGCTTATCCGCCCGTGAACCGATGATGGCGGTATTTCGAAATATGTATATTGTCCGGCGCGCCGGGAAATTTTTAGAGTTGGAAAGGTTTTGTTGTGAAGGAACACTCTCGAAAGATCACGCCGGTTCTTCTTGCTGGCGGCGCTGGTTCGCGGCTTTGGCCGGTATCGCGCGATCAGTTGCCCAAGCAGTTCCAGCCGCTGGTCGGCAATCTTTCGACCTATCAGCAGACGCTGCAGCGGGTGGGCGACAAGGGCCTTTATGCCGAGCCGCTGGTGATCACCAATGAGGATTTCCGGTTCTTCGCACGCCGCCAGGCCGAAGAGATCGATCTGCCGGCAACCGTGGTGCTGGAGCCCGCCCGCCGCGACAGCGCCGCCGCCATGGCCGCCGCTGCCGTGCTGGCCGAGCGCCGCGAGCCCGGATGCCTGGTGCTGGCGCTTGCCGCCGATCATGTGGTGCTCGATGCCGACAAGTTTTCAGAGGCCGTGAAACTCGGCGCAAAAGCCGCCGATCAGGGCAATATCGTCGTCTTCGGCCTAGTGCCGACCGAACCGCGCACCTCCTACGGTTATATCAAGCCGGGTGAGGCGATCGATGGCGAAAAAGACCTCAGCACCGTCGATGCCTTCGTGGAAAAGCCGGATATGAAGACGGCGATCTCCTATCTGGAAAAGGGTTATCTCTGGAATTCCGGCAAC
>NZ_JAVAYA010000050.1:0-3841 GCF_041954855.1 Agrobacterium sp. LR_9
CCGGGTCACTTCTCAGTGCAAATCAACACGCAAGATCGAACTCAAGTGTCCAGCTATCGGCGATGAAAGCGTCGACGGGATCTCCGATATCGCGCCGCAGCGTCTTCAGCCGCGCTGCGATCTCGTCCTGGGTCAACTCGTTCTCAGTCTTGCGCTCGCCGACGAGACCTTTGGCTTCAGGTGGCGGGATGTCCCTGTCTGGAATGAGCGCCACAGGCACCGGCACCGCATCCCCGGCCTTACGCTGCAGAATCCGGCTATAGCGGAACAGACCACGGTGGCCGACATTGACGATCGACACGCCGTGGCGGCTGAGCGGACGGTCCAGCTTCTCGGCGATTGCCGGCAGCAACAGGTGCTCGCCGTCGCCCTCGACGACAATCAGCGCACGAGCGAAGAACAGGTTGGCCTTGGTCGCATCGAGGAACCGGCGAAGGAACTCATAATCGTCCACTTCGAGTCGGGTATGGGCCGCGCCCAGCGGAAAAGCGCGGTGACCGACGATCATCGTCATGGTCTCAAGCTCAGCGCCGGCCGCGAGCTGCGGGCTATGGGTAGTGAGTAATACCTGGACCTGCTGATGGGTCTCGCCATTGCCCGGGTCCGGCTTCGCGGCGCGGGCCGCAAGCACTTCCATGAAGAGCGTCTGGTGCTGCGGATGCAGATGCGCTTCGGGCTCCTCGATCAGCAGAAACGGCACCTGGTCGGGATGCGACTGAAGCAATAGCAGCTCGGCTGCCATGAAGAGCAGGTTGTTGTAGCCTAGCCCCCGCTGCACTCGCTCCGTGCCAGCCTTGGCATTCAGATAAAGCTCGAACCTTTCGAGGATCTGATCGAACGAACCACCAGCGCCGAGGTCCAGCGTCGCAAAGAGGCGATCATCGACGAACGACAGTTTGTCGAGGAAATCAGTGTTCACGCTATTGGCCACGCCGCCCACGGCAGGGTTGTCTCGGACGGCGACATCTGCGGCGGCAAGCGTGTCATGGAGCGTAGCGTTGGCACCTGGCGCCGCCGGCTTGCTCTGAGGCCCCATCGTGGGCATTGCGCCCAGAATACGCGACAGGCGTGACCGGCGCCCCGCTCGCATCTCACGCTCGGCGTCCCGCAGAGGCTTGAGATAGGTGGCCTTCAAATACTCGCGCAGTTCCCCGTCGAGCGGTAGGCCTTCGCCTTCGGCGCCGGCGCGGTGCTGGCTGGAGATGATGCTGCCACCACCAGGAGAAACGCGGCGAGCGCCCCGCATACAGACGTGGAGACGGAGCTTCCCCTTTTCGTTGGTGCACCATTCGAGGAACCGAGCCTCTTCATCCGCGCTGAGATCGTCGAAGGTGCAGCGAATGATGAAGTCGCAACCCCGTACGCCATGGGCATCGACGTGGAAATCATGTAGGTCCGGTCGGATGTAGTCGTCGCCGCGTGTCCAGAGGACATAGCGGGCAGCATCGATGATCGCGCTCTTCCCGGCGTCGTTCGGTCCCACGAGCATATTAAGGCCGCGCGAAAGTTTCAGTTGCAGAGGAGTGTTCGGAGCAAAGCAACGAAAGCCAGCGGCATATATCTCGGAAATGTGCAAACAGATGCCCCAAATGATTCTCTGAAACGTATGGTTGCACTATAGCAGGTGCAAAAGATCTGGACCACTTCGGTCGTAAGGCAGCGGCAGCTTGGTGCAATGTCGAGGAACAGCAACCGACCAACATAACGGCGCAAAGCTGGCCAATGCCACATAGTTATCGGTTGGGGCATTTGTTCCGTATTCTGGGGTTTCCAGCTTTCGGCTTCCTGTGCCCAATTCCCTCTTTGGGATCTCTCACTGATCGATTAGCGAACGTGAGGCTGAAAATAGAACCCTTTGCATCGACGGACACTTCCGCCTTCCCAGCGTCCACCATCAGGAAGGCGGACGACATCGCGCCATTGGTATGACCGGCGAACTTCGAACAGGATAGTTAGAATTTGATCGAATCCATTTCCGGGACAGAAGGACCAGCCTGCTAGACAGCAATGACAACAGAGGCTGGCGATGGCTGAGAAGGCAGACAATATGACGAGCGAGGACCCGGGGGCGCTGATGAAGCGAATCCTGGCGAACCGCAAATCCATTGCCAAAGCCCAATTCGACATGATCGCCAGCATCGGCCAAATGCGCTCAACGATGAGCGACGACGATCTGCGCAGTTTCCTGGTTGTCGAATGCGGCATCCCGCGCAGCGACCTGCCGTCGATCTTCGCCTTCGATGAGACCCTCGGATCCTGCGAGTCACTCCTGCGCAAGCGCTGCGTCCCATTTCACGTGGTGAAGGCGCTGATCGCGACTGATGCAGATACCCGTCAAGCTGCGCTGGACGCTCTTGCAGACGGAACCGAGGTCGATATCCCAACCGTTGCCAGGCTCCGTCGTCTGACGATCCGCAACAGGATCGGAGCGAGCGCCTATGCCGAACGGGGCCGCCAGCGCGCGATGACGCCGACGTGAAGGGCCGAATCCGTCCCGAGATAAGCGGATTATCCGGCTTGAGGAAGACGGTCTCGGAAGGAAGCGGGATTTGGGTCCGGTCGTAGCCGGACTCCAGCTCCTTCATGAAGCGGATGAGTTGTCTGACGCGGGTCATTGAAGGCTCCGTTGAACGCAGGTGTCTGATGCCGGCCGCGCTGTGCGGCCGGGCAAGGGCTGTCTGGTGAAGGGGTGTGCTAGGGCCGGTGCGGCCCGCGCGGAGTCATGGGGTGAAGATCTCCCATCGATGACTGTCGGAGAGGCGATGGCCATGCCTTGGGCGTTCGACTATCCGGAAAGCGCGCATTTCGGCATCGCTTTCGAAATGCTGGGCGGGTCCCGTTTGGAGTGGTGAGGCTAACCGGGCAGCGGTGTCGAGCAGCGGGCTCAGTGTATTTGTGGCTCAATCGCCTGGAGTTCGGCGAGTCTCTGCGACACCTCCGGCTCCCTCAAGCCTTCGGCCCACAGCGACCTGCGCATGATGCCGACGGGACCCTTCTCCACCATCAACGGCTCTCGAAGCATGACTTTTGCGATTTCGTCATATTCACGAAACGAGTGCGCCAGGGTTGAGAACAGGTCGCGCGAAGGGATGAAAGTTCACAAGGTCATGTGGGTGGCGATGTCTCGATCCTTGCCGGTTACAGCGTATGCGACGGTGGCAGCCTGTGCGCGAAGGGAACCGCTCCCGGCGATGTTCTTCTGAACGGCGCGTTGGTCAGCGCCTTCGACAAGCTCTCGATCGACGCCACCGGCAAAATCGACATGGGTGTCGTTAGTGAGGAAGTCCATAACCGCTACAAGGAATGGGGTTTCAAGGGTCTGGGCTGGGGCTCGGTCAAACAGGCGTGGAACGATGTCGATACGACCGTCACCCGCCTTTCGGGCAATGACGTCTCGCTCAATGCCAAGGGTCCGATCACCGGTACGGGCGTGAAGATCGCCGCCGTCAACGACCTTCTGATGAAGACCGATGACACGATCCGGCTGGAAGCGGCGCAGGATGCGCTTTATTTCACGGAGAAGGGTTTTTACGTCGGGCTGAGCTTCCCGGGATCCGCCGGCATAGACGCCGCATTGAAGGGCGGCTCCAGTGGCCAGATCCTGTCGGGTCTTGCCGGCATCAATCCCGTCACCGCCAAACTCGCAACGCTTGCCAATGCCGACAATGGACTTGCGGCGGGGCTGGCTGCCGTCAATCTGGCGACTACCGGGGCCTCGATCTTTGGCGGAGCAGCGAAAGCTGGTGGCGGCGGCGATACCCAAATCTCGACCGACGCCTTCAAAAATGCACTAAACGACCGCCTCAATCCACTATCGCAGTTCACGGACGAAAACGGCAAT
>NZ_JAVAYA010000051.1:0-3702 GCF_041954855.1 Agrobacterium sp. LR_9
ACTTCAAGTCAGCTCGATATCTCCAGCGTTTCGTCTCCTTCATGATCCGATCGCCAATCTCTTCCACATTCCACGCCACGATATCCCGTCCCACCATCACCGTGAACTGAGAACCGCAGCCATGCAAATGTGGAGTGAGGTCGCGCGAGTGCAAGCTGCGTGAGAGGAAACGGCGCTTCTTGGCCGCAGCCCTTTAACTTTACGGTGCCTCGGCGACATCCGGCGGCGGCATGTCCCGGACGTTCCTGGCGTAGTCGCCGAGGGGCGCGCGCTGGATTGCGGACAGGCCGCCGCCGCGCTGCTCTCAAAGAAGGCGGAGCGCCTGCGAATACAACCAGGGCCTTCGCGCGCGCTCCAGGTGGCGCTGCGGCTTAGCTCAGCGCGGCAGTCGCCATTTCCGCGATCTGCAGAAACTCCGCGACATTGACCTTTGTGGGTTCGTAGTTGGTTTTGCCGAGATTGCGCGCGACCGCGAATTCGTCGGTCACCGCGCGGCGGTGGACGATCACGGTGTCGATAGCCGGCATGCACAGAACGAACTGCCCGAAATTGCCGTTCATAAGATACGAGCCTTCGAACGCGGGGGTCGTCGACGTAGGGATCCACCACAGATAGCCATAACCGAGACCCTCCTTGCTCTTGGTCCGTTCCGGGGTGACATGCATTTTCGTGCTCTCGCTTGCCCAGGCTTCGGGCAGGATCGTCTTGCCGCCCCATTTCCCCTTCTGGAGCATCAACTGACCGAGCTTCGCCATGTCACGCGCCGAAAGGAAAAGGTGATAGGCCAGATAGCGCGACTGGTTTTCGTAACCCATCATCCGCTGTCGGCCGATATCATAATCCTGGAAGCCCAGCGGCTCCGCCAGATCGGTCTGCAACGCTTCGAATATCTTGCGGCCGGTGCGCCTCTCGAAGATCGCGCCCAACACATTGAAGTCCCAGTTGTTGTAGAGAAAGGTCGAGCCCGGTCGGGTTTTCCCTCGCTCCGGCGTGTTCTCATTTCCTCCCGGGCTTCCGGCCGGATGATAGACGCCGGAACTGGAAACCAGAAGATCCTTGACCTTTGCCGTCTTTTCGAGCGGAAGAAGACCGCCGTCTTCCTCGATGCCGATCTCGCCGATCGTCATGTCGAGATCGATCTTGCCTTCCCCAACATATTTGCCGAACAGCATCGAAAGCACGCTCTTGCGAGCGGAGGCAAGATAATTGACGTCCGAGATGTTGCCGTAGCGATAGACGATCTCGCCCTTGTGGACGATCGCCATCGACGTCGTTGCCATCGGGTAGAGCTTCTCTTCCATCTTCGCGAGTTTTTCAGCCGACCAGCCGGACGCCGAGATATCCTTGCCGATTGTCCAAGGCTCGCCCTGGGGTGGGGCAGGGCAAGTGGGATCGGCTGCGGCAGAGGCGCGAGGTGCAAGAAGGCTGGTGAGGGCCGCTGGAGCGGCTGCGGAAACGGCAAGCATGGAGCGTCGCGATAGTTTGAAGTTTTGGGTCATAACGTTCTTTCGTGAAATGAGAGTCTGGGTCGCGCTCATGGCGTCAATCGCGGGCGCAAGTAAAACTGGCGGCTTGGGACATGTCGCCTGTGCCCTTATATTTCGGCCAGGAGGGGTACTCGCAAAGAGGCCGTGTGCGTCCGCGCGTATCAGATTTGGTGGCATCCATGACAATCGGATTGACTGGCGGAACCCCGTTTTCCACCCAGTTGTCGAGAGCGGTCAGGTTGTCCCATGCGGGTGAGAACCGTCCGCCGCCGTGGGCGAGACCCGGCACAAGATAGAAGCGGAGGAAGGCAGCCGCTTTCTCACGACCCATCTTAGCCACGATGGCCTCGTAAAGTTTGGCGTTGCCGTAGGGGCTCACGCTTGGGTCGTCGGTGCCCTGCAGCCAGATGATCTTGCCACCCTTGTCGGCAAAGGCTGACCAGTCTGTCTGGGGCGCGCCAATGATGCCGGACAGTTCGACAATACGGTCCTTGAACTTGCCGGGATCGCGAGTGTCGAAGGACAGAAGGTCGAGCGGCTGGCCACGCGCGACGAAGTTCTGGAGGAATTCGAACGCGCGGCTGGAATGATGAGCGTTCGGCCCCGAAACCGGCGGATTGCGCATCTGCGGCTCCGATCCGAGCTGCATCAGGATGCCTTCGAGGCTGTTATAGCCGGGGTAGCTGTCAATTCCGTTCGCCAGCGGGTACGGCAGGGCATACCCATCGTGATAGATCTTGAGGGTCCGGTCGATCTGGGCGTTCGTGAGGCAGTTTTCCGGATTGCCGCTTTCGCCCGCCTTGCAGGCAAGCTTTTCAACCAGTGCGGCCGATTGCTTGCGGCAGCCGGACGCATCGCTGATGAGCCCGTCCTTCGCGCCGTCCAACGCGTCGCAGCTGGCAATGGCATCCTTTGCAATCGTTTCGACCAGCTTTGGAGGGATCCATCCTGCAGATTTGTCGTCATAGATGGCACGGGCAAGTCCTGCGCCCCAGAGCCTAAGACCGACGAAGTTGGCGGTGGGATAATTCGTCAAAATGCCATCATAGGCATCCGGCCAGCGGGATGCCGCCGTCAATCCTTCTCTGCCACCTGTGGAGCCGCCTTGGTAATAGACCCTCCTGATTGGTTTGGCGTAACGTCTTTCGACGAGTGCCTTTGCCACATCGAGAGTCTTTCTGATGTGCATGTATCCATAGTTCAGCATGGCCTCGTCATTTTTTCCGAAAGAGGCATCATCAGCATTCGGTGCCTGATGGCCCGAATCGCTTCCGAAAGTGACATAACCTTGCTCAAGCGGGGTCGGCACCACGTCGAGGCCGAGCGTCGTCTTTTCGGTAGTCGGCGGAATGCTGCCATTATATCCGCCACCGCCATACTGCAGCAGCTTTCCGTTCCAGCTGGTGGGCAGATTGACCTGCCATAATATCTTAGGCGCTTGAGGATCGACGGGTGATGTTTCGCCCAAAACTCTGCAAAATTCACCTTTCTGATTGGCCGTATCGTCGGACGCCACGAAAGTCGCTGATGTCACCCTGGCGCCAGACGTTGGCAAGGTGATTGCATTTGCAGATAATGTAAATGAATTCAACTCCGCACACCGCATGGCGGCGTCGCCCGCCTGCGCGAATGCAGGCGATGTTGAAGCGTATAAGACACTCAGCGCCACCGCCAGCGGCGATAGCGCTCTCAAAAGAAGCGGCATGATTTCCTCCCTGCCTGACCGGCGTAGCCACCAGTAGCGATGCCCTCTCCCGAACATCCCGCCTGACGCTAAGCTCACCAGACATCGAGGTTAAATGCAAATATCAGATCTATTATTTCAATATTCGCATCAGTCACGGCTTTCGCGCCCAACCACATCGATTGTAAGCGTAACGCAGCATCGCCATATCCATGCCGAGAAAATGGGTGTTGTGCGCTTGTACGTTGTCAACTGCAGAAGGCGAGGCTGCTTACCTAATCTCTAAGTGATCGGGATAAATACATGCGTTGGGCAGGGCACCGTAAAGTTAAAGGGCTACGGCGAAGATTGGTAAGCGCCGTTTCCTCTCACGCAGCTTGCACTCGCGCGACCTCACTCCACATTTGCATGGCTGCGGTTCTCAGTTCACAGTGATGGTGGGACGGGATATCGTGGCGTGGAATGTGGAAGAGATTGGCGACCGGGTCATGAAGGAGACGAAACGCTGGAGATGTCGAGCTGACTTGAAGC
>NZ_JAVAYA010000052.1:0-3446 GCF_041954855.1 Agrobacterium sp. LR_9
TCGGCCGACAGGCCGATGCTCGACGAGCCGGCGCCGGCAAGCACGTTTTATCACATCGTCTGCGCCATATATGAGGCAGAGGCCGTGCTGGCGGTTCACGAGTAGACTGTTACGTGCTGATGTATGCTATCTCCTACTTTTTCGTGGACGACTTTAGAAAAGGTACAAAATGCCTAGTGTTTTGCGAACAAACATATAATCAAGACGCGGCTATTTTTTAGTCGCTAAGAACGAAATTCGAAAACCGGGGGACGAAATGGATACACATCTCATCGAGGCGTTGAAATGGCTAGAGAATAAAACAAGAACGATTTACTCGCAGGAGGAATTTTCTTGGGGTGAAATAGTTTCGTTGGGCTTGCATGAAGTTCACTCACGTAAGGATATAGATTCATCAAAGTATGTGCTGATCCATAAAGGAAAAATTACGGAAATTGATCCCTCTACCTTAATGCAGTATGTTGGTAGAAGCGAAATATGCTTTTCTAATGATGTATATATAGTGTTGCGTATTTTCGATATTTCTGAAAAGGGCGACAGTATCAAGAGTTTCTTCTACAATATGGCTGACTGCTTGCATGTAGATTCGACGCCATCGAAGGCAATACATAGGATGTGCCAGTATATTGGAGAGAAAACTGTCCTAACGGAGACGTTTTTTGGAAGGAAAATATTCCTAGACAGCATGGATATTTCTCTGACACCTCATATCATGGCTGAAGGACGTTGGGAGCCATGGGTTACTACGTTTCTTCAAAAAAACCTGAAAAAAGGCGATGTGTTTTTCGATATCGGGGCGAATTGTGGATTTTACACTTTGTTGGCGGCTCATATCGTTGGTGAGCAGGGGTTCGTACTGGGTGCGGAGCCCCAAATTGCGTTGCATTCTCGATTGATAAAGAGCGTTGCAGTAAACGGCTTCTCAGGTTTTGTAGAGGTCGCAAATGTTGCCTTGGGTGATGAAAGGAAAGAGGTCCATATAAATAAAATTGGAGATTACGTCGGTAGCGCCACATTGCTTGACGTAGAGGGATCCCATCGAAGTGAGCGCGTTAACGTCACGACAATGCCGTTATTGATCCAGGACGTAGAGCGCAAATTCAAACGAAAAGTGTCACCAAATTTTATCAAAATAGATGTTGAAGGTTATGAAATAAATGTCTGGAAGGGCATGCGGAACTGGCTTAAAGAGCAGGAGGGTCTCACTATAGTTATGGAGTTTAGTCCAATTGCATACAAAGAAATGGGGCAAGATCCGCATAGTTTTGTAGGCGAAATTCTGGAGGCGGGCTTTAGTATTAATAGGCTGCTGCACAATGGAACAGAAGTGCATTTTTCTTCGTCGTCTGTTGATGATGTTATTAGTTCTGGAGACTATGTAGATCTGATATTGCGGCGACAGTGATTTCATTGTCAATGTGACGTGTTACTTCGGAAGTATAGGTATGGGTGTAATGATGTCGAAGTTTGTTTCATTTTCAAAAAATATGGAAGACGTTCTTCTGTGGCGTATGTTCAAATCTGAGGAAAACGGCTTTTATATCGACATCCATGCAGATTCGCCCGACCGCGAATCGATCACCAAAGGTCTTTATGAGAGAGGGTGGAGCGGGCTCAACATCCATCGCGACATATCTATACTCAACCTATTTGAGCATTTCCGTCCGAATGACGAAAACCTTCATTGCGTACTATCTGCGGACGCCAACCATTTAGGTGAAAATCTCACCGCTGATGGTAGTCGTCCGAATGTCTTATCGACTTGTTCGATTGGGAGGCGATTTAATAAAGTAAGGCAACAGGTTTTCTCATTCAATCAGATCTGTGAACGCTTCGTGCTACCCAGTAAGTCAGTCCACTTTTTAAGGGTAAATTTGGGCGCTGATTTTGATCATTTATTCTCATATAATAACTGGCTTGAATTTCGTCCTTGGGTATTGATAATTGCTACGCGAGATTACGTCGGCGCAGCCTGCAATGATCTCGATCAAAATATGCATTCTATTTCTTACGAAGTCGCGTATGTCAACAATGACTATCGGTTTTATTTGGCAAGGGAAAAAAAGGCGCTTGCGTCTTTTTTAGACAAAGAGCCCAGTTTCGCTGATGGTTTTATTCCGCATGAGCTTTCAGTCATTGCGGCCGAATTGGCTGGCACAAAGTCACAACTAGACGACCTCCATGAACGAATTGGGTCGCTCAACCACGAAGTTCTCTTTTTGAGGTCAAAAATAGACGTTTTGGAAAGAAATAAACTGCTCAAGATCGTCTCGGCTTCGAGGAAGTTGAATCCGGAGCGCATTATTCGCCGGGCGATCAGAAAGCGTTTTCCCAAAAAAGAAATCTTAAGTAGTGAAAAACTCTCGGGTTTCATCGAAATTAAGATTGGTGACATAACTATTAATTTTGCTGCGGAAGCGCTGAGGGATCAAAGAGGTATCGGTCGAGTAGCGCGGGAGTACTTGGCAGAATTGCGGAGCCGCCAAAATAAAGATCAATTACCTCTTGGAAATGATGCAGGCAGTAAAGTTGTTAATTTCTATCCGTCTATTCATTGGTGTCCAGAGGATTTGAATGGTAACTCCTTGGTCATGATACACGACGTGATACCGCTTCTGTTTCCGGATCTTTTTCCTCGAAAAACGATTGACGATTGGAAGAATAAGTACGCTTACATTGCAAGTAAGGCGACTCATATTTTAACGGTTAGTCATAGTAGCGCGGAAAGCATTTCAAGAGAGCTTTCTATTCCTATGAGTAAGATTTCGGTCGCTTATAATGGTGTCACGATTTTTGATCCCGATAGCGACGACTTAAATGACATTCAAGAGCAAGGGCAATACTTTGTTTGCATAGGTTCTTTCGATTACCATAAGAATTTGAAAGTGATATTTGACGCAGCCCTTCTTCCGGGTTTTCCTGATTGCAAGATATTTGTTGTGGGAGCTGGACACAATAACGAAAAATTGGCGTACTATAGTTCAAAAATTCACTTCACGGGGAAGCTGTCAGACGCTGAACTCTTCTCACTTGTTAAAAATTCACAAGGATTGTTGTTTCCTAGTCTCTACGAGGGATTTGGTTTGCCTCCGCTCGAGGCGCTAGCTTTGGGTGTGCCAGCCATCTGCAGCTCCCGACCCGCGATGACGGAGATCCTTGAGCAAGGCGTTTTATTTTGTAGACCGCACGATCCTAAAGAATGGGTTGAGGCTATGATCAGTTTGATGTCATTGCCTCCTAGTGCTGAAGAATGCCGCGACATGAGAGAATTTGTTAGAAGCAGATTCACTTGGGCTAAATCGGTCGATGCAATGATGGAAGCGATAAAAAAGATGTGAGTTTATCAGAAACTTCGCTGATGATGCGCACCGCAATTCTATTGCCTTTTATAATCGTCCTCGATGCGGATGACATCGTCCTCGCCGATATAGGCTCCGGTCTGGATC
>NZ_JAVAYA010000053.1:0-3207 GCF_041954855.1 Agrobacterium sp. LR_9
GGACAAATCATCTTCCTTCGGCCTGCAGCTCTCCCTGTCCTCGATCGGCTTCGATATCGGCAAGTCGAAGGGCTATGACGAGACGCTGACGAATGCCTCCATCACCGCCGCCGGAAACGTCTCGCTGACATCGGGCCGCGATACGGCGCTTCTGGGCGGCAACATCATCGGCAGGACGGTCGATCTTGATGTCGGGCGCGATCTCACCATCCTCTCGCCGCAGGCGCAGGGCTGGCGCGACGGCTTTTCCTTCGGCCTGACGGTTGGCGTCAACCCCGCCGATTGGAGCGTTCGCGGCTCGAAGGAGGACGGTTTCAAGGCATGGTCCTCCGGCTCGGGGATTGTCGCGGCACAGGGCATCGATATCAAGGTTGCCGAAGACACCACGCTGGTCGGTGCGCTGCTTCAGACAACCGATGGCGATATCAGCCTCGATACCGGCACACTGACCGTGGCTGACCTGAAGGATACCGACCAGTACAAGAACGTTGGCGGGTCTATCGGCATGAGCGGCGGTGGGCTAAACTCCGTCGGTTTCTCCTACGAGAAGAAGGACAAGCAGGGCGAGACCCGCACGACGCTCGATGCCTCCGGTGAATTGAACGTCACCATCCGCGATGCGGACAAGGACGGCATTGCTGGAACGGAGGCCGACAAGGCGGCAGCCGAGCAGCTACTCGCCTCTATCAACAAGGATGCCTCGAAGTATCAGGAAATCAACAAGGACAGCTATACCAAGCTGTCGGGTGAACTCGATGTCCAGAATCTGATCGAGTTCGGCGATAACATCAAGGCGATCCGGAACTATCAGCGGGCTATGAACGCCGCCATTCCGGAAGCCATCGCTGCGGAAGGGCCGGAAAACGTCGACTACTATAGGCGTCTGCTGGCCAACGGTCTAACGCCGACTGAAGCGGCACGCGCTATCGAAGCCCCAGAGATCCAGCAATTCGTCTCAAGCCAGCGTGTCTGGAACGACGCGGTTGGTTTCTATGGTTCGGCGAGCAAGGTCCCGGCTGAAATCAAGGCCGCAATTGCAAACGGTATAAAGCTTGATTTTTCTACAGGCGAACCGCTGATAAGACGGGAAGGCTGCGAAACCAATGGCTTCGGTTGCGAAGTAAAATTCCAGACGCAGAATGCTGAGGGCATGCGTCAGGCCGAGATTGCAGTTTCCAACGCGAAGTCCGAACTCGAAACGTTGGTGCCTCAATTACAAGGGCTGCTCGACAAGGCGCTTTCCGGCGACCTTACGATCAATCCTGCTGCACTGTCGCTCGAGATCGAGAAGACCAAGGCGAAGATCTCTGCCGCCATGTTCATCTATGAGCTCTGCTATGACACGGTCGGTGAAACCTCACTCGTCAAGGTCCTGAACGACGTGGTGAATTCAACACCATCCAACGCGGGTGGCATCTACGGGGAACTTGGTGCAGCAGATGTTACAGGTTTCCTCGAGACAAGCTTCAGCGACGTCCGCCGGAAAGTCTTCTACAGCGACAAGCCGGGAGCAATCGAAACTGCAGATGAGGTTTTTCTTCTGACACCAAGCCCCGCATTCGTCGCGTCGGGCGCCAAACTCACCGGGAAGGTCATCGCAAGTGGAGCTTTGCGACTCTACGAAACAACTGCTGGCAAGTGGTTGTCGAAAGAGGCGATCGAGTATTCGATCAGCAAGGATGTAATAGCAAAATATAATCCCTTAAACAAAGGGCCGCTTCCAAATGACATCGCGCAGACGTTTAGAAGCGGAACCTATGACGAAGTGGTGACGACCAAGCCCACGACCCTCTATCGCGTGATCAGTGACGATGGAAACCCCGCTGGCGGTTACTGGACTACGGCAAAGCCTAGGGGGCCTTTGCAATCTGTTATCGATAGTGCACTCGATCAAAATTGGGGTAATAAAGCGACGCGAATAGTCGAAATGGAGGTGCCTCCAGGCACGAAATTGTTTGAGGGCGTTGCGGCCCAACAGAGGGCGCTCGTCGGCGGCGGTAATCAAATCTATTTCGATCGATCGATCAACCCATTGAATCCCAACTGGATAAAACAATGAAAAACTGTGACTGGGAAGAAATTTCCTCCTTCAGAAGCTTAAGCGAATATCAGCGATTTTTAGCTTGGCTCGAAGAGCAAGTAAAAAGAGGAGAGTGCGAAGAAATCGTAGAAGATAAGACTATTTTCTTTGAACCGGCCGAGCGTAAGTTTCGCTGTAGAGAGAGTGGTGAAATATGGCGCTTGTTGTGTCCTGATCCGGGCTATTTCTCAGGTTCATGGCGTCCTGAAGTGATTGGCACTGAGAGGTGACACCAACTCAGTTCCCCGGCAATTTTACATTCCAGCGTGAATCACCCTACCCCATCCCCTTTGGCTTAGAAATATCCATCACCTCACGTCCCCAGACCACGCCGCGATTTGCGATGGCTCGTGCAATATCCTCCACTTCCCGCTTCCGGGCTTGGATAATTGTCGTCGCCCGCGATAGCTCGACCTGCGGATATCGGTTACCAAGGTGGTTATCGTGGAAAGGCGCGATTGGTGTATTCCAACGATGGAATGATATATTATTCACCTGATCACTATAAGAAACTCGAAATGATTGAAAACAGAGCAGGAGGAATAAACTGAAAGAGATAAAGCTAGACCTTCTGAACATTGAAACGGAAGATCAGTTCCATGATTTTGTTCAAAATAAATTAGAATTTCCTTATTATTATGGGAGAAATGCAGATGCGTTTTGGGATTGCATAACCGATATTTTCGATGAAATATCATTTCATATATTAAACTACGACAAGCAAAGTTCTTTTGTTAAAAGGCAAATAGATGTATATATCTATATGATGTTTCTATATCAAGAGAAGAGAAAAGGACGATTTTCTATTCACGTTTACTTCGATTAAGTGTAGAATATTTGAAGGGCTTTTAAGTTTGGCGCTCGACGTTTCAAACCCCTCGGTTGTCGCCGGAAAGAGGAATTGTCCGAGAGAAGCCACGAGTGGTCCGCTTGCACGTGCTTTGTTTCGATTATCATCGAAAGAGTATCAAGGGAATTTTGCTCTTTGTGGTGACAAGGATAACTACATTATTGTTGACGAGTTGGTTGATGATGCCCTTTATTGGGCAAGAAAAAAACTCATATCTGTTGATCGCGGAACAGAACTCTATTTAAAAATTGAGCGACTGTTTACTCTTTTGAAGGAG
>NZ_JAVAYA010000054.1:0-3149 GCF_041954855.1 Agrobacterium sp. LR_9
GTTGCCGTTTTCATCAGTGAATTGCGATAGCGGATTGAGGCGGTCGTTTAATCCTTTGCCAACCGCCGCACCACCGCCATCGATACCCAATTTGCTGAGTTCGGACGCTGGCTTCCCGAAAACGGAAGCACCTGTGGTCGCCAGATTGACGGCAGCCAGCCCCGCCGCAAGTCCATTGTCGGCATTGGCAAGCGTTGCGAGTTTGGCGGTGATGGGATTGATGCCGGCAAGGCCGGACAGGATCTGTCCGCCGGAGCCGCCCTTCAGTGCGGCGTCTATGCCGGCCGATCCCGGGAAGCTCAGCCCGACGTAAAAACCCTTCTCCGTGAAATAAAGCGCATCCTGCGCCGCTTCCAGCCGGATCGTGTCATCGGTCTTCATCAGAAGGTCGTTGACGGCAGCAATCTTCACGCCCGTTCCGGTGATCGGACCCTTGGCATTGAGCGAGACGTCATTGCCCGAAAGCCGGGTGACGGTCGTATCGACATCGTTCCACGCTTGCTTGACCGAACCCCAGCCTAGCCCCTTGAAACCCCATTCCTTGTAGCGGTTATGAACTTCCTCACTGACGACACCCATGTCGATTTTGCCGGTGGCGTCGATCGAGAGCTTGTCGAAGGCGCTGACCAGCGCGCCGTTCAGAAGAACATCGCCAGGAGCGGTTCCCTTCGCGCACAGGCTGCCGCCGTCGCATACGCTGTAACCGGCAAGGATCGAGACATCGCCAACCAGCGACTGGACCTTTGAGCGCTCGGCTTATATCTTCGCAAGGTTCCTTGCTCAAAATATTTTTGTCAAACATGTATCAAGAATCTACGACAAGTTTTATCTTTCTATACCGTTTGAATGAATAAAATCTTCGACTTTTATTATAAATCGACGGATTTCATCGTCTGTAAACCCAGTGTAAGTTGGTAAAGATTTCTTTGGGACATGCTGAATAACAGTAAAGCTCGCAGCCACGATATATAGTATCTCCTCTTCAGTGAGACCTAACTCGAATAACTTTGTCATTTCAGTAAGTTCTCCCGTTCGGTACTGAATCATGCTCCAGCGGCAGTTTATTTTTCGGAACACTTGAGGAATTGATGTAGGTATCCCACCCTACATCGAATTCGGGTCTAAATGCGGTTGCTTCCCCTCTCTGTCCACTTATGACAACCGTTCTAGTTTTGTGATCCAGATAAAAAACTGTTCCATCTTTAGTGTATCGACGATCAACTGCTGGATTGGATACGATTCCTTCAACGAAATCCTGAAATTGTCTTCGTGTGGTTATACCCAAATCAGCAAACTCTCCGCCCAGCAAGTGCTTCTCAAACGCATGGCCGCTTGCAACCTCCAGCCCGATCAGTTGGCTATTCAGACGTCTTCCTGTCGCGATGTTTTCCGCACTTTGCCGGAGCCGCAACGCGTCAGCAATATCGTCCGCTTTTGCGATCGCACCGGCACCTACTACCAGCGTCCCGCCGCCGAGGGCATCTCCCGCCGCGATTTCCCCAGCCGTTATACCGATGGTTTGAACAGGGACTCCTGCAGCAGTATAACATGCTGGGCTAATACCGCACAATTTTACGATCGCAACAAGCTCAGGCGCGACAGCAATAGTAATCCCGCCGACAGCTACTGTGGTAATAATAGTACCGACAACTACGAGCTCTGCCGTGGTCATTGCGCGTGTGGCGCCTGTAAAGCTTTCAGCGAATACAGTCCCGTTACGATCCTGCTCGAAATCAAGAAGGGCGGAAATGACACTCGATGCGCTTGCCTGACCTTCCGCTTGCCGCAGCATGGAGTGGACAAGCGTCTGGTTACCTCTATAGGCTGCAAGCAAATCCTCTGCTCCGCCAGTGGGGTCGCCCTCGACACATTGAAGGAGCGCCTGAAACGCGACATAGGCCGCCGCCAGAGGGCTGCTGCTGTCGATGATTGCCGAAACAAACCCTTTCCGCACCAGCGCAAGTTGCTCATTGACCGCCTCGACGTTGTTAGCAAGCGACGCCTCGAATTCTGCTAACTCGACGCTGCATGTCCCGAATGTGCCGCATGAAACAGAAATCCGCACTCCTGCATCACCGGCAGCTTGGCCGAAGAGAACAAGCTGACCAAGCGCTATTGCCTGACGAACGGAAACGGGAATCGCAGCCTCCGAGCCGTAGTGCCGCAGGGCAGAATCATGGCTTTCTAGCATCGAGACCGTTGACGCAAAAAGATCGCTCTTACCAAGCGCTGTTGCTTCTTCCGGTGACGCACCATTGATGATCATTTTGCGCCAGACATCGACAGCCCGGCCACCCTGAGCCGCGATCTCTCCCGGAGCCAGCGCATTTTGGGCTCGCTGATAGTTCTGGATCGCCTTGATGTTATCGCCAAACTCGATCAGGTTCTGAACATCAAGCTCACCCGACAGCTTGGTGTAGCTGTCATTGGTGATTTCCTGATACTTCGAGGCATCCTTGTTGATGGAGGCGAGAAGCTCCTCGGCGGCAGCCTTGTCCGCTTCCGTTCCGGCAACACCATCCTTGTCGGCATCACGAATCGTGACATTCAATTCACCGGAGGCATCGAGCGTCGTGCGGGTCTCGCCCTGCTTGTCCTTCTTCTCATAAGAGAAACCGACGGAGTTCAGCCCACCGCCGCTGATGCCGATAGACCCGCCAACGTTCTTGTACTGGTCGGTATCCTTCAGGTCGGCCACCGTCAGTGTGCCGGTATCGAGGCTGATATCGCCATCGGTCGCCTGAAGCAGCGCGCCGACCAGCGTGGTGTCTTCGGCAACCTTGATGTCGATGCCCTGTGCCGCGACAATCCCCGAGCCGGAGGACCATGCCTTGAAACCGTCCTCCTTCGAGCCGCGAACGCTCCAGTCGGCGGGGTTGACGCCAACCGTCAGACCGAAGGAGAAGCCGTCCCGCCAGCCCTGAGCCTGCGGCGAGAGGATGGTGAGATCGCGCCCGACATCGAGATCGACCGTCCTGCCGATGATGTTGCCGCCCAGAAGCGCCGTATCGCGGCCCGATGTCAGCGAGACATTGCCGGCGGCGGTGATGGAGGCATTCGTCAGCGTCTCGTCATAGCCCTTCGACTTGCCGATATCGAAGCCGATCGAGGACAGGGAGAGCTGCAGGCCGAAGGAGGACGATTTGTCT